>JBFWQM010000097.1:0-17979 GCA_050249455.1 Rhodospirillaceae bacterium | reverse complement strand
AATACTCCACCGCGTTGTTCGGGAAGAACGATTTCATCTCGCCGTAGAGCTGCGCGGCGAGCGTCTTGTTGGGCGCCAGGATCAGGGTCGGCTTGGCCGTCCGCTGGATCACGTGCGCCATGGTGAAGGTCTTGCCCGACCCGGTGACACCCAGCAGCACCTGGTCGCGCTCGCCGCCGTCAACGCCGGCGGTGAGCTGCTCGATCGCCTGCGGCTGGTCGCCGGCGGGCGCGAAATCGGACTGGACGGTATAGGGGACCCCCGCGTCGGAAGCGGGCCGGTCCAGGAGCTGGGTAGCCATGGCGGTAATATGGCGCGCCGGCCCGCGGTTGTCAGCCGGCCGGCCATACAGCCGTTGCGCCGGCCGCCCCGGCGGCGCTAGGGTGCCGCCGCCTCAGTTCCAACCCAACGAGCCCCGTCATGTCGATCATCGCCGCCCGCCTGTCGCGGATCACCCCGTCCCCCACCAATGCCCTGACCGGCAAGGTGGTGGAGATGAAGGCGGCGGGGCGCGACGTGATCGGGCTGGGGGCCGGCGAGCCCGACTTCGACACCCCGGACAACGTCAAGGAGGCGGGGATCGCCGCCATCCAGCGCGGCGATTCGAAGTACACCCCGGTGCCCGGCACCATCGAGCTGCGCAAGGCGATCATCGGCAAGTTCAAGCGCGAGAACGGCATCGAATATGGCCTCGACCAGATCGCGGTGTGCACCGGCGGCAAGCAGGTGATCTTCAACGCGATGATGGCCACCCTCGACCCGGGCGACGAGGTCATCATCCCGGCGCCCTACTGGGTGTCCTACCCTGACATGGTGATCCTTGCCGAAGGCACGCCGGTCTTCGCGCCGGCGCAGGAGAAGAACGGCTTCAAGCTGACCCCGGCAGAGCTGGAGGCGGCGATCACGCCCAAGACCAAGTGGCTGATCTTCAACTCGCCGTCGAACCCGACCGGCGCCGCCTATACGAAGGCGGAGGTGAAGGGCCTCACCGACGTGCTGATGCGCCATCCGCATGTGTGGCTGCTGTCCGACGACATCTACGAGCACGTCACCTACGACGATTTCGAGTTCGTCACCCCGCTGCAGGTCGAGCCGCGGCTGTACGACCGCACCTTGACCATGAACGGCGTGTCGAAGTCCTACTGCATGACCGGCTGGCGGCTCGGCTATGCCGGCGGGCCGAAGGCGCTGATCAAGGCGATGAACGACGTGCAGTCGCACTCGACGACGCACGCGTCCTCGATCACCCAGGCGGCCACGGTCGCCGCGCTCAACGGGCCGCAGGACTTCATCCCCCGGCACAACGCGATCTTCAAGGAGCGCCGCGACCTCGTCGTGTCGATGCTCAACCAGGCCAAGGGCATCACCTGCCGCACGCCGGAAGGCGCGTTCTACGTCTATCCGTCGTGCGCCGGCACCATCGGCAAGACCGCGCCGAGCGGCCAGAAGATCGGCAGCGACACCGAGTTCGTGACCTATCTCCTGGAGACCGAGGGCGTCGCGGTGGTGCAGGGCGCGGCGTTCGGGCTGTCGCCCTATTTCCGGATCTCCTATGCCACGGCGACGGAACTGCTGGAGGACGCCTGCCGGCGCATCCAGCGGGCCTGCGCGGCGCTGCGCGATTGACCGACCGTCAGTGCGCGCGCCGGACGTTCTCCAGCGGCGTCCGGATCTGCCACTGGAGCCCGTTCGAGAAGAACTCGACGACGGCGGTGCCGCCGAGGCTCCTGACGCTGCTCTCGATCAGGTAAGAGCCGAAGCCCTTCCGGCCGAGCTTGCCGATCTCCGGGCCGTCGGCTTCGGACCATTCGAAGCGGAAAACCGGCTCCGCGACGCTCTCATCCTGCGACCATGTCACGCGGACCTGGCCGTCGGGCACGGAAAGCGCACCGTACTTCACCGCATTGGTGCCGAGCTCGTGCACGACCATGCCGAGCGTCTTGGCGACGTCGGAGCGCGCCAGGAAATCCTCGCCCTCGATCATCACCCTCGATTCGGCTTCCGCAAAAACCTGTAGCTGCGTCTCGACCAGGGCGCGCATCGACACGTCGCCCCAGTCTTCAGACGTCAACAGCGTCAGCGACTGGGTCAGGCCGCGCAGGCGTCGGCTCAGGCTGGAAACGAAATCGCCGAGGTTGTCGCTGTGCCGGCCGGTCTGCCGGATCAGCGACTCGGTGATCTGGGTGACGTTCTTGGTGCGATGGGAAAGCTCGTGCAGGACGACGCGGACCCGGTCCTCGGCCTGCCGCAGCTTGAGCGAGGTCTCGGAAAGCGCCTGCGACACGTCGTCGACCTCGCGGACGCCGGTGTATGCGGGCGAAACGACGGCGCCGTCGCCGATGCGTCGGGCGAGGTTGGCCAAGTCGGCGATCGCTTGCCGCAATCGGTAGGCAAGAAAGATGCCGACCGCCATGGCGATCACCAGGATGCTGGAGGTGCCCACCACTAGCCAGCGCCAGCCTTCGCCGAAATGCTGCTGCACCGCTCCGGTCGGTCCCCACCGGACCGCCAACCAGGACGTGTTCGGGACGGATGCGAATCCATACATGATCTCGTCCGCTGTCGTGTCGGCGCCGCTGCGACGGTCGGCGAGTTTATCCCGCTGCATCCACGCTTGCGCCAGCGGCTTGCCGACCGCGGAATCGTCGGTAGAAGCGATGACCTTCCCGGCGCCGTCGATCAGCGCACTGTGCCAGCCGATGGGCAGACGATCCTTGCCCAGAGCGGCCTCGAATTCCGATCCGTTCTGCGTAAGGATCAGCGCGCCCGCCCGAGCGGCAAACGGACCCGACAGCGGAAAGACGACGTTGTAGACCCACCGCTGGCTCGTCTGGCCGAAAAACAGGTCCGACACGATGGCGCGACCCGTGGACAGCGCCTGCGCCAGCACGTTCATATCCGACGTTCTCGCCAAGGGCGTCCCGTAGGGAACGCGCGTGTTGAGAAGCTGCTGTCCGTCGGGGCGCACCAGGAGCATGTAATAGCTGCTCGCATGCATCGCCGCGCGTGCGCGCGCATGCAGGGCGGCGAAATCGCCGTCCGCAAGTTCGGGCGAGGTTGCGATGATCGACGACGTCGTCACCATGTCACGCAACTGCTGCCCGACGCGCTCCGCAACCGCAACCGACTCGTGCGTGGCTTCGGCAAGGACGCCGGCCTGGTCACGGTCCTGCAGCTCGCCCAGGATGACCGCCCATAGTGCGACCATGGGCAGGACCGCGGTCAGCGTCAGAGCCACCAGGTAGACGCCGACTGCGACGGCACGCGGACGACGCGCCGACCGTCGTTCGCGTTCGGTCGCCGACGGCGCGGCCTCGGTCGCGGCAGCGTCCGGCGCGGGGGTGGACGCTGCGTTCATCCGGGTCCGCAAGGCCGTTCGGCCATCGAGCTGGCGGTGCGACGCGGGCCAGCGATGTCTCCGGCCCGGCGGGCCGGCGCCCCCGAGCGGTCAGCGGCGCCGCGCGACGATCGATCGGTATCGCCTGACGGCAATGCTCTTCTCCGGTAACAAGCGAGCGACAGTGCCGTCGTCTCAGCGGAAAGCTCGGTGGAAACGCGCTCACTGTGCACCATGGCCGATGCCGAGTCGAGGCCGCTCGGCCAGCAGCGATACGCATCGAGCGCCAACGAATCGGCGGTCCGCGGCCCGTTCCGGACGATGCCGGAGACGATCGGTCGTCAGCCGTTTGGACGCGGGCGCAACGCCGCGCCGATGGCCCCAGCAAGCACACGTGGACGCTTCCATGCCACCATCGTTTCGCGTCGAGGCGACGAAATCCGCTTGCATGGCGCGGGTGGCCGCCGAACAATGGATCGACCGATACCGCAACGACCCGCCGCGGTTCCCGGACCGCGGAATAGAAGCGCACACGCGCCAACGGCTCCAGCGGTGCCGGCGGAACAGGGGAGTTGCAGCTGATGAGCCGTAATGGAAATCCGGGTCCGCGGTGCGCCGCGATCGTGGGCCCCTATCTCAGCGGAAAGACCACGCTTCTCGAAAGCATCCTGTCGATCACCGGCGCCACCACGCGCAAGGGCTCGATCAAGGACGGCAACACCGTCGGCGACGCGGCGCCGGAAGCCCGCGCGCGCCAGATGAGCATCGAGCCCAACGTCGCCACGACCGAGTATCTCGGCGACAAGTGGACCTTCATCGACTGCCCCGGCTCGATCGAACTGATGCAGGAGACGATCAACGCGCTGATGGTGGTGGACTGCGCGGTGGTGGTCTACGAACCGTCGACCGAGCGCGCCATGACCCTGGCGCCGCTCCTGAAGCTGCTCGACGACCTCGACATCCCGCATTTCCTGTTCATCAACAAGATGGACGTCTCCGCGCTCGCCGTGCGCGACGTGCTGGAGACCCTGCAGACGTATTCGAAGCGGCCGATGGTGCTGCGCCAGGTGCCGTTCCGCGAGGGCGACCGCATCACCGGCTACGTCGACCTGGTCAGCGAGCGGGCCTACCGCTACAAGCCGGGCCAGCCGTCCGACCTGATCACGATCCCGGACGCGATCGCCGGCGAGGAGCAGGCGGCGCGCCAGCAGCTGCTGGAATCGCTCGCCGACTTCGACGACGCGCTGCTGGAGAAGTTGCTGGAGGAGGCGGTGCCGCCGCCGGCGGAGATCTACGACCAGCTCGCCAAGGATCTGCGGGAGGACCTGATCGTGCCGGTCATGCTCGGCGCGGCGGAGCACGACCACGGCGTGCGGCGTCTGCTCAAGGCGCTGCGCCACGAGGTGCCGCCGGTGTCGGTGACCGCCGGCAAGCATGGGCTCGCCGGCGACGGCGAGGCGGTGCTGCAGGTGTTCAAAACCCTGCACGCGGCGCACTCTGGCAAGCTGTCGATCGCGCGGGTGTGGCGCGGCACGGTCGCCGACGGCGCGATGATGGGCGACAAACGCATCGGCGCGCTGCTCGCCATGATGGGCGGCCAGACGAAGAAGCTCGCCACCGCGACGGCGGGCGACGTGGTGGCGCTGGGGCGCATGGACGACGTGAAGACGGGCGCCGTGCTGACGCCGTCGGGCAAGGCGCCGGATGGCCTGCGGCCGTGGCCGGCGGTGCTGGTGCCCGTCTACGGCCTCGCCATCGTGCCGGAAAACCGCGCCGACGAGGTGAAGCTCACCGGCGCGCTGCAGCGGCTGTGCGAGGAAGACCCGTCGCTCAGCTACACCCAGAACGCGGAGACGCGCGAGCTGCTGCTGCAGGGGCAGGGCGAGATCCACCTGCAGATCGCGGGGGACAAGCTGCGGGCCCGCTACAACGTCTCGACCAAGTCGATGCGCCCGCGCGTGCCGTACAAGGAGACCATCCGCAAGCAGGCCAGCCAGCACGGCCGGTTCAAGCGGCAGACCGGCGGCCACGGCATGTTCGGCGACGTCCACATCGACATCGCGCCGGTGCCGCGCGGCAGCGGGTTCCAGTTCGCCGAGAAGGTGGTCGGCGGCTCGGTGCCGCGCCAGTTCATCCCGGCGGTGGAGACCGGCGTGCGCGAGTTCCTCGACGCCGGGCCGCTGGGGTTCCCGGTGGTGGACGTCGCCGTCACCCTGACCGACGGCCAGTACCACACGGTCGACAGCAACGAGATGGCGTTCAAGCTTGCCGCCCGCGTGGCGATGAGCGAGGGCATGCCCAAGTGCGAACCGGTGCTGCTGGAGCCGGTGCTGAAGATCGACGTCGAGGTGCCGAACGACTTCACCAACAAGGTGCACAGCCTGGTCAGCCAGCGGCGCGGCCAGATCCTCGGCTATACCCCCAAGGAGGGCTGGGAGGGCTGGGACACCATCTCGGCCCACATGCCGCAGTCGGAAATCCACGACCTGATCGTCGAGCTGCGCTCGCTGACCCAGGGCGTCGGCACCTTCCACGCGGCGTTCGATCACCTCCAGGAGCTGACCGGCCGGCTGGCCGAGCAGGTCATCCAGGGCAACAAGGAGCGGGCCGGCGCCCACGCCTGACCGTCTCGCGCACCGATACCGGGCGCTGCGAAACCGCAGCGCCCGGTTGCTTTGGACGGCGGGTTCCGTCTTGTAATCGTTCTAATTAAGCCCCATCTCTGCGGGGCACAACGATCGGATCGAAGGAAACCAAGCCATGTCCAAGAAGAGCAAGCGCAAGGATGCCGGCTACGACGTCCTGACCGGCGGCCGCGGCATGCCGATCGACATCGGCATCGACGAGGGCGAGCGGCGCCGGATCGCCGAGGGGCTGTCGCACCTGCTGGCCGACACCTACACCCTCTACCTCAAGACCCACAACTACCACTGGAACGTGACGGGGCCGCTGTTCAACACGCTGCATCTGATGTTCGAGACCCAGTACACCGAGCTCGCGACCGCGGTCGACCTGATCGCCGAGCGCATCCGCGCGCTGGGCCACCCGGCGCCGGGCAGCTACGCGGCCTACGCCAAGCTGTCCTCGATCGAGGAAGCCGAGGGCGTGCCGGACGCTGAGACGATGGTGCGCGACCTGGTGAAGGGCCACGAGGCGGTGGTGCGCACCGCGCGGCAGGTCTTCCCCGCCGCGGACGCCTCCAACGACGAGCCGACGGCCGACCTCCTGACCCAGCGGATGCAGATCCACGAGAAGACCGCGTGGATGCTGCGCAGCCAGATCGCCTGACGGCGCGCCGGGCTTCTCGGCGCAAGGGCGGGTCTCGGACCCGCCCTTTTCGTTTGCTGGCGGCGCGTGCGTGACAAAGAATTGATTGGCCGCGTAACCGGGCCTGTCCCTAACTCGAATACCAGGAAAGTCCGGCAAGGGGACGTCGCATGCTGATCCGATTCAAGCGCAGTTGGGAGCTTCCCGAGGCGGCGGCGACGCCGGAGGGGGTCTATCTGGATCGCCGGCGGTTCCTGCAGGGGCTGGCGGCGGGGCCGATGTTGGCCGGCGCCGCGGCGGCGCTGGCGCCGTTCGGCGACGCGGCGGCGGCCGATGCCGACCCGTCGGCGGGACTCTATCCGCTCAAGCGCAACGAGGCGTTCAAGGTCGAGCGGGCGATCACCGACGAGAAGCTGTCCACCACCTACAACAACTTCTACGAGTTCGGCACCCACAAGCAGATCTGGAAGGCGGCGCAGAAGCTGCCGGTGCGGCCGTGGACCGTCACCCTCGACGGCATGGTCGAGAAGGAGCAGACGATCGACATCGACGCGCTGCTCAAGCAGATGCCGTTGGAGGAGCGGGTCTACCGTCACCGCTGCGTCGAGGCGTGGTCGATGATCGTGCCGTGGGGCGGCTTCCCGCTGAAGGCGCTGGTCGAGCTGGCGCGCCCGACCGCCGGGGCGAAGTACGTCGTGATGCAGACCTTCAACGACAAGTCCGTCGCGCCGGGGCTCAAGCAGTTCTGGTACCCCTGGCCCTACGTCGACGGCCTGACCATGGCGGAAGCAACCCACGACCTCTCGTTCATCGCCACCGGCCTCTACGGCAAGCCGATCCCCAAGCAGAACGGCGCCCCGCTGCGTCTCGCCGTGCCGTGGAAATACGGCTTCAAGTCGGTGAAGTCGATCGTGCGCTTCACCTTCACCGACCAGCGGCCGAAGTCGTTCTGGGAGGTGGTGCAGGGCGCCGAATACGGCTTCTGGGCCAACGTGAACCCGGAGGTGGCCCACCCGCGCTGGAGCCAGGCGACCGAGAAGCCGCTGGGGTCGGAGGAACGCATCCCGACCCTTCTCTACAACGGCTACGCCGAACAGGTCGCCGGCCTCTACAAGGATCTCCAGGGCGAGAAGCTGTTCATCTGACCGGTTGACTGTCCGCAGCGCCGGCGGCCGCGAACAAAAAAAATGCCGGGCCCGAAGGCCCGGCAAGTCAACAGGGAGGCTTCACGTCTGGGAGACGTAGGGTCCGAAGACCCCTTCCCGGACCTTGCGTCCGGGAACTCGGTGCCCGTCGCGGATGACGCGCCAGGGCGGAATCTCGTCGCCGCAACTCATGTTGCGTTGCAGCATCCACAGTCATCTAACTAAGGGGATAATCGGATACGTTCCACCCCTTTGTTGTCCGGGCACCTATGCGCTGAGCGGATGCCTCTTGTTCGACGTGTCTTATGACATAGAGAGATGTTTCGCCCCCGCCGCATTGCAACACCCCCGCGGCAGAATGTCGCCGTGTCCGCGATGCGGGCGCCAACTCACGAAATGCCAATGTTTTTTTGGTGAGGCGCTAGCGCCGGCGCGGCGCCCGCGACGGCGGCGGACAAAAAAATGCCGGGCCCGAGGGCCCGGCAAGTCAACAGGGAGGCTTCACGTCTGGGAGACGTAGGGTCCGAAGACCCCTTCCCGGACCTTGCATCCGGGAACTCGGTGCCCGTCGCGGCCTACGCGCCAGGGCGAAACTCGTTGCTGCAACTCATGCTGCGTTGCAACATCCATGACCCAAAAATAGGAGGGATAGGGCATAGACGCTACCCTAATTTTTGCATTGCACTCATGCGTTGGTGCATATCAAGCGCCTTCGGCGCGCCGGTCCTCATCGATCTTGGCGAGCAGGAAGTCGCGGAAGACCGCGATGCGCTTCGAATGGCGCAGCTCCTCGGGGTAGACGAAATACACGTCGAACGTCGGCCCTTCCAGGCTCGGCAGCACCGGCTCGAGGTCGAGCGCGAGCTTGGCCATGTAGTCGGGCAGCGGCGCGATGCCCAGCCCGCCGGCCGCAGCCCGGAACATGGCGTAGATGTTGTTGACCCGCAGCACCGGCTGGCGTCCGCCGCCCGAGCGCGATCCCGCCTCGATCAGCCAGTTGATGTTGGTGAACGGCGGGTGGAACGTCTCGTCGTAGGCGATCAGACGATGGGCGTCGAGGTCCTCCAGCGCCTTGGGCGTACCGTAGCGCTTCAGGTAGGCCGGCGAGGCATAGGCCCGGTGGTGCATGGTGATCAGGTGGCGCTGGACCAGGTCGGCCTGGCGCGGCGGCGTCATGCGGATGCCGACGTCGGCCTGGCCCATCGACAGGTCGAGCTCCTCGTCCGTCACGATCAGGGTGACCGAGATCTCCGGGTAGGCCTCGATGAACTCGCGGATGCGCTCGGTCAGCCAGATCGAGCCGAACGCGACCGTGGTGGTGATCCGCAGCGGCCCCTTCGGCCGGTCGCGCGATTCGGCGACCAGGGTCTCGACCATCGCCAGCTTGGCGAACACCTCGCGCGCGGTACGGTACAGGAGCTCGCCCTGCTCGGTCAGCTTGAGGCCGCGGGCGTGGCGGTGGAACAATGCGGTGTTCAGGCTGCGCTCCAGCGCGCTGATCTGGCGGCTGACGGAGGACTGCGACAGGTTCAGCACGTCGCCCGCGTGGGTGAAGCTGCCGGCTTCCGCGACCGCGTGGAAGACCCGCAGCTTGTCCCAGTCCATGGCCTTGTTTCCGACGACCGACACGGCGGCGCTCCCGGCAGGGCGGCGGCGGGCTACTGCGCCGCGCTGGCGACGCCCCCGGCGTCGTCGAGGTGGGCGAGGTACTTCTCGGCCTCCAGCGCGGCCATGCAGCCGCTGCCGGCGGCGGTGACCGCCTGGCGGAAAATCTTGTCCTGCACGTCGCCGGCGGCGAAGACGCCGGGCACGTTGGTGACGGTGCTGCCGGGGCGGGTCACGACGTAGCCTTCCGCGTCCATGTCAAGCTGGCCGGCGAACAGCGCCGTCGCCGGCACGTGGCCGATCGCGATGAACAGCCCGTCGACCGCCATGTCGCGCGTCGCGCCGGTGCCGACGTCGCGCAAGGTCAGTCCGGTGACCTGCAGCGGGTCGTCCTTGCCCTTCACCTCGTCGACCACCGTGTTCCACACCAGCGCGATCTTGGGGTTGCGCTTCAGCCGCTCCTGCATGATGCGCTCGGCGCGCAAGCTGTCGCGGCGGTGGATCAGGGTCACCTTGGTCGCGTGGTTGGTGAGGTAGAGCGCCTCCTCCACCGCGGTGTTGCCGCCGCCGACCACCGCGACCTCCTTGCCGCGGTAGAAGAAGCCGTCGCAGGTGGCGCAGGCGGACACGCCGAAGCCCTGGAACTTGTGCTCGCTGGGCAGGCCCAGCCAGCGCGCCTGCGCGCCGGTGGCGACGATCAGCGCATCGGCCAGGTATTCGTCGCCGCCGTCGCCGACGCAGCGGAACGGCCGCGCCGACAGGTCGACCTTGACGATAAGGTCGCTGACCATGCGGGTGCCGACGGCCTCGGCCTGGGCGTGCATCTGCTCCATCAGCCAGGGGCCCTGGATGACGTCGGCGAAGCCGGGGAAGTTCTCCACGTCGGTGGTGATGCTCATCTGCCCGCCGAGCGCCATGCCGGTGACCAGCATCGGCTGCAGCGCGGCGCGCGCGGTGTAGATCGCCGCGGTGTAGCCCGCCGGCCCCGAGCCGATGATCAGGACGCGCACGCGATGGGTCTGTGCCATGGCACCACTTCTACTGCATTTGGCGGGAACTCAGAACCCGAACATGTGGTCCAGGCTGAACGCGCCGTGTCCGTTCGTCAGGCCATGATAGCCGAACAGGCGGCAAATGCGGTCGCGCACGACCACGAAGGCGCGGTCGCCGGCGCGCGCCCGCTCGCCGCGGTCGAACGTCTCGTTCACGCGCCACAGGTAGGAACCGCCGCATGGAATGGCGATGCGCCGCTGCGCCACGTCGTTGCCGTCGCCGTCGCGCAGGGTGATCTCCGTCTCCGACTGCGCGTGCCAGGGGGTGGAGGCCGGGTAGATCAGATGGCACAGCGTGTCCAGCGGCGCCGCGCCGACGCGCAGATAGAGACGCGTCGACAGCCCCGGCGCCGGGCCGCTGTAGGACTGCGGCTCGTTGCGGAAGGTCATCACGGTGTTGAAGATGTGGGCGCCGAAGCTGGTGTCGGCGGCGTGCCCCGACTCGCGATCGACGTAGCGGAACAGACCGTGCAGCCAGCCGTCAGCGCCGCCGCCGTCGGCGAAGTCGTAGACCAGCTCGACATGGCCGAAGCCGGACGGCAGCCCGCCGGCGTCACCCGCCAGCGCCGTCAGGTCGATCGCGGTGGCGTGGCCGCGCGGCAGCACGCCCAGCCGACGGCGCGCCAGCTCGCGCCCCGAGCCGTCGACGACGATGGCGGCGATCGGCAGGTCCGCCTGGGTCGTCGCCATCGGGGTGGGCAGCGCCACGCTGCGCCAGCGCGCCGGCGGCAGGATCGGCGCCGGCAGGATGAACGACTTGCCGAGCAGGTTGGCGAGGTCGGCGATCGCCGGGTCGGGCGCCAGGTCGGTGCGCTCCACGTTGACGTGCGCGATGCGCCGCCGCCCGCCGGTCCGCAGGATCTCGTAGCGCGGGCGCACCGCGTGCTTGCCGGCGCGCACCTCGATCTGCTGCGGCCAGCGCGCGTCGGGCAGGAGGTCGGCGACGTCGATCACGCGCGTGCCGAACGGCGGGACCTCGGCGGCCAGCGTGGCGACCGCCTCGCGACCCATCACGTTGAGCCCGAAGGCGCCGGCCGGGATCGGGCAGGGGTGCGAGTTCTGCACCCACAGGGTCACCCGCTCGCCCGCGTCGGGCGCCGGCAGGCCGGCGTAGAAGTCCGCGGGCCACGAATTGGCGTCGTGCGTGCACGACAGCTCGACCCCGTCGTCGGAGTAGGTGTCGAGCGCGTACTTCACCGTATCGTGGCCGACGATGCCGGTGGCGTGGACGAACAGCTGGCCGCGGAACTCGCCCAGGCCGAAGCGGCGGCGTACGGCGGCGCTGTCGATCGACACCGCGCCCTCGGCGGCGCCCAGCGCCTGCTCCCACTCCGCCAGTGTCTCGCCCGACTCGCCGAACAGCGCGCACCACAGCCTCGCGCCGGCGGCGCCGTAGCGTGCCCAGTAGTTGGCGGTGGCGATGCGCGTGTGCAGCCCGTCGGCGTCGCGGAAGAAGGCGAAGTTGGTCGCGAAGTTGATTGGGTCGAGATAGCGATCCCGGCGCGACAGCATCGCGTCGGGCAGCCGCAGCGCGTCGAGCGTCACCACCTCGGCGCGCGCCGGGATCAGGTGCCGGATGTGGCCGACCAGCTTGTCGGCGTCGAACGCGGCGACCAGGAGAAGGTCGGCGTCGGCGCCGGCAAGGTCGGTGACCGGTTGCGCCGCGACGCCCAGGATCGTGCGCCCTACGTCGCCGACGCGCTGCACGAACACGTGCGCGACGGGAAGCTGCGACAGGTTGTAGAGCTCGGCCAGCGCGGCGACGCTGCCGTGCGGGTCGTAGACGGCGAGCCGACGCGCGCGCGCCAGGCGGTCGAGCAGTGGGCCGGCCGCGCGCGCGGCCAGCGGGTGGCCCAGCGCCTTGAACAGGCAGTTGCCGCCGGTCTGGTTGCTGAAGGTCTCGAAGCGCAGCGCCATCGCGGTCGCGTCAGGCGGCCCGTCGCAGGCGCTTGAGCCACGCCGACACGCCGTGGCGGAACTTCTCGCGCTTCACGACGTCGTCGCTGGTGACCCAGTTGAGCTGGATGATGCGGCGCTGGCCGACGAACGGCTTGTGGCCGTGGAACGAGCGGTCGCTGCGCAGGAAGGCGAGCAGCGTGCCGCGCACCGGCGGCACCTCGGCGGCGTAGTCCTCCAGGTCGGTGGCCGAGCGCAGGATGCGCAGCCGGCCGCCCTCGGCGTCCCACGGCCCGTTCATGTAGACCAGGACGGTGATGATCTTGTCCTTCGAATCGGTGTGGATGCGCCCGTCCTTGAGCTGCGCCTGGCCGCGCACCGTCACCATCGTCGGGCGTCCGGCGAGGTCGACGCCGAACTTGTCGGCGAACGCGGCCGTGCAGTCGGGGCCGCGCAGCGCCTCGATCAGCGCCGCGAAGCCGGGGCCGCAGTCCAGCCCGTCGAGCGGAAAGCTGCCGGGCCTGTCGATCGGCGGGAAGTCGGCCTCGATGCGGTCGAGCGCGGCCGCGTCGACGAAGCCGGGGACGATGACGTGCTCGTACGGCTCGCGCGCCAGCGGCGTGGCGCGCAGCGAATCGAGGTTCAGGATCGGCATGTCCGTCAGCGCTTCCACCGCTCAGGCCCCTGTTTCGGTTGTAGGCTCCAGGTCGGGAAAATTCAATCCGGTTGCCCGCGCGCGGATTGCCGCGGCCACCCGCGCGGTCTCGTCGAGCGGCGGATAGGTCCACGCCGCCAGCGTGCCGTCGAACGGCCGCGCGATGCCGCGTTCGCGCAGCGCGGCGTGGAAGCGGTCGAACTTCGCCGACCCGCCGTCCAGCGCAACGACGTGGACCGGCTTGCCGGTGGCCGCCGCCTCGCACGCCATGTTGACCGAATCGGCGGTGACGACGACCGCGTCCGCGAGGCCGAGGAAGCCGAAATAGGGGTTCTCGCCGCTGCCGTCCCACACCAGGGATGGAACCGGCTCGAGGACACGGCGCAGGGTCGCCTCCGCCGCGGCGCCGGTACGCCGCGACGGCGTGACGAGCAGCCCCGCGCCCGCCGTGCGCGCCAGCCGCGCCAGGTCGGCCGCCAGCCGTTCAACCGCCGCGGCGTCCATCCGGTAGTGCCGGTTCGGCCCGCCGACCAGGACGGCGACCCGCGGGTGCGGCAGGTGCGCGACCGCCGGCGCCAGCCGCGCCGCCGCCGCGTCCAGCCGCGCGCGCGTGACTCGATGCAGCGCGCCCAGGGTCGCGATGACGTTGGGCCCGGCCAGGCCGTCGTGCGCCGGCGCGACGACAAGGTCGAACCGGTCGGGCGGCACGCCGGGATCCTGGATCTGGACTGCGAAGGTCGCCCCGCGCGCGGCACGGCGGATCGCGGCGGCCGGCGCCACGGTCTGCCGCCCGGTCGCGATAAGGAGGTCCGGCCACGGCGAGGCCAGCCGGTCGCCGTCGCCCCCGGGCGCGGCGAGCGGGGCGAGCCACAGCGGCGGCGGCAGCAGCCGCCACGGCAGCCGCGGGCTGATCCGCTTAACGGTTGGGGCGACGCCGAGCGCCTCGGCCAGGCCCAGGCACTGGCTTTCCATGCCGGCCTTGCCGTCGGTGACGACCCAGGTGATGGGCGGTGGCATCACCGCCGCCCTGGCCGGCCGGCGATTGAAATATTATTTCGAAAGCTGGTAATATCGTTTCTCACGCGGCGCACGCGTAAGGATCACAAACCCGCAAGGTTCAGAGACAGGGGCATGGCGCGCGTCAAGCTCGACCGCATCGATATCCGCATCCTCCGCGATTTGCAAGAAAACGGCCGCATCACCAACGTGGAGCTGGCGCGCCGCGCCGGCATCTCGCCGCCGCCCTGCCTGCGCCGGGTGCGCCAGCTTGAGGACGCGGGATGCATCCGCGGGTACCACGCGGAGCTGAACCCGGAGGCGCTGGGTTTCGGCGTCAGCGTGTTCGCCCATGTCGGCCTGCACAGCCAGGCCGAGGTCGACCTGACCGCCTTCGAGACCCTGGTCGCGTCGTGGCCGGAGGTGCGCGAGTGCCACATGCTGGCCGGCGAGATGGACTTCCTGCTGCGCATCGCGGCGGAGGACTGGGACGCCTACCAGCGCTTCCTGACCACCCGCCTGACCGCCGCCCCCAACGTCCGCGTGGTCAAGTCGGCGCTCGCCATCCGCTCGGCCAAGCACCTGCCGGGGGTGCCGATCGAGCTCCTCGACGCGCCGGAGGCGGTGGAGGGGTAGCCCGTCAGGCGCGTTGCGCTCTCGATCCCGTTCCTGGTCGGACGCCGGCGGCCGCCCACCTCACCCGCTCGCTTTGCTCGCACCCTCTCCCCCCTAAGAGGGCGGAGAGGGAGGGGACCCATTGCGAAGCTATGGGGAGGGTGAGGTGGGAGGCCCTGGCTCTAGAAACACAGGATTACCTAACGCAACGGGCGGACCCAGGGTCCGCCCGCGGGCAGGCGCTGCGTTGCGCCGGCTACTTGTAGCTGACCTTCAGTATCTCGTAGGACTTGGTGCCGTTGGGGGTCATGACCTCGACGCTGTCGCCGGCCTGCTTGCCGATCAGGGCGCGGGCGAGCGGGGAGGTGATGGACAGGCGGCCCGACTTGATGTCGGCCTCGTCCTCGCCGACGATCATGTAGGTCTTCTCGTCGTCGGTGTCCTCATCGACCACCTTCACCTTGGCGCCGAACTTGATGTCCTTGCCGCGCAGGTTGTTGACGTCGATGACCTTGGCGCGGCGGATCTTGTCCTCGAGCTCCATCACGCGGCCCTCGATGAACGCCTGGCGCTCGCGCGCGGCCTGGTATTCGGCATTCTCGGCGAGGTCGCCGTGCTCGCGCGCCGCGGCCAGCGCCTTGATGATCTCGGGCCGCTCCACGGTCTTCAGCCGGCGAAGCTCGCTCTCGATCCGGTTGTATCCGTCGACCGTCATCGGGATATCGTCCATGGTCCAGCTACTCACCCGTTCTGACCGAAAGGGAAATCCGTGTTCCCCACCGGTATCCTAGCCCCACCGGCGGCGCCCTGCACGTGTCTCCTGGCGTTGTGGACAGGCCCGCGGCGCCTGAAGTCTTAGAACGACCCTTTAAAATAAGATTGGAGGGGGGTGACATCAAGGCTGCCGGCCTTCAGCGCGGCAATGCCCTCGACCGCTGCGCGGGCGCCGGCGACGGTGGTGTAGTAGGGGATTCGGCTCAGCAGCGCGGTGCGGCGCAGGCTGAAGCTGTCGGCGGTGGCCTGGGCGCCCTCGGTGGTGTTGAAGACGAGCTGGATCTCGCCGTTCTTCATCGAATCGACCACGTTCGGGCGGCCTTCCAGCACTTTGTTGACGATCCCGGCCTCGATGCCGGCGTCGTGCAAGGTCCTGGCGGTGCCGCGGGTGGCGACGATCGTGAAGCCGAGGCCGGCCAGCCGCCGGCCCAGCGCGATCATCGCCGGCTTGTCGGAATCCTTGACCGAGATGAACACGCAGCCGCCGGACGGGATGGTCGCGCCGGAGGCGAGCTGCGACTTGGCGAAGGCGCGGCCGAAGTCGTCGTCGATGCCCATCACCTCGCCGGTCGAGCGCATCTCCGGCCCCAGGATGATGTCGACGCCGGGGAAGCGGTTGAACGGGAACACCGCCTCCTTGACCGCGATGTGCGCGCGCGCCGGCGCGGCGTCGAACGCGCGGCGCAGGTCGGGCAGCAATTCGCCCAGCATGATGCGCGCGGCCATCTTGGCGATCGGCATGCCGGTCGCCTTGGCGACGAACGGCACGGTGCGGCTGGCGCGCGGGTTGACCTCCAGGATGTAGATGTCGTGGTCCTTGACCGCGAACTGCACGTTCATCAGCCCGACGACGCCGAGCGCCTTGGCGAGCACCACGGTCTGGCGGCGGATCTCGTCCACGATCGCCGGCGGCAGCGAGTAGGGCGGCAGCGAGCACGCCGAATCGCCGGAATGGATGCCGGCTTCCTCGATGTGCTCCATGACGCCGCAGACGAACACCGCGCCCGCCGTGTCGGCCAGCGCATCGACGTCGACCTCGATCGCGTCGCGCAGATAGGAATCGATCAGCACCGGGTTCCTGCCCGACACCAGCACCGCCTCGCGCACGTAGCGCTGCATCGCCGCCGGGTCGTGCGCGATCTCCATCGCGCGGCCGCCCAGCACGTAGGACGGGCGGATCAGCACGGGATAGCCGATCTCCTCGGCCACCTTCGCCGCCTCGGCCTCGGTCGTCGCGGTGCCGCTGCGCGGCTGGCGCAGGTCGAGGCGCGACAGCATCTCCTGGAAGCGGCGGCGGTCCTCGGCGAGGTCGATGGCGTCGGGCGGCGTGCCGAGGATCGGGATGCCGGCGCCTTCCAGCGCCGCGGCGAGCTTCAGCGGGGTCTGGCCGCCGAACTGCAGGATGACGCCGAGCAATGTGCCGCGCGAGGACTCCACCGCGGCGATCTCGATCACGTCCTCGGCCGTCAGCGGCTCGAAGTAGAGGCGGTCGGCGGTGTCGTAGTCGGTCGACACCGTCTCCGGGTTGCAGTTGACCATGATGGTCTCGTAGCCGGCCTCGCGCAGCGCGTAGACGGCGTGGACGCAGCAGTAGTCGAACTCGATGCCCTGGCCGATGCGGTTCGGCCCGCCGCCCAGGATCATCACCTTCCTGCGGTCGGTCGGCGCCGATTCGCACTCGGCCGGCGCCAGCCCGTCGCCTTCGTAGGTCGAGTACATGTAGGGCGTCTGCGAGGCGAACTCGGCGGCGCAGGTGTCGATGCGCTTGTACACGGGGCGCACGCCGAGCTGGCGCCGCCGCCGCGCGATCACCGGGCCGACGCCGCCGACGAGCTCGGCCAGCCGCGCGTCGGAGAAGCCCATCCGCTTCAGCCGGTGGAAGCCTGCGGCGTCCGCCGGCAGGCCGTGGCGGCGTACCGCGTCCTCGGCCGCGATGATGGCGGCGATCTGGTCGAGGAACCAGGGGTCGTAGAACGTGACGCGGCGAATCTCCTCGTGCGTGAAGCCCAGCCGCATCGCCTGCGCGACGAGCAGCAGCCGATCCGGCGACGGGTTGGCCAGCGCGGCGCGCACGCGATTGACGTCGAACGGCTGGCCCGGCTCGACCCCGTCGATCGCGACCTCGTTCAGCCCGGTCAGCCCGGTCTCCATCGACCGCAGCGCCTTCTGCAGCGATTCGGCGAAGGTGCGCCCGATCGCCATCACCTCGCCGACCGACTTCATCGAGGTGGTCAGCACCGGCTCGGCGCCGCGGAACTTCTCGAACGCGAAGCGCGGCACCTTGGTGACGACGTAGTCGATGGTCGGCTCGAACGCCGCGGGCGTGACGCCGGTGATGTCGTTCTGCAGCTCGTCGAGCGTGTAGCCGACGGCGAGCCGGGCCGCGACCTTGGCGATCGGGAAGCCGGTCGCTTTTGACGCCAGGGCGGACGACCGCGACACCCGCGGGTTCATCTCGATCACCACCATGCGGCCGTCCTCGGGGTTGACCGCGAACTGCACGTTGGACCCGCCGGTGTCGACGCCGATCTCGCGCAGCACCGCCAGCGAGGCGTCGCGCATGATCTGGTATTCCTTGTCGGTCAGGGTCAGCGCCGGCGCGACGGTGATCGAATCGCCGGTGTGGACGCCCATCGG
>JBFWQM010000096.1:0-17980 GCA_050249455.1 Rhodospirillaceae bacterium | reverse complement strand
GCCGCCGACGTTGTCGCAGATGACGCGGAAGCGCGTCTCCGGCAGGCGGAAGATCTGGTTCGCCAGCACCCAGCGGATGCGGTGCGCCGACTGCGCCGTCACCCGAACGACGTAGCGGTCGTCGTGGTTGTCGTAGAAGGCGAGGCAGCCGCGCGGCTCCATCGTGTTGGCGGTGATGCGGTTGATCACCATGCGGTGCTTCACGACGTGGGCGGCGTCGGCGAACGCGGCGTCGGCCGCCGCCTTGTTGCCGGCCGCGTGGTAGTAGGCCTCGTTGTCCGGGCAGCCCTCCCACAAGGTCGGCGCGCCCGGTTCCACCACGGCGGCCGTGGACGTGATCGCCGGCAGCGGCTCGTAATCGACCTCGACCAGCTCGGCCGCGTCCTTCGCCTGGGCCAGCGTCTCGGCGACCACGAAGGCGACGTAGTCGCCGACATACATCACCCGATCGTCGGCCAGGACCGGCTGCGGGCACAGGAAGGCGGGCGAGCCGTCGCGCCGCTTGCGCGGCACCCGCGGGCTCTGGCGGCCGAGCGCCTTGACCTCCGCATCGCGCCCGGTCAGGACCAGGAGGACGCCGGGCGCCGCGCGGGCCGCCGACACGTCGATCGAGCGGATGCGGGCATGGGCGTGCGGCGAGCGCAGCACGTAGCCCCGCGCCGTGCCGGGCGGCGTCACGTCGTCCACGTAGCGGCCGGCGCCGCGCAGGAGATAGGGGTCCTCCTCGCGCGAAACCGGCTGGCCAATACCGTTCTGACCCATGATGCTGAAATCCCTGTGCGTGCTGGGGTGAGGGCGACGCTATCTTATTCGCCGTGCCCCCGCCGCTGTCCAGATCGAAGGGCGACCGGCTTTTGCCATTGGGCTAGTCTGGGCCGGCGGATTCCGAGGAGGAGCGGACGATGGACATCGCGATCATCGGCGGCGGCATCGCCGGGCTTTCGCTGGCGCTGAACCTGCACGCGCGCGGCATCCCGTGCCGGGTCTACGAGGCGGCGCCGGAGGTCAAGGAGCTCGGCGTCGGCATCACCCTCCTGCCGCACGCGATGCGCGAGTTCACCGCGCTCGGCCTGCAGGAGGCGCTGATGCGGGTCGGACTGGAGACCACCGACAGCGCCTTCTTCAACCGCTTCGGCCAGCTCATCTATAAGGAGCCGCGCGGCAAGTTCGGCGGCAACCCCTATCCCGAGGTCTCGATCCATCGCGGCCGTCTGCACCTCGTGCTGTTCGACGCGGCGCGCGCCCGCCTGGGCGCCGAGCGGGTGATCACCGACCGCCAGTGCGTCGCGGTCGAGCAGGACGACGCCAAGGTCACCATCCGGTTCAAGGAAACCTCGACCGGGAAGATGCTCGACCCCATCACCGCCGACGTCGCGGTCGCCTGCGACGGCGTCAACTCTGCGGTGCGCCGCCAGTTCTACCCCGACGAGAAGATGGCGTTCGCCGGCATCAACACCTGGCGCGGGGTCAGCCGGCGCAAGCCGATCCTGAACGGCCGCACCTACATGCGCATCGGCTCGATCAACACCGGCAAGCTGGTGGTCTATCCCATCGTCGACGACGTCGACGGGCAGGGCAACCAGCTGATCAACTGGATGGCCGAGATCCAGATGAACACCGACATCCCCAACGACTGGAACAAGCCGGGCAAGCTGGAGGACTTCTACAAGATCTACGAAAGCTGGACGTTCGACTGGTGCGACGTGGCCGCGATGATCCGCACCGCCGACGCGATCCTGGAATACCCAATGGTGGACAAGGACCCGGTCGCGCGCTGGACGTTCGGCCGCATCACGCTGGCCGGCGACGCCGCGCACCCGATGTACCCGCGCGGCTCCAACGGCGCGGCGCAGGGCGCGATCGATGCGCGCGCGCTGGCCGACCAGTTCGACCGCCTGCGCGACCCGGTCGCGGCGCTGAAGGCCTACGAGGACGTGCGGCTCAAGGCCGCCTACGACGTCGTGCTGACCAACCGCCGCCAGCCGCCTGACTTCATCAACATCAAGGTCGAGGAGCTGGTCGGCGACAAGCCGTTCGACGACCTCGACAGGTACATCACCCAGGACGAGCTGCGCGCGCTGTCCGAAAGCTACAAGAAGGTCGCCGGCTACGCCCTGAGCGACCTAAAGTAGCGCACCGTCGCAAAGCCATCTCGTAGGGGCGGGTTTCAAACCCGCCCGCGGCGCCCAGGGCGGGTTTGAAACCCGCCCCTACGCAACCTCGTCGTGCCGGCCTACACCGCCGGCGCGAAGTGGTCGGCGCTGGCCATCTGCCAGTAGCGGGCGAACACCGGGTTGGCGGTACCGGACAGGAGCTCGCCCGGCGACAGCGCCGGATAGGCCTGCGCGGCGGAGGTGACCAGGCCGGTGCGGCCGCGCACGAAGATGTGCTCCGGCGACAGCCGGCGCGGGTGGTCGAGCCCGGCGGCAGCGACGATCTCGGCCAGCGCCTCCAGCGTCGCGCGGTGGAAGTTGGCGACGCGCGTCGCCTTGTCGGGCACCACCAGCGCGCGCTGGCGCAGCGGATCCTGCGTCGCGACGCCGACCGGGCAGCGGTTGGTGTGGCACTTCTGCGCCTGGATGCAGCCGAGCGCGAACATGAAGCCGCGGGCGGAGTTGCACCAGTCCGCCCCCAGCGCCATCGCCCACGCGACGTCGAACGCGGTGACCAGCTTGCCCGAGGCGCCGATCCGGATGCGGTCGCGCAGGCCGGCGCCGATCAGCGCGTCGCGCGCGAAGGTCAGCCCGTCGACCAGCGGCGTGCCGAGGTGGTTGACGAATTCCAGCGGCGCCGCGCCGGTGCCGCCTTCCTTGCCGTCGATGACGATGAAGTCGGGCAGGATCCCGGTCTCCAGCATCGCCTTGACCAGCGCCAGGAACTCCCAGCGGTGGCCGATGCACAGCTTGAAACCGACCGGCTTGCCCTTGGCGCCTTCGCGCAGAAGCTGGATGAACCGCATCATCTCCACCGGCGTCGAGAACGCGCCGTGGCGGGCGGGCGAGATGCAGTCCTCGCCCATCGGCACGTGGCGCGCCTCGGCGATCTCCGGCGACACCTTGGGCGCCGGCAGCACGCCGCCGTGGCCGGGCTTGGCGCCCTGCGACAGCTTGATCTCGACCATCTTCACCTGGTCTTCCGCCGCCTGCTCGGCGAAGCGCACGGGGTCGAAGCTGCCGTCGCGGTTGCGGCAGCCGAAATAGCCCGACCCGATCTCCCAGATCAGGTCGCCGCCGTTCTCGCGGTGGTAGCGGCTGATCGAGCCTTCGCCGGTGTCGTGGGCGAAGCCACCCAGCTTCGCGCCCTTGTTGAGCGCGCGGATGGCGTTGGCGCCGAGCGCGCCGAAGCTCATCGCCGAGATGTTGTAGAGCGAGGCCGAATAGGGCCGGGCACAGCCCGGCCCGCCGATCGCGACGCGGAAATCGTGGTCCGGCGGCGGGCCCGCCGCGATCGAGTGGCCCAGCCAGGCATAGCCCGCCTCGTAGACGTCGAGCTGGGTGCCGAACGGCCGCGCGCTTAGCTCGTTCTTGGCGCGCGCGTAGACGATGGTCCGCTGCTCGCGGCTGAACGGCACCCGGTCCTCGTCGGACTCGATCAGGTACTGGCGGATCTCCGGCCGTATGCCTTCGAACACCCAGCGCAGGTGGCCAAGCAGCGGATAGTTGCGCAGCAGGCTGTGGCGCGACTGGAACAGATCGACGACGCCGACCGCGACCAGCGCCACCGCCGCGGCGAACAGCCACGGCAGGATCACATGCCCGACCGCCACCGTCATGACGCCGAGCACGACCGCGGCGAGCACCGCCGCCGCCAAGGTCAGATAGCGTGCCACCCTGCCCTCTCCCGTACCCGGCGCTCCGCGGCGCCGTTGTGCCGTCACGGCGCGCAGCATAGCATGGCGGCGGTCCGCGCCGCCGCCGCCCGGCGAATCACGAGGAGCCCTCCGTGAAACCACTCCTTCTCGCCTGCGCCGCGCTGCTGTGCGCGCCCGTCGCCGCGCCGGCCGCCCTGGCGCAGAAGACACCGGTGGACGTGGCGCTGGTGCTGGCAGTGGACGCCTCGGGCAGCATCGACCCCGGCGAATTCCGGCTCCAGAAGGAAGGCATCGCCCAGGCGATCACCGACCGCGAGATCCTGTCGGCGATCCGCACCGGGCCGCTGCAGCGCATCGCCATCGCCTATGTCGAATGGGGCGCGCCCGGCGGGGCGGAGAACGTGGTGTCGTGGATGGTGGTCGACGGCGAGGCCGGCGCCCGCCGCTTCGCCGACGCCGTGATGGCGGCGCCGCGGTCGATGCAGAGCTTCAACGCGATCGGCGACGCCATCGACCTCGGCATCAACATGGTGCGCGACTGCACCTGCGAGCCGACGCGGGCGGTGATCGACATCTCCGGCGACAACCGCGACAACCGCAGCTTCAAGCCGGCCCCGGTGGCGCGCGACCACGCGGTCGCCGCCGGGATCACGGTCAACGCGCTCGCCATCCTGGACGAATCGCGCGGCGGCGTGGACGCCGGCGGCCGCCCGTGGCTGGCGGAATACTACGAGCGCGACGTCATCGGCGGCCCCGGCTCGTTCGTCGTCACCGCGCAGAACCGCGACGACTTCAAGCGCGCGCTGCGCCACAAGCTGATCCGCGAGATCGCCGCCGGCGAGGCGCCGACGAAGTTCGCCGACCGCCGCGATTGAGGAGCCGCGCATGGACCAGCGCCTCAGCCTGATCACGCTCGGCGTCGCCGACCTCGACCGGGCGCGCGGGTTCTACGAGCGTCTCGGCTGGACCCGCGCGATGCGGGCGGCGCAGGGCGTGGCGTTCTTCCAGTGCGGCGGCATGGCGCTGGCGCTCTACCCGTTCGCATCCCTGGCCGCCGACACCGGCCTGCCCGCCGCGGCGCGCGGCGGCGCCGGCGTCACCGTGGCGCAGAACGTGCAGAGCCGCGCGGCGGTCGACGCCACCCTGTCCGAGGCGGCCGCCGCCGGCGCGACGATCGTGAAGCCGGGCCACGACACGCCGTGGGGCGGCCATGTCGGCTACTTCGCCGACCCCGACGGCCATGTCTGGGAAGTCGCCTGGAATCCGGGCTTTCCGATCGCCGCCGACGGCAGCATCCGGTTGCCGGACTAGCGTCCGTTTCGCCCATTGCGGGCGGCGGCGATCTTCGCCACCATGCGGCAAACCAGACGGGGAGCCGCACTATGTCTTCGAAGATCCAGACGCCGTTCGCCGCGCCGGTGGTGGACCGGCTGTCGATCCGGGTGGTCGTCGATTCGCACTACGAGCGCTTCCTGCCCAAGGCGACGCATCCGCACGTCGTGATCGAGCACGTCGGCCAGGTGCCGGGCCGCCAGATGACGACCTTGGCCGGCGAATGGGGCCTGTCGCTGCACCTCGAGTCCCAGGCCGCGGGCGACAAGGCGCAGTACATGCTCGACTTCGGCTACACGCCGGAGATCCTGAACCGCAACTTCAACCTGCTCGACATCGACCCGCACAAGCTGCACGGGCTGATCCTGAGCCACGGCCACCGCGACCACTACGGCGGCCTGGAGGGCTTCGTCACCCATCACCGCAGCCACATGCGCGACGACATGTCGCTGTTCGTCGGGGCGGAGGACGTGTTCCGCGAGAAGTGGGTGCGCGAGCCGGGCGCGTCGGGCGAGACGCCGTCGCTGATCTCGTGGGGTTCGCTCAACCGCGGCGCGCTGACCGCGCAGTGCGTGTCGCCGATGTGCTGCGGCCACCCCCACGCGCTCGATCACGCCTTCACCACCGGCTACATCACGCGCGACTCGTTCGAGAAGACCACAGGCGGCACCATGGTGCCGCCGAGCTACGACCACTTCAGCGAGGCGGAGCGCCAGGGCAAGCTGGTGCCCGACACGCACCCGGAGGAGCACGCCACCTGCTACATCGTGAAGGGGCGCGGGCTGGTGGTGATCTCGTCCTGCGGCCACACCGGCATCATCAACTCGGTGCGGACGGCGATGGCGGTGGCGAACGTGGACAAGCTGCACGCGGTGGTCGGCGGCTTCCACCTGACCGCCTCGCCCAACGATTACGTCGAGCACACCATCGACGAGCTGGAGGCGCTGAAGCCCGACGTCGTGCTGCCGATGCACTGCACCGGCGTCAAGTTCATCGAGGCGATGCGCCGCCGCATGCCGGAAAAGCTGGTCGCCTCCAACCTCGGCAGCCGGTTCACGTTCGGGGTGTAGGGGCCGACAGCGTCACGAGTGATTGCGTAGGGGCGGGTTTCAAACCCGCCCTTTTTCTGTTTTCCGTTTGCGACGCCCGAGCCCAACCGAACGCCGCGGGCGGGTTTGAAACCCGCCCCTACCAAAGTTTTCGTACCTACGCCCGCTCGCGGGTGGCGGTGAACTGCAGGTTGGGCCAGTCCTGGACGGTGCGGTTGAGGTCCCAGGTGTTGCGCGCGAGGTAGACCGGGGCGCCGTCGCGGTCCTCGGCCAGGCTGCCGCGGTTGCGGTCCGTAAAGCGCTTGAGCTCGGCGGCGTCGCCCGCCACCCAGCGCGCGGTCTCGAACGACGACGCCTCGAAATCGACGTCGATCTTGTATTCGGCGGCGACGCGCGCGCGCAGCACGTCGAGCTGGAGCTGGCCAACCACGCCAACGATCCACGCCGAGCCGATCACCGGGCGGAACACCTGGGTCACGCCCTCCTCCGCCAGGTCGTCGAAGGCGCGCTTGAGCTGCTTCGCCCGCATCGGGTCGTTGAGGCGTACCGCGCGCAGGATCTCCGGCGCGAAGTTGGGGATGCCGGTGAAGCGCAGCGACTCGCCCTCGGTCAAGGTATCGCCGACCCGCAAGGTGCCGTGGTTGGGGATGCCGATGATGTCGCCGGCCACCGCCTCGTCGGCCAGCGCCCGCTCCTGGGCGAAGAAGAACACCGGGTTGTTGATGGCGATCGACTTGCCCGACTGCACCTGGGTCAGCCGCATGCCGCGGCGGAAGCGGCCGGAGCACAGCCGCAGGAACGCCACCCGGTCGCGGTGATTGGGGTCGAGGTTGGCCTGCACCTTGAACACGAAGCCGCTGACCTTGCTCTCATCCGGCGCGACGGGGCGCGGCTCGGCCGGCTGCTCGCGCGGCGGCGGCGCGTAGGCCGCCAAGGTGTCGAGCAGCGACTCGACCGCGCAGTCCTGCAGCGCCGAGCCGAAGAACACCGGCGTCATGTGGCCGGCGCGGTAGGCCGCCACGTCGAACTCGGGATACGCCTCCAGCGCCAGCGCCGCCGACTCGCGGAACGGCGCGACGATGCGCGCCGGCCCGACCGAATCGAGCTTCGCATCGTCCAGCCCGTCGAACGCGATCTCGTCCGCCGCGGGGCCACCGGCGAGCAGCCGGTTGCGGCGGAGGTCGTAGCAGCCGCGGAACTCCACCCCCATGCCGACCGGCCAGGTGATGGGGCAGACGTCGAGCGCCAGGGTGCTCTCGATCTCGTCCAGCAGCTCGAACGGGTCGCGGCCTTCGCGGTCGACCTTGTTGACGAAGGTGGCGATCGGGATGTCGCGAAGCCGGCAGACCTCGAACAGCTTGCGGGTCTGGCTCTCGATGCCCTTCGCGGCGTCGATCACCATGATCGCCGAATCGACCGCGGTCAGCGTGCGGTAGGTGTCCTCGCTGAAGTCCTCGTGGCCCGGCGTGTCGAGCAGGTTGAAGGTCACGCCGCCCCGCTCGAACGTCATCACCGAGCTGGAGACAGAGATGCCGCGCTGGCGCTCGATCTCCATCCAGTCGGACCGGGTGCGCCGGCGCTCGCCGCGCGACTTCACCTGGCCGGCGAGATGGATCGCGCCGCCGAACAGCAGCAGCTTCTCGGTCAAGGTCGTCTTGCCCGCGTCGGGGTGCGAGATGATCGCGAACGTGCGCCGCGCGGCGACATCGTCGGCCGGGCGCGCGGCCGCAGCCTCGCGAAGGGTGGTGTCGTCCATGCTCGGGGGCTTCCTGGGGCGTTTCGGGCGCAGCCTGCCGCGCCCGGCCCAACAATCGGTTACCGGCAGGGAACATATAGGGGACGGCGGGCGGATTTGGAAGGCGGCCCGATGTCTCACCGGCGGAGACGCCCCCTCCCCCCAACCCCCTCCCGCGAGGGGAGGGGGCTTTCCACCGAGCCTCGCCCTGACTCCCCCTCCCCTCGCGGGAGGGGGTTGGGGGGAGGGGGCGGCGCGCAAGCGACAAACGAGAACCGAACGCCCCTACCCCGCCCCGAGATACGCCCGCGCCACCGCCGGGTCGGCGCGCAGGTCGGCGGCCGAGCCCTCCCCCACGATGCGGCCCTGGGCGAGGACGTAGCCGCGCCGGGCGACGGCGAGCGCGCGGGCGGCGTTCTGCTCCACCAGCAGGACGCCGACGTCGGCGGCGCCGATCCGGGCGAGCGCGGCGAACAGCTCCTGGCACAACAGCGGGCTGAGGCCGAGCGACGGCTCGTCGAGCAGCAGCATCGCCGGCGACGACATCAGGGCGCGGCCGATCGCCACCATCTGCTGCTCGCCGCCGGACATGGTGCGCGCCTTCTGGTCGAGGCGTTCGGCCAGCCGCGGGAACAGCGCCAGCACGCGGTCGCGGTTGGCCGCTTCGCCTGCGCGCGCGCGGCGGGCGAAGGCGCCGAGCAACAGGTTCTCGCGCACCGTCAGTTCGGCGAAGATGCCGCGGCCTTCCGGCACCAGCGCGATCCCCGCGTCCACGATCGCGTGCGGCGGCAGGCCCGCGAGGTCGGCGCCGTCGAGCCGCACCGCCGCGCCCGGCCGCGCCGGCTGCAGGCCGCCGATCGCCTTCAGCAAGGTCGTCTTGCCGGCGCCGTTGGCGCCCAGGATCACCACCGTCTCGCCGCGCGCCACGCGCAAGCTGACGCCGTCGAGCGCTTGGTGGCGGCCGAACGCGACGGACAGGCCCGCCACCTCAAGCATCGCCGCCGCCCAGGTACGCCGCGACCACCGCCGGATCGGCCAGCACCGCCGCCGGCGGGCCTTCGGCGATCTTGCGCCCGGCGTTCATCACCACGCAGCGGTCGCACAGGCTGCGCACCGCGTGCATCACGTGCTCCACCAGCACGATGGCGAGGCCGCGGTCCTTCATCCGGCGCAGCAGCGCGATGCCGTCCTCCAGCTCGGTCGGGTTGAGACCGGCCAGCCATTCGTCGAGCAGCACCAGCCGCGGCTCGCCGGCCAGCGCGCGGGCGAGGTCGAGCCGCTTCTGGTCGATGTAGGTTAGCCGGTCCACCGGCTCCGCCCCGCGGCCGGCGAGGCCGACCAACGCCAGCATGTCGTCGGCCTCGCGCCGCGCGTCGGCCAAGGTGGCGCGGCGGGCGCCGAAGGCGCGGCCGACGACGACGTTCTCCGCCACCGTCATGCCGTGCAGCGGCCGCACGAGCTGGAAGGTGCGCGCGATGCCGGCGCGGGCGACCGCGTGCGCCGGCGCGCCGGCGAGGGCGCGGCCCTCGAACGTCACCCGCCCGGCGTCGGCGGGGAACGCGCCGGTCAGCAGGTTGAGCACGGTGGTCTTGCCGGATCCGTTGGGGCCGATCAGCCCGACCGTCTCGCCCGCCGCGACCTCGAAGCCGATGCCGTCGACCGCGCGCAGGCCGCCGAACGACTTGGTCAGGCCATCGACCGCGAGCGTCATCGCGCGCGCCCCGCCCGCAGCCGGTCGAGCAGCCCGGCGAGGCCCATCGGGATGAAATAGACGATCGCCATGAAGCACAGGCCGAGCACGATGATGAAGTGGTTGGGGAAGCGGGTGGACAGGAACTCCGCCACCAGCAACATCGGCACCACGCCGAGCGCCGGGCCCCACAGCCGGCCGATGCCCCCGAGCAGCGCCATGATCAGCACCTCGAACGAGATCAGCGCGTTGAACGCGATGGTCGGGTCGATGTAGGTCCAGCGCGGCGCCATGATCGCGCCGGTCAGCGCCATGAACACCGACGACAGCGCGAACACCGCGACCTTCACCCGCGTCGCGTCGATGCCGGCGTGGCGCGCCACCGTCTCGTCGGCGCCGATGGTGCGGAGCGCGAGGCCGAGGCGGCTGCGCATCACCCAGGCGCCGACCGCGAACGTCAGCGCGACCAGGCCCAAGAGCCGCCAGTAGATCGTCGCCGCCGGCACGTCGAGGAAGACGTAGAGCCCGACCGTGCCGGCGTATTTCGTCTGCCACCAGATGGTGACCTGTCGCACCAGCTCCGCCAGCCCGAAGGTGAAGATGGTGAAGTAGACGCCGCGCAGCCGCAGGGTGGCGAGGCCGACCACCAGCGCGATCGCCATGCCGGCGACCGCGACCACCGCCATCGTCGCGCCGAACGGCATGTGCTCGCCCAGCGCCGCGACCATGTAGGCGCCGATGCCGAAGAACGCCGCGGTGGCGAGCGAGATGTAGCGCGTGGTGCCGCAGAACAGCGTCCACGCCGTCGCCAGCACCGTGAACGACAGCATGTTGATCAGCACCGACAGCACGTAGCTGTCGACCGCAAACGGAAGCGCCGCCAGCGCGGCGAACGCCGCCGCGGCGCCGATCAGCGGGCGGGTCACGTCAGCGCCCACCGAGCAGCCCGGTCGGCCGCCACAAGAGGACGGCCAGGAACATCGCGAAATTGATGGCGAGCGTCAGCCCGGGGTCGATCAGATAGCCGCCGACGCTTTCGGCGAGCCCAAGCAGGATCGCGGCGACGAAGCCGCCCAGCACGTTGCCGACGCCGCCCATGATGACGACGATCAGCGCCTTCATGGTGAACACCACGCCCATGCCGGCAGTGAAGGTCAGGAACATGCTGACCAGCACACCCGCCGCGGCGACCAGCGCGCCGCCCAGCGCGAAGCTGAACGCGGCGAAGCGCGGCACGTCGATCGCGACCAGCCCGGCCGCGACGGGATCGACCGCGACCGCGCGCACCGCGGTGCCGATGCGGGTACGGTGCATGACGAACCACATCGTGGCGGCAAGCGCCGCAGCGATGGCGAAGGCGAGCAGCCGGTTGGCGGCGATCCGGCTGCCCAGCACGTCGACCGGCACCGCGAGATAGGAATAGCTGTAGAGGTTGCCGCCCCAGATCGATAGCGCCGTGCCCTGGATCACGAACAGCAGGCCGAAGGTGGCGAGGATCGAATCGGCCTCCAGCGCCTCCGCCGACGGCGACCGGCGCACCAGCGGCGTCATCAGCCAGCGATAGACCGCCCAGCTCAGCGCGAACGCGACCGGCGGCACGATCGCGAGCGCGACGAACGGCGACAGCCCGAGCCCGCTGACGCAGCCGAACGCGGCGAACGCGGCGAGCACCACGAGTTCGCCGTAGGACAGGTTCATGATCCGCGCCACGCCGTATTGCAGGTTGAGCCCGGTCGCGACCAGCGCGTAGAGGCCGCCGAGCACGATGCCGCCGAGGACGACGTCGATCAGGAGCATGTTGCGGGCGGGCTCGGCGTTACAGGGGATCGAACCATGCTCCCTCTCCGCCCCCGGGGGCGGATAGGGTCGGGGTGAGGTGGGGGAAGCCACCGGCTTCGATGCGTCCGGCGACCCACCTCACCCGGCTCGCTTCGCGCGCCACCCTCTCCCCCCGCACGCGGGCGGAGCGGGTATTGCCTCACCACGCCGGCTTGGGGAACTTGACCGGCTTGGCGCCCTGCATGTTGGCGGGGCTGACGCCGTAGAACTCGCCGTCCTGCCACTGGCCGGTCAGCCACTGCACCTTGCGCTGGTTGTCCTCGAACTTGACCGGGCCGATCACGGTCTGGAACGTGCCGTCGTTGATTTCCTTGATCGCCGCGGCGCGGTCGATCTTGCCGACCCGCTCGATCGCCTGGCCGAGGATCTCCAGGCTGGCGTAGGTGACCGCCGACGCCCAGCGGTCGGGCTCGGCGTTCAGCACCTTCTTGTGGCGCTCGAAATAGGCCTTGGTCGCCGGCAGGTCGGGGTTCCAGCCGCCGATGCCCATGACGCCGTCGGCCGCCTTGTCAAACCGCTTCACGTAGATCGGGAACGCGGTGCCGACCGCGGTGTAGAAGACCTTCGGGTTGAACTTCAGCGTCTTCGCCTGGTCCGTGAGTCCGATCGTGTCAGGCGGGTAGCTGAAGGCGACGAACACGTCGGGGTTCAGCCGCGCCGCCTCGGTGATCAGCGCGCCGAGGTCTTGCGTTCCGACCGGATAGGTCTTGTCCATCACCAGGTCGAAACCGGCGGCCTTCATGATCGGCCGCGCGGCAGTCACCATCTCGATGCCGAAGCCGTCGGCGACCGAGACCATCGCGACCTTGTTGCCGATCTGGTTCTTGTCGCGCAGGCCCTTCAGCACCTCGACCAGGCCGCTGGTGTAGGCCGAGGACTGGCCGAGCAGCCAGAACGCGCTGTTCCAGCGCTTGGCGAACTCCGGCACCTTCTCGGTCGCCGCGGTGGCGGCGAGGTGCGGATAGCCGGCGCGCGCCAGCAGCGGCGCGACGGCGAGGTTCATCGCCGTGCCCCATGGCGGCAGGATGAAATCGACCTTGTCCTGGTTGACCAGCCGCTCGATCAGCTTGACCGCCTCCTCCGACTGGCTGCGGTCGTCGTATTCCACGACCTCGAGCATCGCCTTCCTGCCGGTGCCCTTGAGCATCAGCCCGCCGGCGGCGTTCACGTCCTCCACCCACAGCTTGTAGTTCGGCAGGGTCGTGATGCCGGCGCCGGTGGCGTTCGGCCCCGACTTCGAGATCGCGTAGCCGATCCGGATCTTGTCCTGCGCCGCCGCAGGCAGCGCCAGCGCCGCGGCCGCCAGCGCGGCCGCGCACGTCAGAAGTCGACGCCTCAGCATGTCGTTTCCTCCCCATGGCGGCGCCGTGTCGTCCGGCGCCTTGTTTGGAATGGTTTTACAGCGGAACCCGGGCGCGCGACAAGGCGGGCATTGCCCGCCCGGACGTGGCCCGCCGGCAGGATCAGTTCGTCTTGTGCCTGGTCCGCTCCGCCGCCTGCTTCATCAGGAGGTACATCTCCTTTGCCGCCGGATCGCTTTCCAGCGCGGCGTCGCCGACGGTGGCGATGCGCTTCAGGAACTCCGCGTGCTCGGCCGGCGACAGGTCGTTCACCTCGCCGCCGCCCTGCACCCACCGCGGCGCGACGGAGGCGTCGATGTCCACGGTATGCTTCATGTTGATGGCGTCGTTCTCGGTCGCCGTCTGGGTCAGCAGCGCCTGGACGTCGGGCGCCAGCTTCTCGAACCACGGCTTGTTGACGAACTGGACGATGCACACGAGCGATTCGCGGCTGCGCAGGACGTACTTGGCGACCGGCTGGACCTTGAACGTCACGAACACGATGAAGCCCGACTTCGCGGCGTCGATGGTGCCGACCTGCAGGCCCTGAACCACCTCGCCCAGCGGCATCGGCGTCGCCGCGGCGCCGAGGCGGCTCATCTCCTCGCGCTCCATGGCGGAGGCGAAGACTCGAATCTTCTTGCCCTTGAAGTCCTCCAAGGTACGGATCGGCCGGCGTGAGACGTAGTGCGCCTCCGCGTTGCACTGCGCGCCGATCAGCTTGATGCCCTTGTTCTCGCCGAGCGCCCAGTACGCCTTCTTGAATTCCGGTTCGTGCAGCGTGCGGTAGCCGTGCATCATGTCGGTGAACACGCCGGGTGCGGAGACGACGCCGAAGCGCGTGTCGAGCCCGACGAGGAATTCGGGCGGAATGTTGAGCATCTCGATGGTACCGAGCTGAACGCCTTCGATCATGTTGGGGATCGAGCCGAGCTGGCCGCCGGGATAGATGTCGATCTTGACTTTGCCCGGCGCCTTCTTCTCGACGGCGGCCTTGTAGGTGATCATGCCGTCGTGGACGGTGTCGCCGTTGGTCGGCGTGCCGAACTTGATCGGCACCTGCGCCGCCGCCGTCCCTGCCGCACCCGCCAACGCAACGCCGAAGAGAATCGTCGTGACCGTCGCCAGACGTCGCATGAAACCTCTCCCGTATCGTTGTTTATTGTGCAGTCTCGTTGACCGCTTATACCGCGACCGCGCTTCGTCTGGCTATCCGGGTCAACCGTGCAGGCCGGACAGGCGGATCGCCGGCGGGATCGAGGACATGTTGCCCGGCGCCATCAGATGGGCCCCGGCGACGCCGCGGATTTCCTTCAGCTGCTGAAGGAATTCGGCGCAGAAGCGGATGCCTTCCGCCTTCGGGTCGGTCGCCTTCTCCAGCCGCTCCACCAGCGAATCGGGCATCACGACGCCGTAGAGGTTGTCGCGCATCCAGCGTGCCGAGCGCGCCGAGGCGACCGGCCCGGTGCCGATCAGAACGAACACTCTGTCGGTGAGGCCGGTATCGACCAGCCGCGCAATGTAGCGGCGCACCACGCCGATGTCGTAGCAGAGCTGCGTCTGCACGAACTGGCTGCCGGCCTCCACCTTGCGCAACAGCCCGGTCGGCCGCCAGTCGGCCGGCGGGTCGATCGGCGTGTCGGCGGCGCCGATGAAGAAGCGCGGCGGCGCCACGATCTCGCGTCCCGAAGCCATCGCCTGGCCGTCGCGCATCTTGGCCGCGATGTGCGTCAGCTCGCGGCTGTCCATGTCGAACACGGCCTTGGCCGGCGGGATGTCGGCGGGATCGGGATCGTCGCCGCGCAGGATCAGCAGGTTGCGCACGCCGAGCGCGCCGGCGCCCAGCAGGTCGGACTGCAGCGCGATGCGGTTGCGGTCGCGGCAGGTAAGCTGGAGGATCGGGTCGACGCCGTGCGCGACGAGGATCGCGGCGGCGGCCAGCGCCGACATGTGAACTTTCGCGCGCGGCCCGTCGGTGACGTTGACCGCATCGGCGAGGCCGCGCAGCGGCTCGACCTGGGCGATCAGCGGCGCTGCGGCGCCGGCGACCGGCGGCGTGATCTCCGCGGTGATGGCGAAGCGGCCGGCCAGGAGCGTGCGCACGAGCGGGCTTTCCACCGGCGGCACGGCGATGCGGTCGTTGGGCATCGGCTCAGTCCCGCCGGCGCGAGACGACGTAGGATTCGTCGAGGAACCACAGCCCGCCGTGCTTGTTCAGCACCTCGCGCGTCGCCTCCAGGTAGGACTTGTCGGTCATCACGGCTTCGAGCCGTTCGTCCTCGATCTGCGCGACGTAGATCGCCGCGTTCCACGCCGCCCACAATGTCGACGTGCCGATCGAGCCGCCGCCGCCGACCTCGCTGGGCAAGGTGTGCATGTCGTAGCGGAAGATCGCGCGCTTGTCGGCATAGGCGTTGAAGTTGAGGTCGCGCCCGGCGCGGCCGAGCTCATGCTTCAGCACCTTGAGCAGCTGGTGGCGGTTGGTCCGGAACGGATCCTCGCCCGGCCACACGCGGCGCACGATCTCCAGCCCCGGGTCGCGGCCGTGCGAGTGGATGCCGAGCAGCCGGCCGCCGGGGGCGAGGCTGCGCGCCAGCGGCGCGATCACCTTCTGCACCTTGAACTCGGTCGGCATGCGCGCGCGGTAGGGCTGCGAGGCGATGATCAGGTCGTAGTCGGCGCGCAGGCTGCCGCGTCGCGGGATCACCGGGTCGAGCAGGAAGCGGTGGTCCTCGCGGTACAGCACCAGCACCGACGGGCGGACGTAAAGCGGGTTGCCGGTCTTGGCCGAGGCGCGCACCTGCCAGCCGTCGGCGAGCGTGCCCTGCAGCTTCGCGATCTGCTCGTCGAACTCGTGCGCGGTGGAGCCGGTCAGCGGCACCTCGATCCAGTTGAGGCTGCCGGCCGCCTGGATCGACTTCGGCGTCAGGGTCGGCGCCTCGGTGTAGTAGAGGTTCGTCACCACCAGCACACTGGCCGGATGCTCGTAGAAGCGGTCGGGCATCTTCTCCAGGCTGAGCCGCACGTCCTCCAGGCTGATCTCCTTGGCGACGATGTAGAACGGCAGGGTCGGGAAGCGCTGGTGCATGTGGCGCATCACCCGCGTCAGCACCGTGCCGTCGCCCATGCCGGCGTCGAACACGCGCAGCGACGGCGGCGACGGATGGATGTGCGCGAGCTCCATGCCGGCGCGCTCGGCGACCGCCCACTTCTCGCCGCAGGTGTTCACGAACATCAGGTATTTCTGCCGGTTGTCGTAGAACCGGAACGTCCCGCGGTCCTCCGCCTTCGGCGCGGCGGGGCTGTGCAGCGCATGCGCCGCATCCGTTATGGTCGCGGGCATCGCTGCGGCGTTGCCGTTGGCGCCCTCGTGCGTCGGCTCGGCCTCGGGATCGCGTCTGTGGATGAAGTCGCGCACCCGCGCCACCGTGGCGGTGGTCACGCGCTTGCCCTCGCGCAGCCGGCCGACGAACTTGCCGTCGTTGACGGCCTGGCGGCCGAACGTCGATTCGGCGATGCCGACCTTGCGGCAGAAGTCCTGGATTTCGTCCAGGAAGACGTGGTTGTCGTCCATGGCGCACCTTCCCTGTGCGGTCAGGCTTGCGCCGCGCCGGAGCGCCGTCAAGGATTTTTCCCAAGTCTCCGCGTGAATAGGAAAGTGGGATACAACCTACTGCAAGGGCTGTGCGGCAGTGGGACGGATGCGACGCCGGGGAGTGGGATGGGAAAGCGCCCAAGCACCTCCGAGCCGCGGCCGGCCCGCTCAGAACAGCTCGAAGTACTCGCGCTGCTCCCAGCTCGTGACCTCGCCGAGGAAGCGGGCGATCTCCGCCTCCTTGATCGTCACCAGGTAGTCGACGAAGCGGTCGCCGAGCTGCGCCCGGAAGAACGTGTCGTCGCGCAGCGCGGCGACCGCCTCCATCAGGCTGCGGGGCAGCGCCGCCGCCTTGGTCTCGTACGGCACGTCGGCGGGCGGCGGCGGGTCGAGCCGGCGGGCGAGGCCGTCGAGGCCCGACAGCATCTGGGACGCGAGGTAGAGGTAGGGGTTCGCCGCCGGCTCGCCGACCCGGTTCTCGATCCGCGTGCCGGGATCGCCCGCGCCGCCCAGCACGCGCAGCATGACGCCGCGGTTGTCCTTGCCCCACACCGCGCGGTCGGGGGCGAGCGAATAGGGCTTGTAGCGCTTGTAGCCGTTGATCGTCGGCGTGGTGAACACGGTCGCGGCGCGCGCATGCGCCAGCACGCCGGCGACGTAATGGCGCCCGGCCGGCGACAGCAGGTCGCCGTCGCGTTCGGGGATGAAGGCGTTCTCGCCCGTCCGCCGGTCGATCAGCGACTGGTGCAGGTGCCAGCCCGAGGAGAACAGGTTGGGCAGCCCCGGCCGGCACATGAACGTGGCGTGCCAGCCGTGGCGGCGGCAGATCTGCTTCACCGCGCTGCGGAACAGCACCATGGTGTCGGCCGGCTCGAGGCCGTTGCCGGGCTGGAAGGTGAACTCGACCTGGCTCGGCCCGTACTCGACCTCCATCGAGCGCAAAGGCATGCCGAGCGCGACGAGGTCGCGGCGCAGGAACTCCATCACCGGATCGAGCTGGTCCATCCGGATCTCGGTCAGGTACTGGAAGCCGTGCGCGGCGAGCTGGGTCTCCGGCGGCTCGGGCGGCTGGCCGGTCTGGTCGTAGCGCAGCTTGGGGTCGAGCAGCTTCAGGATGTGGAACTCGACCTCCAGCCCCGACATGAAGTCGTAGCCCGCCGCGCCCATCGCGGCGACGGCGCGCCGCGCGATCTCGCGGGTCGAGAACGGGATCGCGCCGCCGTCCGGGAAGTAGATGTCGCAAAGGAGCCACGCCGTCTTCGGCGCCCACGGCAGCAGGCGGAAGGTCTGCGGGTCCGGCACCATCACGAAGTCGCCGCCGCCGGTCATCTCCGCCATGCCGAAGCCGCCGCCTTCGGTGAACACCGGGTAGACGGTGCGGTGCGAGGTGTCCTTGGCGAGCAGGGTGGTGGTGATGGTGACGCCGTTCCTGAGCGCCGACGCGAGCTCGCCCGCCATCAGGGTCTTGCCGCGCAGGATGCCGTGCTGGTCGGCGAACGACAGCCGCACCACCTCGATCCCGTTCTCCGCCGCCAGCGCCACCGCGCGTGCCGCGGCGTCCGCGTCGCCGTCGCGCCACAGGCCGTGGC
>JBFWQM010000095.1:0-18000 GCA_050249455.1 Rhodospirillaceae bacterium | reverse complement strand
AGCGCCTCGACCGACTCGCGGGTGAGCGGCGCCTCCTCGATCGTCTTCCAGCGCGGCAGCGCCGTCATCGTGGCCTCCGTTTCCTGCGGCCTTGCGTAACGCGCGGCCGGGCGGCCGTCAATGCGAGGGCGGCGCCCCAACCCTCTCCGCCCGCGTGCGGGGGGAGAGGGTGGCGCGCGTCCGCGCGCGCCGGGTGTGGTGGGTGTCGGCCCAGGGCGAGGTTTCCCCACCTCACCCCGACCCTCTCCGCCCCATTGGGGCGGAGAGGGAGGTTATCGCCGTCAGACGACCTTCAGCACGTTCTCCGGCGGCCGGCCCAGCGCCACCTTGGCGCCCGAGACGACGACGGGACGCTCGATCAGGATCGGGTTCTCCACCATCGCCTCGATGAGCTGGTCGCGGGTCAGCTTCGGTTCGTCGAGGTCGAGGTCCTTGTAGACCGCTTCCTTGCGCCGCATGAGCTGGCGCGGCTCCATGCCGAGCGCCCTGAGCCATTTCCCGATCGTCGCCGCATCCGGCGGGGTCTTGAGATATTCGACGATCTTCGGCTCGACGCCCTTGCTGCGCAGCAGGTCCAGGGTCTTGCGCGAGGTCGAGCAGCGCGGGTTGTGGTAGATCGTGACGGTCACGGGCTCTCTCCGGCTTCCTTGACGCAGGGCTTGAGGGTGAGGCCGTCCGGCAGCGGCGAGGCCGGCGTGCCGCAGGCCGACGACAGCCGCTCGCGGTTGACTCCCTTGGCGTCGTCCAGCCGCGCGCCGGTCAGGTTGGCCAGCCGCAGGTCGGCGTCTTCCAGCTTGGCGCCGCGCAGGTCGGCGTTAGTGAGGTCGGCCCGGCGCAGCCGCGCGCTGGTCAGGTCGGCGCCGCGCAGGATCGCCCCGGTGAAGTCGGCGCGGTCGAGGTTGCTCCAGCTCAGGTTGGCCTCGGCGAGGCTCGCCCCGCGCAGCCGCGCGCGCTTCATGTTGACCTGATAGGCGTTCGCCTTGTCGAGGCTGGCGCGCTCCAGCGTGGCGCGGCTGAAATCGGCGTTGCGCAGGTCGGCGCCGGCCAGCGTCGCGCCTTCCAGGCCGGCGTTCTCGAAATCGGCCGTCCGCAGGTCGGCGCCGCGCAGGTCGGCCTCCGCCAACATCGCCTTTTCCAGGGTGGCGCCGCTGAGGTTGGCCTTGCCGAGCCTTGCGCCCTTCAGGTTCGCCTTGTCCATGTCGGCGCGGCGGAGGTCGGCGCCGCCGAGCTCGGCGCCGGCGAGCTGGGCGTCCTTCAGGTCGCTGTCGCGCAGCCGCACGCCTTCCATCTTCGCGCCGCCCATCGGCATCGCCTTGAGGTCGGCGCGGTTGAGGTCGCAGCGCGGGCAGCTGCCGGTGGACCTGAGGCGCTCGACTGCGCCCGGGTCGGCCGCCCGAGCCGGAGAAGCGGCGGCGAACACGCCGGCGGCCAGCGCGGCGATGCGGATGAGCCTGCCCATGGACTGCCTTTCCTGCGGCGACGACACCCAAGATATAACCGGCGCCGCACCGGTGCGCCACCGGCCGGGGCGGCGTTTCCGGCGTGTCAACCGTGGGGCCTTGGGGCACAATCGAGGAAAATGCAGCCGCCGACGAGTAGAAGGAGCTTCGTCATGCACAGCCCCTACGACACCGAGCTCGACCGCAACGCCGCGAACTTCGTGCCGCTGACGCCGCTGTCGTTCATCGAGCGCGCGGCCACGGTCTACCCCGCCCGCACGGCGGTGGTGCACGGGCCGCTGCGGCTCACCTGGGCGCAGGTCTACGGCCGCTGCCGGCAGCTCGCCTCGGCGCTGGCGTGGCGCGGCATTGGCAAGAACGATACGGTGGCGATCATGGCGCCCAACGTCCCGGCGATGCTGGAGGCGCACTTCGGCGTCGCCATGTGCGGCGCGGTGCTGAACGCGCTCAACATCCGGCTCGATGCGGAAGCGATCGCCTTCATTCTCGGCCATGGCGAGGCCAAGGTGCTGATCACCGACACCGAGTTCGCGCCGATCATCAAGCGGGCGCTGGCGAAGCTCGACCGCAAGCCGTTGGTGATCGACATCGTCGATCCCGAAGGGCCGGGCGGCGAGCGGCTGGGCGAGACCGACTACGAGAGCTTCATCGCCGAGGGCGTGGCCGACTACCACTGGTCCTATCCGGGCGACGAGTGGGACGCGATCTCGCTCAACTACACCTCGGGCACCACCGGCAACCCGAAGGGGGTCGTCTACCACCACCGCGGCGCCCACCTGAACGCGGTCAACAACCTGATGGCATGGGCGATGCCGCCGCACCCGGTCTATCTGTGGACCCTGCCGATGTTCCACTGCAACGGCTGGTGCTTCCCGTGGACGGTCACCGCGCTGGCCGGAACCCACGTCTGCCTGCGCCGGGTCGAACCGAAGCCGATCTTCCAGGCGCTGGCGGAGCAGGGGGTGACGCATTTCTGCGGCGCGCCGATCGTGCTCAACGGGTTGATCAACGCGCGCGCGGAGGACCGCCGCGACTTCGCCCAGAAGGTGCGGGTGATGACCGCCGGCGCCGCACCGCCGGCGCCGGTGATCGCCAACATGCAGCGCATGGGGATCGAGGTCACCCACGTCTACGGCCTGACCGAGACCTACGGGCCGGCCACCGTGTGCGCGTGGCACGAGGAATGGGACGCGCTGCCGATCGACGACCAGGCGCGCATCAAGGCGCGCCAGGGCGTGCGCTACCCGATGCAGGACGGCCTGATGGTCGCCGACCCGCAGACTCTCGAGCCGGTGCCGAAGGACGGCGCGACGATGGGCGAGGTGTTCATGCGCGGCAACGTGGTGATGAAGGGCTACCTGAAGAACCCGCGCGCCAGCGAGGAGGCGTTCGCCGGCGGCTGGTTCCATTCCGGCGACCTCGGCGTCTGGCACGCCGACGGCTACATCGAGATCAAGGACCGGTCGAAGGACATCATCATCTCGGGCGGCGAGAACATCTCGACCATCGAGGTCGAGGGCGTGCTGTACCGCCACCCGGCGGTGCTGGAGGCCGCCGTCGTCGCGCGCCCCGACGACAAGTGGGGTGAGACGCCGTGCGCCTTCGTCACCCTCAAGCCCGACGGCACGGCAACGGAAGCCGAGATCATCGCGTTCTGCCGCGAGAACATGGCCCACTTCAAGGCGCCCAAGACGGTGGTGTTCGGCCCGCTGCCCAAGACCTCGACCGGCAAGATCCAGAAATACGTCCTGCGCGACCAGGCCCGCGCACTGGACGCCAGGCCGGCGTAGCGCGGCGGTGCGCCGCGCCGTCGTCCTCGCCGCGGCCGCGCTGGCGGTGGCGCCGCCGCCGCCGGCGGGCGCGCAGGCGCTGACTCACGACTTCTCGTTCGGCCGCGGCGCACCGTTCGCCGGGTCCGTATCGATCGGCGGCGTGTGCGTGACCCTCGCCACCGCCAACACCGAGCCGTACGGCCGCACGGCGTTCCGCGACCGGATGAACACCGACCCGGCGCAGGTGACCCTCACTTTCAGCGCGACGATCAGCGGCTTCCAACTGGACGTCAGCCGGGTGCGCGCGGACGAATTGCTGACGGACTTCAGCATCGGCGAACCGACCATGCTGGTGTCGCGCGACGGCGGCCACAAGCACAGCCTGGTGAGCCGCGAAGGCAGGATCACCACCACGAGCGACGGCGACTACGGCCAGGGCCGCATGCTCTGGACAGGGTTGCACACCGACACCGTGCGCTTCACGATCTGGAACACGCCCCGGGCGAGAAACCTGCCGGCGCTCGCGGTCGATGCGTTCGGCTTCGTCCCGTTAGGCCCGGTGACCGGATCGCCGCCGTCCTGCCCGCCGGCGGCGGACGCGGGCGATGCGGCGGGGAAGCCTTCCGGCGCAGCCGGCGATGCGGCCGGTCCGCGGCGCAAGCTGCCGATCCGCAATTCCGAGCGGTGGGGCGTCTGCGGCGACGCCTGCTGAACCGGCACGCACGGCCTCCGCCGCCGTTCGTTATCCGAGGGTTTCCGCGCCGCAGAATACACCGCCTCGGCGGCGGTGAGGCCGCGCTGGCCTTTTGCAAGCGCCATTTCTGGAACCGTCTACGGCAAAAGAATGTCGCGCGCCCCGCGCGATCCGCGACCGTGATTTTTGTCGCGACGCGCCGGAACCTCCCGGTCGGACGGCCATTAACTTTCCTTAACGGCGCCGGGCTCAAGGCGCTCCGACAAGACCGTTTCTCAGTCGCGACGCCGCCGTCTGTACGGCGCCCGCCCGGAGCTGTCGATGGGGCAAGCAGGGACCAAGGCTGGCCGAACGCAACCTGCGTCGGACTATGAAGCCGCGCTCCTGAACTGCGCGGCCGGCGAGCAGGCGGCCCTCGAACAGATCTACCGCAATGAAAGGGGGCGTTTGCGCGCGGCGGCGCTGCACATCGTGCGCGACCGCGAACGGGCCGAGGACGTCATCCATGATGCATTCGTGCAGATCCTGCGCGATGCCGCCAGCTTCGATCCCGCGCGCGGTTCGGCGCGTGCATGGATCTACACCATCGTACGCCACACCGCGCTCAAGTCGATCCGGCGCATGACTGCCGAACAGCCGGCCGATCTCGATGCAATGGCGGAGACTGCAGCGACGCCGGACGCCGCGACCGTCCTGGCGGACGGGACGGATCTGCGGGACTGCCTCGAACGGCTCGACCCGCGTCGGCGCGCCTGCCTTATCCTCGCGATCGTGGACGGCCGCACCCATGCCGAGGTCGCCGCGTATCTCGGCGTGCCGGTCGGCACCGTGAAGTCGTGGATACGGCGCGAGCTCGTCGCGCTGCGGCGGCGGCTGAGCTAGGCGCATCTTTTTTTCGCACGGCTGCATCCATCCGTGCGCGCCGCGGACAGTATCTCATAGCGGTGCACGCGAACACGCGACACGACGGCGGCGCCGCAAGGGATCGTTTATCGGAGGACCAAGGTCATGCTCACCAATGCACTTCCTCTCGGCGACCTCGCCAATCTCGGCGGCGGATTCCATCCCGGCAAGGACGACGACGGCTGGGACGCGAAGGACAAGCGCGGCGACCACGACGGCGGCAAGCACGGCGACAAGGGCGACGACTGCGATCCGCACGGCAAGGACGAGCATCACGGCAAGGATCGCGACGACGACCACGGCGGCAAGCACGCCGGCAAGGACGACTGGAAGGACAAGGACGACGACCATCACGGCAAGGGCCGCGACGACGACTGGAAGGACAAGGACGACGATCACCACGGCAAGGGCCGTGACGACGATCACCACGGCAAGGGCGACGACCACGGCCACGACGGCCACGACGGCCACGACGGCCAGCACGCCGGCAACGACTGCAATGACGAGCCGGATTGCCCGCCGCCGTGCGGCGAGGACGACGGCTGCGACCTGCAGGCCGCGCTGACGGCGATGCCCGACGTCGATTCGGTCGTCGATTTCGCCATCGGCCACCTCGACTCCGGCGGCTACGACTGCGTCGATGTCTGCGATACCGGCCACGACTGCATGGTTTCCTGACCGACGCCGTCACCCCGCGCCGGCCGGCAGGCTGCGGCTGCCGGCCGGCGCGGGCTCGACGCCGCTGGACGGCGCTGCACAAACGACGGAGCGACGGCGATGGCAGACCTGCCGATGAATCCTGCGAAACCGGGCGGCGCGGGCCGCTCCGGCGCTTCGGCGCGCGCGCAAGACGAGGCGCGGCTGCAGGAGCGGCCGCGCGAATTCCTGAGCTTCCTCACCTGGCCGGTGCTTCTGGCCCAGCTCCTGGCGGCGGACGAACTGCTGGGCCCCGGCGCGGCGCGCGCGGCCGCGCCGGCCGTGGCGGAGGCGGATGCCGTCGCCGAGGCGCCCGCGCCGCAGGATGCGCCCGACGCGCCGGGCTATGCCGCTGCTGGCGCCAGGGATGCGGGCGACGCCGCCGCGCCGGTGGCCGATCCGGGTCCGGCCGACGTGTCGCTCGCGCTGCCGCCGCTCGACGGCGTGGCGGCGTCGACGCCGTCGCTCGGGGACCGCTTCCCGGCCGAGGGCGCCCGGGCGGCGTCCGGCGGCGTCGGCGGGGGCGGCGGATCATCGACGGCCGGCCGGGTCGATGCGACCGGGCCGGCGGGCGCGGGGACGCCTGCGCCGGTCGCGACACCGGAAGGCCTTGCTCCGGGAGCCGCCGCAGCGCCGCAGGCGCCGTCGTCGCCGCCTGCGGACGCTATGGATCGCGACGTCTCCCCGCCAGTGTCGACTGGCCGGCCCGACGCGATTGACGGGCTGCCCGGTCGGGATCCGTCCGGCGAGGGCGCGCCCGGATCGACCGTGGTCGATGCCGTCGATCATGCCGGTGTCGGAGTCGTCGAGGGCATTGCGCCCGACCTGGTGCACACGGCCGGCCACGCGCTGTCGGGCACGACGGGGACGGCGGCGATGCTCGAACCGGTCGTCGACGCGGCGGTACCGGTCATCGACGGGATCGTAGGCGGCGTGCCGACGGTCGTCGGTGCCGTCGCCGGCGCCGCGCCGGCGCTGGTCGATGCGGCAGAACATGTGCTGTCTGGCGCGACGGGGACAGTGGCGCCGCTCGCACCCGTCGTCGACGCGGTGGTACCGGTCATCGACGGGATCGTGGCCAGCGTGCCGAACCTCGTCGGTGCGGTCGTCGGCGTCGCGCCGGCGGCGGTCGGGACGGCCGACCATATGCTGTCGGGCGTGACCGAGACGGTCGCGGCTCTAGGAACGGTCGCCGATGACCTCGGGCCAATCGTCCACGGCAGCAGCGGCGCGGCCGAAAGCGTGTTCGATGCCGTCGCCGGGACGGTCGGCACGGCGGGCGACGTCCTGTTCGCAGGCGACGCGGCCCCGGCGTTCGTCGGGGCGGCCGGCGAGGTTGTCTCGGCGGTTCCGTTTGCGGCGTCGGCGCCGGACATCATCATCGAGATGGCGATCTCGCCTGCCGCAGAGGAGGGGCAGGCGATCGCGCCTGCGGTCGCGGCGGCCGGGGAGCCGATCCACGCCGTGGCGGCTATCGCGACGGAGGCCGACGACGGCCTGCTGGCCCACTCCTCGATGGCGGCCGCCGACGGGCTCTATGCGGCGCTGACCGCGGCTGCCGACTTTGCCCCGGACGCGATCGAGCCAGCCGGCGTCGCATCGGCCGCAAGCGCCGCGGCCGTCGTCGGGTTCGGGGTCACGGACATCGCGGACAGCGTTCTCGAGTCGATCGGCATGTCGCCGCAGATCCTGAGCGTCGCGTCGACGGCGGAAGCCGACGACGGTGGTGAGGACCCAGCGCCGGCGGGGGTGGCCAAAGCGGCCGCCGTCGAGGCCGGCGCGCCGCTCGCGGAAGGCGTCGCCGAGCTGACCGGCTCGCCGGGCACCATCGCCTTCGCCGAATTGGCGGCCGCTCCGATTGCCGTCGATGCGCTGTTCGATGCGGGCCGCTACACGGACTACGGCATGGTCGTGCGCGGGCGGGAGGAGCCGCACCGCGACGGCGGGCGTGACGAGCCCGCTTCGGCGGCGGGCGATCCCGATCGCGGCGACCTCGGCGACGACGGCAAGCACCGCCACGACGAGGCCACGGTCGCGGACCATGACGATCCGGTCTCGGCGCTCGGCAGTGTGTCCGGCGCGCTCGACGAGATCGGGTTGCGCGACCACGGCCTGCTCTGAGGAGGCGTGGCGATGGCGACGGCACTCGGCAACCCGGCGGCGGACAAGCCGGCGGAAATCGTTCTCGATAAGCCGGCGCCGCCGCGGGCCGCGCGCAAGGAGCCGCCGACGCCGCTGGCGGCATGGCGGGCGCTGGCGCGGCGCAACATCGCCGCGGTAGTGGTCTTCTCGATCGCCGTCAACGTGCTGATGCTCACCCTGCCGATCTACCTGTTCCAGATCTCGGACCGGGTGCTGACCAGCCGCAGCCTCGACACCCTCCTGATGCTGTCGGCGCTGGCGCTCGGGTTCCTGCTGGTGCTGTGGACGCTCGACGTGATGCGCCGCCAGGTGCTCGGCCGCATCGCCGGCGCGCTCGACGCCTTCGTCGCCGGCCCGGTGCTGGCCGGCATCGTCGCCGGCGCGAAGGCGGGCGAGGGCGGCAGCATCCAGGTGCTGCGCAGCCTGCAACAGGTCCGCAGCTTCATCGCCAGCCCGGTGATGCTGCTGCTGATCGACGTGCCGCTGACGCCGCTCTACTTCGCCGTCCTGTTCCTCATCCACCGCGACCTCGGCGTCATCGCCCTGGTCGCCGGTCTGGTGCTGTTCGGGTTCGCGGTGCTGAACCAGAAGGCGACCGACGGGGCGCTCGGCCGCGCCGGCGCGCATGCCGCCAAGGCCGACGCGTCCGCCGAGGCGCTGGCGCGCAACGCCCAGGTCGTCAACGCCATGGGCATGCTGAACGAGAGCATCCAGCTGTGGGGCCGCCAGCAGTCGCAGGCGCTGGCGATCCAGGGAGCGGCGCAGGAGCGCAACTTCTGGATCAGCGGCGTCTCCAAGTTCGCGCGCCACGCGACCCAGATCGTCATCCTCGGCTGGGGCGCCTACCTCGCGCTGCTGGGCGAACTGACCGGCGGCATGATGATCGCCGGCGCGATCATCGTCGGCCGCGCGCTGCAGCCGCTGGAAGGACTGATCGAGGGCTGGCGCAGCTTCGTGCAGACCCGGTCCGCCTACAGCCGCGTCCGCGCGCTGCTGGAGACGGCAAAGGCGGAGCCGCCGAAGCTCCTGCTGCCCAAGCCGCAGGGCCGGCTGTCGGTCGAGCGCATCCTGTTCATCCCGCCGGGCTCGCGCGAGCCGGTGCTGAACGGCGTCTCGTTCGCGCTCAGGCCGGGCGAGTCGCTGGCGATCGTCGGCCCGTCGGGGTCGGGCAAGTCGACGCTCGCCCGCATCATGGTCGGCTGCATCGTGCCGACCGCCGGCAAGGTGCGGCTGGACGGCACCGAGCTGCGCAACTGGGACCGCCGCCAGTTCGGCGAGTACACCGGCTATCTGCCGCAGGAGGTCGAGCTGTTTCCCGGCACCATCACGCAGAACGTCTGCCGCATGCGCGAGGATGTGCCGGACGCGCAGGTCTACGAGGCGGCGAAGGTCACCGGCATCCACGAGATGGTCAGCCAGCTCGCGAACGGCTACGAGACGATGCTCGACCGCGGCGGCGCGCCGCTCTCCGGCGGGCAGAAGCAGCGCATCGCGCTGGCCCGGGCGTTCTTCGGGGCGCCGTCGCTGGTGGTGCTCGACGAGCCGAACTCCAACCTCGATTCCGCCGGCGAGCAGGCGTTGAGCGAGACTCTGGCGCGCGCCAAGGCGAACGGCGTCACGGTGGTCGTGGTGACCTTGCGACCGGCGCTGCTCAACAGCGTGGACAAGGTGCTGATCCTGCGCGCGGGGCGGGTGGAGGCGTTCGGCCCGCCGGCCGAGGTGCTGCACCGCGTGGTGCGCCCGAGCCGCGACGAGCGCCCGGCCGCGCCGGCGCGTGAGACGGCCGGCAAGTGAAGCGGGGATGGTCATGACCGACGATCGCAGCGGCCAGGCAGCGTGGCACCGCGGCGTGCCGATGAGCACGCGATGGCCGATCCGCATCGGCCTCGGCATCCTGATCGTGCTGGTCGGCGGCTTCGGCGTGTGGGCGGCGCTGGCGCCGCTCAGCGGCGCGGTGGTGGCGACCGGCTCGTTCGTCGCCACGGGGCAGAACAAGATGGTGCAGCACTACGAGGGCGGCATCATCCGCGAGATGGCGGCGCGCGAGGGCGATCTCGTGGAAGCCGGCCAGGTCCTGCTGCGGATGGACGAGACCGAGGCGCGCGCGCGTCTGCGCCGGCTGGTGCTGAAGCAGTACCGCATGATCGCCATGAAGGCCCGGCTGGAGGTGGAGGTCGAGGCCGGGGGGACCCTGGCGATGCCGGCCGCGCTCGCCGCCGTTGCCGACGATGCCGAGGCGCGCGCCATCTTCGACCGCCAGCGCGTCGAGTTGCTGGCGCGCCGCGCCAGCCGCGCTGCGGAGGAGCTGGTGCTCGAGAAGGAGATTGCCGGGATCGAGGACAGCATCCAGGGCTACGAAGCCCAGCTCAAGTCGACCCGCCGCCGGGTGGCGCTGCTGAACGAGGAGCTCGCCGACAAGAAGCAGCTGTTCGACAAGAACCTGGTGCGCAAGACCGACCTGCTGACGCTGCAGCGTACCGAGGCGGGGCTGGGCGGCGACATGGGCGAGCTGCTGGGCCGCATCGCCGACGCCAACGAGCGCGTGGCGCGCGCCAACCAGCGCATCGTTCACCTGCGCTCCGCCGCGGTGGAGGCGGCGGTGGAGGAGCTCCGCCGGACCGAGACCGAGCTCGACGACGTGCAGGAGCAGATCCGCGCCGCGCGCGCCGTGGTGGACCGGGTCGAGGTGCGCGCGCCCGCGCGCGGCATCGTGGTCAAGCTCAACTACCACACCTCCGGCGCCGTGGTGGCGCCCGGTGCCGTCATCCTGGAGCTGCTGCCGGTGCGCGACGAGCTCGTCATCGAGGCGCGGGTGCGGCCCGGAGACGTCACCCACGTCAGCGCCGGCCAGCCGGCCCTGGTGCGCCTGACCGCCCTGAACAAGCGCATCACGCCGATGGTGTCTGGCAGCGTGACCTATCTCTCCGCCGATGCGCTGGCCGAGCGCGCGGCGCCGCTGGCCACCGATGCCTCGGCGTTGCGCAGCTACTACCTGGTTCGGGTCCGGCTCGACGAGGCGGACGTGCGTGCGCGGCTGGGCGAGTTCCGCCCGACGCCGGGGATGCCCGCCGACATCTACATCCGCACCGGCGAGCGCACGTTCTTCGAGTACATCATGAAGCCCGTGCTCGACAGCTTCTCCCACGCGTTCCGCGAAAGCTGACGGCGCCCGATCCGCCGCCGCGGCGTCGGCAACGCGACGGTCGCGCCGCGCAACCGGCGCCGATGGCTGGCCAGCTTCACCTGCGCCTCACGGTTGCAGGGAACTTTTTCACGGCCTCGCGCGGAACAAATGGAACTTTCTGCAGTCTTGTTCCCGGCGGCGTGAGCGACGCGCAACCTTTTCAGTACCTTCGAATAATACTAGTCTACCCGATGCCGGAAATTCGCGCACCGCGCAGACAGGCGGGCGGCGCCGGGCAGACGACAGCAACGACGACGCATCGTCGCGACGGGGGCGGACATGGGGCACGGCTGCCGCGCGCGGTGGTTGGCGACGAGGAAGCGGGTTTGTCGCCGCGCGCTCGCGGCAGGTTTGGCCCTTGCCGCCGCGCCGGCGACGGCGGCCACGCCTTCCGTCGAAGAACTCAGCCGACTGTCGATCGAGGACCTTCTCAAGGTGGAGGTCACCTCGGTGTCGAAACGCGCCGAGCCGCTCAGCCGCGCGCCCGCCGCGATCTACGTCATCACCAGCGAGGACATCCGCCGCTCCGGCGCCGTCAGCCTGGCGGAGGCGCTGCGGCTCGCGCCCAACCTCTACGTCGCCCAGCGCGACGCGTTCACCTACGCGATCTCCGCGCGCGGCTTCAACTCGTTCGAGGCGGCCAACAAGCTGCTGGTGCTGATCGATGGGCGCAGCCTCTACACGCCGCTGCATGGCGGCGTCTTCTGGGACCAGCAGCAGCTCCCGCTGGCTGACGTCGAGCGCATCGAGGTCATCAGCGGGCCGGGCGGCACCCTGTGGGGCGCGAATGCGTTCAACGGCGTCATCAACATCATCACCCGGCACACGGCCGACACGCAGGGCGGCCTGCTCGATCTGCGCGGCGGCACCGATTCGAGCGCCGTCGGCCGCTACGGCGGCAAGCTCGGCGACGTCGGCACCTACCGCGCCTACGGCCTCGGCTTCGAGCGGCGCGAGAGCTACCGGACCGACGGCAGCCGCGCCGGCGACGACTGGTTCGGCAAGCAGGGCGGCTTCCGCACCGACCTGGACGTCGGGTCGAGCAAGGTCACCTTCCAGGGCGACGCGTTCGAGACCGAGATACCCGGCGGCACCAATGTCGGCTGGAACCTGCTGGGCCGGCTGAGCCACGCGTTCGCGGGCGGCTCGCGGCTGGAGGTGCAGGCCTACTACGACACCGTCGACCGCGAGGCCGGCGGCGTGACCGACACGCTCGACACCTTCGACGTCCAGATGCAGCACGCGTTCCGTGTCGGCGCGCGCCACCAGCTGGTGTGGGGCGGCGGCCACCGCGTGACCAAGGACTCGTTCATCAGCCCGCCCGGCACGCTGTTCGTGCTCGACCCCGAGAGCGACACCGTCCAGCTCAGCAACCTGTTCGTGCAGGACAGCATCGCGCTCACCGATGCCCTCACCCTGACGGCGGGCACCAAGTTCGAGTATTCGAGCTACAGCGGCTTCGAATACCTGCCGAGCGTCCGCGTCGGCTGGGCGGTGACCGACGACGCCTTCGTGTGGGCCGCCGTGTCGCGCGCGGTGCGTACGCCGACCCGCATCGACCGCGACCTGGCGGCCGCGGGCCTGGTGCTGGCCGCCAAGGACTTCCGGTCGGAGACGGTGGTCGCCTACGAGGTCGGCGTCCGCGGCCGCCCGATCGCCGACCTCGACGTCTCGCTGTCGCTGTTCTTCAACGACTATAGCGACCTGCGCGCCCTGACCTTGCTGCCGTCCGGGCAGTACATGTTCGGCAATGCCCTCGAAGGCCACACCTACGGCGCCGAACTGTGGGGGACCTATTTCGCGAGGTCGTGGTGGCGGCTGAGCGCCGGGCTGACGACGCTGCACAAGGATCTTGACCTCAAGCCCGGCGGCGTCGAGGCGTCGTTCGACCAGCACCGGGGCAACGACCCCGAGTACCAGGTTCAGTTCCGCTCCAGCATGAACGTCACCAGCGAGGTCGAGTTCGACGTCGGGCTGCGGGCGATCGACGACCTGCCGGCGCCGATGGTGCCCGGCTATGTCGAGGCGGAGGCGCGGCTGGCGTGGAAGGTCGCGCCGGGGGTCGAGCTGTCGGTCGCCGGCTTCAACCTGCTGGATCACCGCCATCCGGAGCTCGGCGCCCCGGCCACGCGGCGCGAGCTGGGGCGGACGGTCTATGCCGGCGCGCGCTGGAGGTTCTGACGTTGCGGCTGCACCCGGCAGCGAAGCGTATCGCGCGCGCCGCGCTGGCCGGGACCGCCTGTGCCTGCCTGCCGCCCTGGTTCGCGCCGGCCGTCGCGTCGGAGGCGAGCCCGCTGGAGGTCGCCGTCAAGGCGACGTACCTCTACAAGTTCGCGCCGTTCGTGAGCTGGCCGCCCGGCGCCCGGCGGAACGCGCGATCGGGCCTGTGCATCGTCGGCGACGCCCCGTTCGGCGAAACGCTGGAGCGGGCCGTCGCGGGGCAGTCGATCGAGGGCCGGCCGATAGCCGTTCGCCGCTACGCGCAGGCCGACCCGGCCGCGCCCTGCATGGTGATGTACCTGGCCGGTTCGCCGGCCGAGCCCGTGGAGCGGTCACTGGAGGCGATGCGCGGCGCGCCGGTGCTCACCGTCACCGACGCGGCGCGCGGCCAGTCCGGCAGGGGGATCATCCATTTCGTGCTCGACGAGGGCAAGGTCCGTTTCGAGATCGACAACCGCGCGGCGACGGCGAGCGGGCTAACGATCAGCTCGCGGCTGCTCGGCCTCGCGCGCGAGGTGCGGCGTGAGTGAACCCGTGGCGTCGGTCCGCGGCGTGTCCGGGCTGTCGCGGCTCGCGCCCGCCATCGCCATCGCTACCGCGGTCGGTCTGGTGGTGGCCGGCGTGATCATGGCGATCTATAGCGAACGGTCGCTGTCGGACCAGCAGGTGCGCGCCGCGCACGTCCAGGCAGAGATCCTGGCATCCAGCGTGACAGCGGCGCTGACCTTCGACGACCGCGCCGCCGCGCAGGACTATATCGATGCGCTGCGGGCGAATCCGGAGATCCGCGCCGCCGCGGTGTATGACGGTGACGGCCGTCTGTTCGCGAGCCTGCTCCGTCCGGACGAGGCGCCGCTGCCCGCGCCGGTGCGCCGCCTGCCGCCGCTGGAGGCCGGCAATCGGCTGTCCGTGGTCGTGCCGGTGGTTCACGAAGGCATCGACCTGGGCACGATCTATCTGCGCCTGGTTGTCGAATCGGTGGTGCAGCGGCTCGGTCGCTACGTCGGCATCGCGATCCTCGTCGTGCTCGCCGCGCTGGTGTTCGTCGTCCTCAGCGTGTCGCAGTCGGCGCTCGGCCGCACCCACCGCGAGCTGCAGCGCCGGGCTGAGGAGCTGTCCGCCGCCCACCATGACCTGCAGCATCAGGTCGAGGAGCGCGGGAAGGTGGAGGAGGCGCTGCGCCAGGCCCAGAAGATGGAGACCATCGGCCAGCTCACCGGCGGCGTGGCGCACGACTTCAACAACCTGCTGACCATCATCATGGGCAGCTTCGAGCGTATCCGCCGCGGGCTGGCGCGCGGCCGCGATCCGTCGGAGATGCAGCGCGCCATCGACAACGGCATGCAGGGCGTCCAGCGCGCCGCCGCGCTGACCCGCAGCCTGCTCGCCTTCTCGCGCCGCCAGCCGCTCGACCCGCGCCCCGTGGACGTCAACCGCCTGGTCGCCGGCATGTCGGACATGCTGCGCCGGACGCTGGGCGAGCAGGTCGCGATCGAGACCGTGGTGGCGGGCGGGCTGTGGCGGACCCATGTCGACCCGAACCAGCTGGAGAACGCGATCCTCAATCTCGCCGTCAATGCGCGCGACGCGATGCCCGCCGGCGGCAAGCTGACGATCGAGACCGCCAATGCCTATCTCGACGAGCGCTACGCCGGGTCGGTGGCCGACGTCGAGGCCGGGCAGTACGTCCAGGTCTGCGTCACCGACACCGGCACCGGCATGGACCGCGAGGTGCTGGCCAAGGCGTTCGACCCGTTCTTCACCACCAAGAGCATCGGCCAGGGCACCGGCCTCGGCCTCTCGCAGGTCTATGGCTTCGTCAGGCAGTCGGGCGGCCACGTGCGCATCTACAGCGAGGTGGGGGAGGGGACGGCGGTCAAGATCTACCTGCCGCGGCTGATCGGCGAGGAAGCGGCGCTCGCCGATGACGCGGCACCGGCGCTGGCCCACGGCGCGCCGCACGAGCGCATCCTGGTCGTCGAGGACGAGGACGGCGTGCGCGAGCGCTCGGTGGAGATCCTCGCCGAGCTCGGCTACGGCGTGCTGCAGGCCGCCGACGGGCGCGAGGCGCTGGCTGTCCTCGAGCGCGAAGCGGGCGTCGCGCTGCTGTTCACCGACGTCGGCCTGCCCGGCGGCATGAACGGCCGCCAGCTCGCCGACCAGGCCTGCGCCGGACGCCCGGGCCTCAAGGTGCTGTTCACCACCGGCTATGCGCGCAACGCCATCGTCCACGACGGCCGGCTCGATCCCGGCGTGCGGCTCATCACCAAGCCCTACACCGCCGAGGAACTCGCCGCCGCGGTGCGCGCCGCCCTCGACGTCGAGACGCGCCGGCCCCTCGTCCTGGTGGTCGAGGACGAGATCCTGGTCCGTATGAATACTGTCTTCATGCTGGAGGAGATGGGCTTCCGCATCGACGAGGCCGGCACCGCGGCGGACGCGGTCGACAAGATGCGCCGCGCCGACGGCACGATCGGGGCCGCGATCATCGACATCGGGCTGCCCGACCGGCGCGGCGACGAGCTGACGGCAGAGCTGCGCGCGCTGCGTCCCGAGCTGCCGATCGTGATCGCCAGCGGCTATGTCAGCAGCGAGCTCGGGCAGCGCTTCGCCGGCGATCCCCTGGTCCGGTTCCTCGGGAAGCCGTTCGAGCGCTCCCAGCTCGCGGTCGCGCTGAACGCCCTCGGCGTGCGCGCGCCGGACGACGAGGACTGAGCGCGCCTCCCGCGGCGCTTGCCAAGCACCGGCGCTGCGACCAGTTTCGAAGCGTGTCTGGGCGGCGGGGTTGAGGGCGATGGCGGTCACCGATGTCGTCATCTACGTACAGGGCATCCACCGGTTCGTCGAAGGGCTGACCATCGACCGGCTGGCGGACGGGCTGGCGGCGGCGCTGGGCCCGGCCCATCGGCCGACCGGGACAGTGGAAGAGGCGCGCTTCGAGGGCAGCGCGATCGCGATCCGCACGATCGAATGCGGCGCCGACGGCGCCTTCGCGCCGGCGGTCGCGCTGGTCGAGGCCGACTACTACGACGTCTTCATGGCGCTGGAGGAAGCCTGGCTGCCGCAGCGTGCGCGCGAGACGGCCGCGGCCGTGTTCGCCAACCTGCCGCTCGCCGCCCGGCCGTTCGCCGGCGCGGCCGGCGCGAAGGCCTCGAGGCTGCAGCGGCTCTACGTCCTGATCCTGGTCGCCACGACGCTGCTGACGCCGCTGCTGCTCGTGCTGCTGGTCGGCTACGCCAGCTGGCAGATCGGCGGCGCGGTTGCCGACGCGGCCAGGCCCTACATGGAGGCCGCGCCGGCCGGCCCGGGCGCGCCCGCCGCCGCGGCGCCGGCGGCGCTGGCCGGGCTCGCCGGCATGGCCGCCGCGCTCGCCTCCGCCATCGTGCTGATCAAGGCGCTGTGGGAGCACCTGCTGCCCAAGGTGCCGAAGGCGTTCCTGCGCATGTTCGCGCGCGACCCGGTGCGCATGCTGCAGTACTTCACCGGCACGCCGGCGCGGCGGCCGGTGCGCGGGCGCATCCTGGCCCGCCTCGACCGCGCCTGGCGCTTCGCCCGGCGGCGGCACCCGGATGCGCGCATCCACCTGGTCGCCTACAGCTTCGGGGCGGTCATGGCCTATGACTGGCTGTTCCCGCTGGCCGGGGCGCGGCCGGCGGCGGCCGCGCCGCGGATCGCCTCCTTCGTCACCCTCGGCCTGCCGCACGACATGGTGGCGACGTTCTGGCCCGACTATTTCGGCCGCGGCCGCGACTTCGCCGCTGCATCGGTCGGCGCGCTGCACACCCTGAACCTGCACGACGACGTGGTCGGCAGCGCGTTGCCCGCCGACGCCGCGGTCCGCAGCGAGATCGCCGCCGTCGCCGAGCACAACGACGAGACCATCCCGCCCGCCTGGCTCGCCGAGCTCCGCGTCCCGCAGCTCGGCGGCATCCAGGCCCACGGCCTCTATTTCGGCTTCGCCGACCGGCTCGACTCGCCGGCGTTCAGGCGCATCGCGGCGGCGCTGAGCGGTCGTGGACGGTAGGTAGAACGAGCCCCGGCGAATGCCCGGCGGTCCCGATCGCGATGGCGGATCGACCCGTCCGCGCAGTATGCGGCGCCCTCGATTGGGGCTAGGATATGCCCGTACGGGAAAAGACGATGTTGCGCGCGTTCATATTTGCACTTGCGATGCTCGGCCTGGCCGGACCGACGCATGCGGCCTTCGAAGGGCCGCAGGTGCATTTCGGGCCGGTCGTCGCCAGCTATGACCACGGCAGCGGGCGCCTGGTCCTCGACTTTCCCGGCAGCGTCGGCCAGCTCTGGCTGGGCGCCGGGCCGCCCTTCGCCTTCGTGCCGTTCGCCGACGCCGACGCGACGCTCAACGCGGCGATCGATCCCGGCGGCAGCTTCGCCGGCGGCGACTTCGTCGTCATGGGCAAGACGCCGACGTCGGATCCGACCCGGCCGCTGCTGCGCGGCACCCTCTCGGACCTCCGCACCGACTGGCAGAGCTGCTTCGACGGCGCGTGCCGCACCTTCACGTTCTTCTTCGGCTTCGACGTCGCCGAGAGCCAGGTCCCCGGCTTCCCGACCCAGGGCGAATGGGTGAGCGCCCACTTCGGCTCCTACGACCGGCCCGGCGCCTTCATCTCGAACGCCAACCTGTTCACCGAGAGCTTCACGACCTGCGCGTGCTCCTACAACACAGCGATCCTGCCGCGCGTGGGTGAGCCGGCGGGGGTGGTGCTGTTCGTCGTGGGGGCGGCCATGGCGTGGCGGTGGCGACGCATATCGGCCTGATGCATGGTCACCGGGGGGGGGCAGCCGCTGCAAGCCGCCATCCTGCTTTCACCTAGCGCCGAAGCCGAAAGCCATCGTCGGTCCGCTCCACCGAACAGCCACCGAGTTCCGCGATCGTGTCGTGAACTGACGGGCCGAGCGGCAGGC
>JBFWQM010000094.1:5000-18145 GCA_050249455.1 Rhodospirillaceae bacterium | reverse complement strand
AGGATCAGGTCGGTGTGGTTGTGCGCCGCGTGCCCGTCGATGCCGAGCAGGCCGGCTTCCTCGGCCAGGTTCTCGATGATGTTGCGCGCGATGTCGTCGGGCGCCTTGGCGTAGGCGATGCCGATCGAGCGGAAGATCTGGCGCACCACCAGGTAGTGCTGCACCAGGAACGTCCCGAGGTGGCGCAGCTCCAGCCGTCCGGCGGCGAGGTCGGCGTAGAACGGATGGTTCCGGCAGTGCCAGCGGTCGCGGATCGCGATCAGGCGGTCGCTGAGCCTGTCCGGCGTGCGGGCGCTCATCTGGGTCGCCATGCCATGCCTCCTCGACTCGTTGGCCTGCCCCGGGCAGCGATCGCCGCCCCGGACGACCCTGACACGCGCCGGCCCCGGCTGGCAATCGGCGGCTCTCCCGGGGTTCCCCGAGATTGCCAGGGGCGGCACCCGCTGTGCCATACTCCGCGACGTCCGGCCGAGCGGCCGGCGGGGAGGCGGCATGGCGAAGAAGACGCTCATCCGGTGCGGCTGGCTCATCACCCTGGACAAGGCGGCGGGCGAGCTGCGCGACGCCGAGGTGCTTGTGGAGGGCGACCGCATCGCCGCGGTCGGGCGCAGCCTGGGCGCGGCGGCGGACGAGACCGTCGACGCGCGCGACCGCATCGTCATGCCCGGGCTGGTCAACGCCCACATCCACCTGTGGCAGGCCGGGCTGCGCGGCATCGGGTCGGAGTGGATCAGCACCGACTACCACCGCTACATGCACGGCAACCTGGCGACCCGCTACACCGCACGCGACACCTACCTGGGCAACCTCTACGGCGCGCTTTGCCAGCTCGACCGCGGCGTCACCACGGCGCTCGACTGGTGCCACAACCTGCGCGACCTGGAGATGGCGGAGGCCGCCGTCGACGGGCTGGAGGCGTCGGGCATCCGCGCCGTGTTCGCCCACGGCACCGCCAAGCCGCCGACCCTGCCCGACGGCGTCCCGTTCACCCACATCCCGCACCCGCGCGACCGGGTGGAGGCGCTGCGCAAGGGCCGGCTCGCCGGCGACGACCGGCTGGTCACGCTCGCGCTCGCCATCCTGGGGCCGGAGTTCGGCACCTGGGACGTCACGCTCGCCGACATGACGATGGCGCGCGAGCTCGGCCTCCTGTCGTCCGCGCACGTCTGGCACGGCTACAACCGGTCGCTGGGCGAGGGGACGGTGAAGGACGGCTATGCGCGGCTCGCCGCGCGCGGGCTGCTCGGCCCCGACCACAACGTGGTGCACGGCAACTACCTGGGCGACGACGTGCTCAAGGTGCTGGTCGACAACGGGGTCAGCGTCACCTCGACCGTGCTGACCGAAATTCACGGCCACGGCGCGGAGCCGCTGGCGGCACGGGTGCGCGACCTCGGCGCAATGCCCTCGATCGGCATCGACACCATCCCGATCGTCACCGACGACATGTGGGCCGAGATGCGCGGCGCGCTGGTGCTGATCCGCTACCGCGACCACCAGAACAACCGCGCCGGCGGCGGCGGCCCGCTGCCGGAGATCCCCGTCACCTCGCGCGAGGCGCTGGAATGGGCGACCATCGGCGGCGCCCGCGCGCTGGGGCTGGAGGGGCGGATCGGCCAGGTCACGCCGGGGTTCAAGGCCGACTTGATCGCGCTGGGCGCGCACGACCTCAACCTGTTCCCGGTGCACGACCCGGTGTATTCGGTCGCCGAGCAGGCCGGCTGCGCCAACGTGCGCGACGTGATGGTCGGTGGCGAATTCCGCAAGCGCGACGGCCGGCTTCTCTACTCCGAGGACGCGCTGCGCACGCTGCAGACGGAGCTGGCAGCGTCGGCGGAGCGGATCATGGCGGAATCGGACTATCGTGTCGCCGCGCACTGAAGGAGCTGGAGTGAGGGCATGAGCAAGGGACCATCGATCGCGATCCTGGGCGCCGGGATGGGCGGGCTTACGGCGGCGTCGGTGCTGAGCCGGCGCGGCTTCGACGTGCGCGTCTACGAGCAGGCGGCGCAGTTCCAGCGCCTCGGCGCAGGCATCCAGATGACGCCCAACGCGATGAAGGTGCTGCGCGGGCTCGAGCTGGAGCCGCGCGTGCGCGCCACCGCGTTCCGCCCGCGCTCCTGGGCCAACCGCGAATGGGACACCGGCGCGCTGATGTACGACCTGCCGCTCGGCGACGCCGCAGAGGCGAAATACGGCGCGCCGCAGATGCTGATGCACCGCGGCGACCTGCACGAGGCGCTGGCGTCCAAGGTGCCGCCCGAGATCATCTCTCTGAACAAGAAGCTGGTCGACCTCGACCACGGCGGCGCCGGCGTCACGCTGCGCTTCGCCGACGGCACCACGGCGCGCGCCGACGCGCTGGTCGCCGCCGACGGCGTCCACTCGCGGGTGCGCGAGATCATGCTGGGGCCGGAGAAACTGACGTTCACCGGCCGCGTCGCCTACCGCACGACCTATCCGGCGTCGCTGCTCAATGGGTTCGAGATCGAGGACAACAGCAAGTGGTGGGGGCCGGACCGCCACATCGTCATGTACTACATCACCGCCGCGCGCGACGAGGTCTACTTCGTCACCAGCGTGCCAGAGCCCGACTGGCGGCTCGAATCGTGGTCGGCGACGGGCGACCTGGGCGAGCTGCGCGCCGCCTTCGCCGGCTTCCACGACAGCGTGCAGCGCGTCGTCCACGCCTGCCCCGCGGTGCACAAATGGGCGATCGTGGTGCGCGAGCCGCTGGCGCGCTGGACCGACGGGCCGGTCGTGCTGCTGGGCGATTCATGCCATCCGATGACGCCCTACATGGCGCAGGGCGCCGCGAGCTCGATGGAGGACGCGGTGGTGCTGTCGCGCTGCCTCGAGGCGATGCCGACCGACCCCGCAGCCGCCTTCGAGCGCTTCGCCGCGCTGCGCCAGGAGCGCACCGCGCGGCTCCAGCGCACCAGCCACGCCAACACCTGGATGCGCGGCGCCACCAACCCCGACTGGGTGTTCGGCTACGACGCCTGGACGATACCGCTCGACGCGCCCAAGCAGGCGGCGTAGGGCGGCGGCGCCCCCTCCCCCAACCCCCTCCCGCGAGGGGAGGGGGCTTTCGGGGCGTGGCGCTCATATTCCCCTCCCCTCGCGGGAGGTGGGTGGGGGAGGGGGGCGAGCGTAGCGAACAGAAGAGGAATTCCCCCACCTACGGCCGCACCCCCGGCGTCTCCATCGGCATGCCGCGGGCGCGGGTCATCAGATAGAGCTCGAGCTGGACGTATTCCGGCGCGCCGTAGGCGTAGGGCTCGGCGCGGACGCCGACCAGGCAGTTGCGCAGCCGGCGCTGCAGCGAGCCCATCGCCTGCCATTCCAGGCGGTAGATCGGATAGCCGGTCGGGTGCGCCTGCGGGATGACGCTGCCGGCGAGCCGCTTGCCCCAGTTGTCGTCGTGGCAGGCGGCGCAGGACAGGTTGAGCTGACCCTGGCGCGCCTCGTAAAGCCGCTTGCCGGCGGCGACGAACGGGGCGAGGCGCGCATCGTCGCCGGCCGCCGCGGGCACGCCGCGCGAGAGACTGCCGAGATAGGCGGAAAGCGCCAGCAGCGGCGCGGCCTCGTGGTCGAACGCGGGCGCTTCCTGGCGCACGGCGCGGCACTGGTTGATGCGGCCCGCCAGGTCGATCGGCGCGTTCGACGCCTCGTCGAAGGCGGGGTAGCGCGCGGCGATGCCCTTCATCGACGCGGCGGCGTCGCCGTGGCAGTCGGCGCAGGCGCGCCCCGCCGCACCCGCCTTCTCGCGCCACAGCGCGGCGCCGTCCTGCACCGCCAGCATGCCGGGGTTGGCGAAGTCGTCGTCCTGCATCGCGCGCAGCGCCGGGCCCATGAAGTCGGCGCCGGACCGCCGGTCGGCGGGCGCGATCTCGCCGGCCGCGGCGTGGGACGCCACGACGGCGAACAGGGCTGCGGCGATGCGTGCGATGGGGCGAATGGCGGCCAAACCCCAATCGTCATGGCCGGGCTCGTCCCGGCCATCCACGTTCTTTCTGCTTTTCCTGCCTCAGCAAAAAAAGACGAAAACACGTGGATGGCCGGGACGAGCCCGGCCATGACGAGGTTGGAGGAGCGTCCGCCGTCACGTCACCTCGATGCGCACGGTCTCGGTCTGGCTGAAGCCGTTGTCGCCGGTCCAGGTGAAGGCGAGGATGCCGGATTCGGTCGCGACCGTGGTGAATGTGATGTACGGGTTGGCGGCGATGGCGGGGTGCAGGTCGGCGCGGAATACCTCGGTGCCGTTATAGGCGCAGGCGAAGCGGCCGATGATGTCGCGCGGCAGCAGCGCGCCGTTCGGGCCGGGGCGGTAGCCGGTTTCCATGGGATGCGCGATCAGGGTCTTGATCTCGATCACCTCGCCGCGCCGGGCGGTCTTCGGGACGTTGATCAGCGTACGCGCCATCGTTCAGCCCTCCACGCAGGCGGCCAGGGTCACCACCACCTCGATCGCGTCCGACCAGTAGCTGCCGTCGCTCAGCGCCGCGACGGCGGTGACGGTCTGCGAGGTGGCGAGCCGCATGCGGGTCGACACCGCCGCGCGGCCGGCGCGCGGGCCGAGGTGGAAGACGGCGACGTTGGGCTGCGGGTTCCTCTCGTTGAAGACCGCGATCGCCTTCACGTGTTCTCGCTCGGTCATCGGGCTGTCGACGGTGACGGTGAGCGGCACGGTGTTGCCGTTCTCGACCAGCGGCGGCACGTCGAGCTTGATGCGGCCGCGCTTCACCGCGGCGCCGCCGGTGAAGCCGCGCAGCGCGGCCTGCATCTCCTCCGGCGTCGCCCAGGCCGGGCGCACCGCGACGACGGCGGCGAAGCCGGCGCCGGCGGCCAGGAGGCCGCGCCGCGTCGGCGCGAAGTCGGCTCGGCTCATGGTTCACCTCCGTTGCGCAGGGTGGCGAGGAACGCGACCACGTCCTCGACCTGCTGGGCGGACAGCACCGTCCGACCCTGCCACGCCGCGCCGACGCGATCGAGGCCGTCGGCGCGGTAGTAGGGCGGCATGATCGTCGCCGGGTTGGCCCGCGACGCATCGACGATGCGCAGCCGGAGCTGCCCCGCCGTCCAGCGGTCGCCGGCGCCGCGCAGGTCGGGCGCGAGGTCGCCGTGGAACTGCGGCTGCGGGAACGGCCCGCCGTGGCACAGGAGGCAGAGCCCCACCTGCCGGTCGGCGACGATCGCCCGGCCGCGCGCCGCGTCGCCCGGCGCGTCCGTCAGCGGCGCGGGAATCGCGTCGCCGACGACCACGTAGGGCACGATCCCGTCTTCCGCGGCCGGCGCCGCGCCGGCGAGGAGCGCGGCCGCTAGGCCGCACCCGACGCCTGCGCGCCGCCTCATGCACGCTTCAGGTCGTGGTTCTTCAGCGGCAGCGTGCGGATGCGCTTGCCCGTCGCCGCGAAGATCGCGTTGAGCACGGCCGGCGCGGCGACCGCGATGGTCGGCTCGCCGACGCCGCCCCAGAAGCCGCCGGAGGGCATGACGATGGCCTCGACCGCCGGCATCTCGTCGATGCGCATGACATTGTAGGTGTCGAAGTTCTCCTGCTCCATGCGGCCGCCTGCGACCGTGCATTCGCCGTAGAGCGCGGCGGACAGGCCATAGACGAACGAGCCTTCGACCTGCGCCTCGATCTGCTGCGGGTTGACCGCGTGGCCGGGGTCGGTCGCCGCGACGATGCGGTGGATCTTGACCACGCCGTCGTCCGACACCGACACCTCGGCGCAGGCCGCGACGTAGCTGCCGAAGCCCATGATCTGGGCGAGGCCGCGGTGGACGCCGGCCGGCGCCGGCGTGCCCCAGCCGGCGCGCGCGGCGGCGGCGTTGAGCACGGCGAGATGCTTCGGGCTGTTGGCCAGCAGCTTGCGGCGCAGCGCCAGCGGATCCTGGCCGGTCGCGTGCGCGACCTCGTCGATGAAGCATTCGACGTAGATCGCGTTGTGGTTGAGGTTCACGCCGCGCCAGAACCCCGGCGGCACCGGCGGGTTGCGCATCGCGTGGTCGATCAGGATGTTCGGCACGTCATAGCCGAACGCGCCTTCCGCCCCGCCGGGGTTGAGGCCCTGGAAGACCACCGGATCGCGGCCGTTCTGCATGTTGTTCGGGAACACCGCGGCCATGATCGACTGGCCGGAGATGCGCATGTGCAGGGCGGTGACGTTGCCCTGCGCGTCCAGGCCCGCCGTCATCCTGCATTGCGTGATGGGGTGGAACATGCCGTGCAGCATGTCCTCCTCGCGCGACCAGATCAGCTTGACCGGCGTGCCGGGCATCTGCTTTGCGATCCCGACCGCCTGGTGCACCCAGTCGTGCACCGCACCGCGCCGGCCGAAGCCGCCGCCGAGGTGGACTTTGTAGACCTCGCACTTCGCTGGCGGCAGGCCGGCGGCGGCGGCAGTGGCGGCCAATGCCGCCTCGCCGTTCTGGGTCGGGGTCCACACCTCGCACCTGTCGGCGGTCCACAGCGCCGTCGCGTTCATCGGCTCCATGGTGGCGTGGTTCTGGTAGGGATAGCCGTACTCCGCCTCGACCTTGCGCGCGGCGCCGACGATCGCCGCGGCGACGTCGCCGCCCTTCTTGTTGCCGACGAACGCCTCCTTGGCGTCGAGGCCTTCGCGCAGCATCGCCGCGATGGTGGCGCTGGAAACGCCGGTGTTCGGCCCCTGGTCCCATTCGACGGGAAGCTGGTCGAGCGCGGACTTGGCCTGCCACCACGTCTCGGCGACCACGGCGACGGCGTTGTCGCCGACCTGCACCACCTTCTTCACGCCCGGCATCTTCTCGCCGGCCGCGGTGTCGACGCTCTTCACCTTGCCGCCGAACACCGGGCTCGCCTTGATCGCGGCGTTGAGCATGCCGGGCAGCTTGAGATCGATGCCGTAGACCTGCCTGCCGGTCAGCTTTTCCGCGGTGTCGAGCCGCTTCAGTGGCTTGCCGGCGATCTTCCAGTCCTTCGGGTCCTTGAGCGCGACGTCCTTCGGCGGCTCAAGCTTTGCCGCCGCCGCGGCGACCTTTCCGTACGTGGTGGAGCGGCCGGATGCGGCGTGGGTGATGACGCCGCCCGATACGCGGCAGTCGGCGGCGGCGACGCTCCATTCCTTCGCCGCCGCCTCGACCAGCATCATGCGCGCCGCGGCGCCGCCCTTGCGCACGTAGTCGTGCGACTCGCGGATGCCGCGGCTGCCGCCGGTCGAGAAGTTGCCCCAGGCGCGGCCGCGCGCGAGGTTCTGGCCCGGCGTCGGGTATTCAGTGGTGACCTTCGACCAATCGCACTCGAGCTCTTCGGCGACGAGCTGGGCGAGGCCGGTCAAGGTGCCCTGGCCCATCTCCGACCGCGCAATGCGGATCACCACGGTCTCGTCGGGACGGATCACGACCCACGCATTGATCTCCGGCGTCGCGGCCTGCTGCGCGGCGGCGAACGGGATGTGGAAGCCGAGCGACAGCCCGCCCGCGACGGCGGCGGAACTGGCGAGGAAGCTGCGGCGCGAGACGGCCGGTGCCGTGATCGTCGTCATCGGTCGGTCCTCCTGTTCCGGGCTCAGCCGCGCATCTCGCCGCCGTCGGCGGCAAGTTTGATCGCGGCGCGCACGCGGTTGAACGTGCCGCAGCGGCAGATGTTGGTGATCTCCGAATTGATGTCGGCGTCGGTCGGCTTCGGCTTTTCCGCCAGCAACGCCGCCACCGCCATGATCATGCCGGTTTGGCAGTAGCCGCACTGCGGCACGTCGAGCGCCAGCCACGCCTTCTGCACCGGATGCGAGCCATCGGGCGACAGCCCCTCGATCGTCACGATCTTCTGCTCGGCGCCGACCGCGCTGACCGGCACCGCGCAGGACCGGGTCGCCACGCCGTCGATGTGGACCGTGCAGGCGCCGCAGGCCGCGACGCCGCAGCCGTACTTGGTGCCGGTCAGCCCGACCTGTTCCCGGATGACCCAGAGGAGGGGCGTGTTCTCGTCCACCGCGACGTCGAGCGTACGGCCGTTCACGTTGAGCTTCGCCATCTGCCATCTCCCAACCGGATGACGTAGTTTCACTTATCCAAGGCGGTCGGGGTCAACTGACGTTTTCGTGCTTGCGGTTCACCGCAGGCCGGCGCGTGACCACGGCTGTCCGACATTCCTGTTGCACGGGCATGGCCGGGGCGTAGACTCCAGCGACAACCTGCGCGCGTCCACGCGCCCACGCGGAGAGTGTTCATGAAGAAGCTGGTTCTTGAAACCACCGCGCCCTTCCAGGGGCTCGCCGAGCTGGTGGCCTTCGACGAAGGCCTGTTCGAAAAGGAAGGCCTCGCCATCGAATGGGCCGACCGCGACAAGGCGGGGCCCGGGACGACGCAGGTGGACGTGACCAGCCCGGTCGGCGTCGATCCGTTCTCCAGCCACGGGAAGCTGTTCGAGCAGGGCCAGGCCGACATGTACAACGCCTGCGAATGGGGCAACTACTGCCGCGTGCAGGATTCCTCGTTCGGCGGGCGCCAGATCGGCCGGCGCGCCATCGTGACTTATGCCGGCATCGTGGTCCGCCCGGACTCGCCGGTCCACACGCCGCAGCAGCTGGCCAACCGCATGGTCGGCGTGCCGTTCTACTTCGGCACGCACTACCTCGCGCTGCACATGCTGGAGGGCTTCCTGCCGCGCGAGGCGATCCGGATCTGCAACGCCTCCAACGGCTCGCGGCCGCGGCTCGACTCGATGCTGCGCGGCGAGATCGAGGCGACGACCCTGACCGAGCCTTATCTGTCGCTCGCCGAGAAGAAGGGCTGCCGCGTCGTCTGCTCGGCGTTCTATCACGGCACCGAGGTCGCGTCGGACAAGGTGGACGCGGAGACCTATGCCGCCTTCAACCGCGCGGTGCGCGAGGCGGTGCGGCGCATCAATGCCGACAAGAAGAAGTACCTGCACTACTTCATCGACTACCACGCGAAGAAGGACCCGGAGATCGCCGCCTTGACGGTGGACGACCTGCGCGCCAGCCGCATCGTCGTGGTTGACCCGGCGCCGATCCCGGCCGACGAGCTGAAGCGTACCTACGAGTGGATCAAGGGCTGGGGCATGCTCGACAAGGCGGCCTCCGAGCTCGACCTGGTCGACATGAACGTCCAGATCCAGGCGCACGCCGCGGCGGAGTAGTCGCCCGCACGGCGATGACGCGGTGGCCGGGCATCGTCCCGGCCATTCGCGTTTGTGGGCCGTGCGGGATCGCGCCTTGGAATCGAGCGCCCCGCCGCGCAGCTAAGGCGTCAGGCGGGGCTTTCTCGACCGTCGGAACGGTTCGTGGGTTCGTGGGTATTGAAACCCTGGCGCGGGGACGTTCGGCCTGGATCCGCGGCCAACGTTCCTCGCCGTCCGTATCAGATTGTCGGCGGCTGGTGAGGCAGGCGCCGCGCGGGCCGCTTGCCGCCCAAGCCGTGGCCCCGCCCTGTCAGCGGGGCCGACGGTGACTGTCCGGTGGAGTCATGCGGTCGCACCCTCCTGGTTGGACATCGTTGCGTCGCCCTCTGCGAGGCCGACACTTGAAACACTGGGACTCGCGGCGGACGAAGTCAAGGGCGGAAGTGACGAAAAGCGCCGTTTCATGGGAATTTCCGGCGCGTCCGTCGACGATCGATAGGTAGCGAATGAAATCGGCGCCCGGCGCGTGTTGCGTCAATCGCCGCCGCCGCCGCCGCCGTCTCCGCCGCCGTCGGACGAAGAGGAGCCGTCGGACGAAGAGGAATCGCCGTCGCTGTCGAGGAAGCTGCCGCCGCCGCCCGACGTCGGTGAATCGTGACCGCGGCTCCTCGCCTCCGCCAGCTTCTGCTCCAGCCAGCGCCACAACTGCTCGAACATCTTCGTCTCCGGGGGCCGGATCGCCCGAGCCATCATAGCCGGGTCTTCGCTTTGCCGCGAACCGCGCCGCGGGCATAATCGCGCGCAAACGCATCGGGGAGAGACGGCATGGACAGCGGATCGCAATCGCTCGCGCGCTACAAGATGTTCATCGGCGGGGAGTGGACCGACTCCGCCTCCGGCCAGACGTTCGAGTCGGAGAACCCGTTCACCTCGGCGCCGTGGGCGCTGATCCCGAAGGGCAACGCCGAGGACGTCGACCGCGCGTGCAAGGCGGCGCACAAGGCGCTGACGACGGGCGACTGGCCGAAGATGACGGCCACGCAGCGCGGCGCGCTGCTGCGCAAGCTCGCCGACATCCTGGTGACGAAGGCCAAGGCGCTGGCCGAGGTGGAGGTGAAGGACAACGGCAAGCTGATCGCCGAGATGGCGGCGCAGTGCGCCTATGTCCCGCAGTGGTATTATTATTACGGCGGCTTGGCGGACAAGGTCGAGGGCGCGGTGATCCCGATCGACAAGCCGTCGACGTTCAACTTCACCCGGCACGAGCCGGTCGGCGTCGTCGCCTGCATCGTGCCGTGGAATTCGCCGCTGCTGCTGGCGACGTGGAAGCTGGCGCCGGCGCTGGCCGCCGGCAACACGGTGGTGATCAAGCCGTCGGAGTTCACCTCCGCCTCCACGCTCGAGTTCATGAAGGCGTTCGAGGAAGCGGGCTTCCCGCCCGGCGTCGTCAACGTGGTGACCGGCTTCGGCGCCGACGTCGCCGCACTGGTCGAGCATCCGCTGGTCGCCAAGGTGGCGTTCACCGGCTCCGACGCCACCGGCGCGAAGATCTATGCGCAGGCCGCGAAGTCGCTGAAGCGGGTCAGCCTGGAACTCGGCGGCAAGTCGCCCAACATCGTGTTCGACGACGCCAACATCGACAACGCGGTGAAGGGCGCGATCTCCGGCATCTTCGCCGCCACCGGGCAGACCTGCATCGCGGGCTCGCGCCTCCTGGTGCAGCGCTCGATCCACGACCGGTTCGTCGAGCAGCTGGTGGCGTTCGCGAAGACCGCGCGCATGGGCGACCCGATGAGCTACGACACCCAGGTCGGGCCGGTGACCACGCGGCCGCAGTACCAGAAGGTGCTCGACTACATCGACGTCGCGAAGAAGGAAGGCTGCGCCGCGGCGCTCGGCGGCGGCAAGGCGACGCGCCCGGAATGTGGCGACGGCTGGTTCGTCGAGCCGACGGTGTTCACCGGCGTGAGGAACTCCATGCGCATCGCGCAGGAGGAGGTGTTCGGTCCCGTCCTGTCGGTGATCCCGTTCGAGGACGAGGAGGAGGCGATCGCCATCGGCAACGACGTGGTCTACGGCCTGGCCGCCGGCGTGTGGACCCAGGACATGCGCCGCGCCCTGGTGATGGCGGAGAAGCTGCAGGCCGGGACGGTGTGGATCAACACCTACCGGGCGGTGAGCTTCCTGTCGCCGTTCGGCGGCTACAAGCGATCCGGCCTGGGGCGGGAGTCGGGCCAGGAGATGATCAAGGAATACCTCCAGACCAAGAGCGTCTGGATCTCAACCGCGACCGAGGTGCCCAACCCGTTCGTGCTGAGGTGAGGGGCTTATCCCCAGGCGGTTCCCGGGATGACGAAAAAAAGAAGTTGAACTCGATTTCGGAGACGACTATATGACCGCTCACCGCTGGCCAACACGGCTGGCGCGGTTCTCCGGTCAGAGCGACGGGTTCCAACCAAGTGCACCGCACGGTGCATGCGGCGAAAAAGTCGTCGAAACGGTTTGACAGGATGCCGCGACAGGCGTAGAAGCCACGGTTCGCGGCCGGGATAAAAACCGGTCGTTTTGCCCTCAAGGGGGCAGGCTCTTTGACATTGTGAACGATGGAAGGGATGCGCAGGCGGCGGCGTCTGTAAGAGACGCCGCACAACCTGCGTAACCATACGCAGCTTGTGCAGGCAAGCTCTTAGTCTTTACCAGCCGGACGGCGGGGTTCGCCCCAAAGACCGGTGAGGTTTTCCTAAACCTAAGAGTTTGATCCTGGCTCAGAACGAACGCTGGCGGCAGGCCTAACACATGCAAGTCGAACGGGATCTTCGGATCTAGTGGCGGACGGGTGAGTAACGCGTGGGAACATGCCCAGCAGTACGGAATAACAGCGGGAAACTGCTGCTAATACCGTATACGCCCCTCGGGGGAAAGATTTATCGCTGTTGGATTGGCCCGCGTCCGATTAGCTTGTTGGTGAGGTAAAAGCTCACCAAGGCGACGATCGGTAGCTGGTCTGAGAGGACGATCAGCCACACTGGGACTGAGACACGGCCCAGACTCCTACGGGAGGCAGCAGTGGGGAATATTGGACAATGGGGGAAACCCTGATCCAGCCATGCCGCGTGAGTGAAGAAGGCCTTAGGGTTGTAAAGCTCTTTCGGCGGGGACGATGATGACGGTACCCGCAGAAGAAGCCCCGGCTAACTCCGTGCCAGCAGCCGCGGTAATACGGAGGGGGCAAGCGTTGTTCGGAATTACTGGGCGTAAAGCGCGCGTAGGCGGTTTTCCAAGTTAGGCGTGAAAGCCCTGGGCTCAACCCGGGAATTGCGCTTAATACTGGATGACTTGAGGCCGGGAGAGGGTAGTGGAATTCCCAGTGTAGAGGTGAAATTCGTAGATATTGGGAAGAACACCAGTGGCGAAGGCGGCTACCTGGACCGGTACTGACGCTGATGCGCGAAAGCGTGGGGAGCAAACAGGATTAGATACCCTGGTAGTCCACGCCGTAAACGATGAGTGCTAGATGTTGGGGGACTTAGTTCCTCAGTGTCGAAGCTAACGCGATAAGCACTCCGCCTGGGGAGTACGGCCGCAAGGTTAAAACTCAAAGGAATTGACGGGGGCCCGCACAAGCGGTGGAGCATGTGGTTTAATTCGACGCAACGCGCAGAACCTTACCAGCCCTTGACATGGGGGTCGCGGGTACCAGAGACGGTACCCTTCAGTTCGGCTGGACCCCACACAGGTGCTGCATGGCTGTCGTCAGCTCGTGTCGTGAGATGTTGGGTTAAGTCCCGCAACGAGCGCAACCCTCATCTTCAGTTGCCAGCGGTTAGGCCGGGCACTCTGAAGAAACTGCCGGTGACAAGCCGGAGGAAGGTGGGGATGACGTCAAGTCCTCATGGCCCTTATGGGCTGGGCTACACACGTGCTACAATGACGGTGACAACGGGAAGCGACAGGGCGACCTTGAGCTAATCCCCAAAAGCCGTCTCAGTTCGGATTGTACTCTGCAACTCGGGTG
>JBFWQM010000093.1:0-18194 GCA_050249455.1 Rhodospirillaceae bacterium | reverse complement strand
TGTTGTCCGCCTCGTCGCGGCCGGGCGGCACGTCGGCGGCCGGCAGGTTGGGCAGGGTCTGCACCGCCTCGTCGACCGACTGCGCGAGTTCCGCGACGGTCGCCTCCAGCGCCTGCATCCGGTCGCGGATCGTCGCGACCTCCGCCATCAGCGCCGCCGCGTCGCCGCCCTTCGACTTGACGGCGCCGATCTCCTTCGATGCCTCGTTGCGCCGGCTCTGGAGCTGCTGCAGCTCGGTCACCGCCTCGCGGTGCCGGGCGTCGAGCGCGACGATCCGCGCCGCCGCCGGCGCGGCGCCACGGCTTGCGAGCGCGGCGTCGAGCGCTTCCGGGTTCTCGCGGATCCAACGCAGATCGAGCATCGGTACACCTGACGGGCCGCGGCGAACCGGCCGCGGGTGCCCCGTTTATCCGCCATTTGCCAGATTCACACAATCGCGGCCGGGAACCCTCCCGGCGGCGTCACGTCGCCGCTTGCGCGGCCTCCTCGGCGGCGCGGCGCTTCTCCACCATGCGGCCGAGGAAGACGGAAACCTCGTAGAGCGCGATCAGCGGCAGCGCGAGCCCGATCTGGCTCAACGGATCGGGCGGCGTCAGCACGGCGGCGATGATGAAGGCGAACACGATCGCGTAGCGGCGCTTCTTCGCCAGCGCATCGGCCGAGATCAGCCCGGTGCGCACCATCAGCACCAGCGCCACCGGCATCTCGAACGCGAGCCCGAAGGCGAAGATGAGTTGCATGCTGAGCGACAGGTACTGGTCGACCTTGGGCTCGACCTGGATCGGCAGGGTGCCCTCGCCGCCCGGGGTCTGGAACTGCAGGAAGAAGTCCCACGCTGCCGGAAAGATGAAGAAATAGACCAGGCTCGCGCCCAGCGCGAACATCACCGGAGTCGCCAGCAGGAACGGCATGAACGCCCGCCGCTCGTTGCGGTACAGGCCCGGCGCGACGAACATCCAGACCTGCGAGGCGAACACCGGGAACGAGAAGCACATCGCGGCGAAGAAGGCGACCTTCACGTAGGTGAAGAACGCCTCCTGCAGCGCCGTGTAGATCATCCGCGCGTCGGCGCGCCCTTCCATCGCATGGGCCAGCGGGCGCACCAGGAAGCCGAAGATCGGCTCGGCGAAATAGAACGCGACCAGGAAGGCCGCGAAGAAGAAGATGATGCAGTAGAGCAGCCGCTTGCGCAGCTCGACCAGGTGCTCGAGCAGCGGCATCTTCTTGTCGTCGGGCGGCCCGTCGCTCACGAGCCGGTCCCGGACTTGACGGGATCATGGGCCGGCCGCTCCGCGTCGCCGGGCGGCGGCTCCTCGGCCGGGGTCTTGGCGATCTCCTGCGCCAGATCGGCGTCATAGGGCTGCGGTGGCGCCGGCGGGCCGTAGGCCAGCGCCGCGACGTCGCGTTCCGGGTCCACCGTGCGCTCGACGTCGCGGCCGAGCTCGTCGAACTCGTTCCGGATCGTGTTCTTGAGCTCGTCGGCCTCGATCGAGGCGCGCAGCTCCGCCTTCATCTTGTCGATCTCGACTTCACGCGCGATGTCGTCGAGGCCGCCCTGGAACTCGCGCGCCAGCTCGCGCGCGCGGCGCGTCCACATCGACACGGTGCGGATCGCGCCGGGAAGCTCCTTGGGGCCAAGCACCACCAGGGCCACCACCGCGATGACCAGGAGCTCGGCGCCGCCGATGTCGAGCATGCCGCGCTACCTCACGGCCAGGACCGTCGTATCAGCCCTTGACCGGCTCGTCCTTCTTGACGCCGTCCACCGTCGCGCCCTGGTGGATGCTCTTGGGCGGCTCCTGGGCCGCCGTCGTCTCGCCCTCGGGCGAGCCTTCCTTCAGGCCCTTGCGGAACGAGGTGATCCCCTTGCCCAGGTCGCCGGCCAGCCGCGACAGCTTGCCGCCGCCGCCGAACAGGATGAGGACGACCACGAGGACGATGAGCCAATGCCAAATACTGAATGAACCCATTACCGGCTCTCCCAAGTGGTTTCCGGGCGGGCGGATGATGGCAGAAAGGCCCTGCCCCCGCAACGCCGGCCCGGACGGCGCGACGCCTAACAGGCCAGTTTGAAAGCCGTGCGTCAGCAGTCCTTATTTGGCGCCTGGAGCGGGAAAACAAAAGTCTGCTCGGGGTCGAGCGACACCGCGACGCGCTCGCCCTCGGCCGGCCGGCGCACGCCGGCGGTGCGGGCATGGACGTGCGCGTCGCCATCGGGCCCGGCGACCGCGACGTGGATCAGACTGGAGCCACCCAGCAGCCGCGCCGCCACCACGGTACCGGGCGCAGCCGCGTTGCTGCCGTCCCCCGGCGCGCCGAGCACGACGCCTTCCGGCCGCACCAGCACCTCGACGGCAAGGCCGTCGGCCAGCGCCGGCGTGCAGACGACGCCGATCGGGGTGCGCACGTGGCCGGCCGCCACGGTGCCGGTCATCCGGTTGACGTCGCTGAACAGGCCCGCCACGTAGGCGTTGGCCGGCCGCAGGTAGAGCTGTTCCGGCGTCCCCTCCTGGACGATGCGTCCCTGGCGCATCACGGCGATACGATCGCCCATGAACATCGCCTCCTCGGGGTCGTGGGTGACCATCAGCGTGGCCGCGGTGGAGTTCTTGAGGACGTGGAGGACCACGTCGCGCACCTGGCGGCGGAGTTGCACATCGAGGTTGGAGAACGGTTCGTCCATCAGGAACAGGCGCGGGCGCGGCGCGCGGGCGCGGGCCAGCGCGACCCGCTGCTGCTGGCCCCCCGAAAGCGTGCTCGGGTAGCTGTCGGCATGGCCCGCCATGCCGACCTGCTCCAGCACTTCCATCGCGCGCGCGTGGCGGTCGCGCGGCGGCAGGTGCGCAATGCCGAACGCGACATTCTGGTAGACGGTGAGGTGAGGGAACAGCGCGAAGTCCTGGAACAGGAGGCCGACCGAGCGCGCCTCCGGCGACACGTGGGCTTGCGGGCCGGCGACAAGGCGGCCGTTGATCGTCACCCGGCCCTTTTGCAGCCGCTCGATCCCGGCGAGAAGGCGCAGCATCGTCGTCTTGCCGCAGCCGGACGGGCCGAACAGGCACACCACCTCGCCCGGCGCGACCACGAGGTCGACTTCGTGCAGGACCTCGACGTCGCCGAAGGCATGGCTGATGCCCTCGGCCGACAGGCCGGCCGTCCGCGCGGCGACCACGTCGCGCGGCCGCTCAGCCACCCCGCTCTCCCGGCCGCGACCGCGCGATCGCGAGGCTGAGCAGGATCACCGGCACAATGCCGAACAGCACGATGGCGAGCGCGGCGCTGGAGGCATCGTGCAGCCGCTCGTCGGAAACCAGCTGGTAGGTGCGGATCGCCAGGGTGTCGAGGTTGAACGGCCGCAGGATGATGGTGGCCGGCAGCTCCTTCATCACGTCGACGAACACCAGGATTGCCGCCGTCAGGACGCTGCCCTTCATCAGCGGCGCATGGACCCGGCGCAGCACCGCGCCGGGCCGGCAGCCGAGGGTGCGGGCCGCCGCATCCATGCTGGGCGTCACCTTGGCGAGGCTGGCGTCGATGGCGTTGAGCGACACCGCCATGAACCGCACCAGGTAGGCGTAGACGATGCCGGCCAGCGTGCCGGTCAGGATCAGGCCGGTGGCCACGCCGACCAGGCCCCGCGCCCAGCCGTCGATCGCGTGGTCGAAGCGGGTCGACACCAGCAGGATGCCGATCGCGATCACCGAGCCGGGGATGGCGTAGCCCATGGCGGCGACGCGCGTGGCCGCCTGGACCGCCGGCGAGCGGTGCAGCCGCGCGCCGTAGCCGAGCAGCAGCGCGACCGCGACGGCGAGCACCGCGGTGACCACCGCCAGCAGCAGGCTGTTGGCGGCGATGCGAACGAAGCTGGCGTCGATCATCGTGTCGGCGGTTTCGACCGACCACGCCAGCAGGAACCCGGCCGGGACCAGGAAGCCGAGCAGGATCGGCAGCGCGCAGGCCGCGACCGCCGCCGCCGCCGCCGCCCCGCGCAGCCGGTATCCCGGCAGATGCCGGTAGCGCGAGGTGGTGTGGTGGAACCGCGCGCGGCCGCGCGACAGCCGTTCCGCCACCATGACCAGCAGCACGAAGCCCAGCAGCACCGCGGAAAGCTGTGCCGCCGCCGCCGGCTGCCCGAGGCCCGACCAGGCGCGGTAGATGCCGGTGGTGAAGGTGTCGACCGCGAAATAGCTGACGGTGCCGAAGTCGGCCAGCGCCTCCATCAGGGCGAGCGACAGCCCGGCCGCGATCGCCGGCCGCGCCAGCGGCAGGGCGATCGAGAAGAAGCAGCGCCAGGCGCCGCGCCCCAGGGTGCGGGCGACCTCCAGCGCGCAGACCGACTGCTCCAGGAACGCCGCGCGCGCCAGCAGGTAGACGTAGGGGTAGAGCACCAGGGTCATCATCGCGATCGCGCCCTCGATCGAGCGGATGGCGGGGAACCAGTAGTCCTGGCGCGACCAGCCGAACGCCTCGCGCAGCGCCGTCTGGACCGGCCCCGCGAAGTCAAGCAGGCCGGTGTAGGTGTAGGCGATGACGTAGGCCGGCAGCGCGAACGGCAGCAGCAGCGCCCACTCGAAGACCTTCTGCCCCGGGAATCGGCACATTGTGACCAGCCACGCCGTGCCGACCCCGATCACGAAGGTGCCGACGCCGACGCCGACCAGGAGCGCCGCCGAATTGACGACGTAGCGCGTCAGCACGGTATCGACGAGGTGATCCCACACGCCGCCGGTCGGGGCGAAGATGTAGCCGCCCACCACGAGGACCGGCAGCGCGAGAAGCGCCGCCACGACGAGCGTCGCGACGGCCCAGCCGTCCAGGCGACGGCCGCCGGCACGCTCCCGGCGTGCAGCCCACTGGCTCCAGTTCGTCCCCGTCGCGCTCAAGCAGGTTCCCGGCGGCCACTGACGCGTACCCGGCACGGCGCCGGGACGGCGCGGCCACCCTATTGCAAACGCTTCTCAACAGCAATTGGGACAAAATGGCGCGACGGGCAGGCTTCGAGGTGCGGAGGCGTCCCCTGCCCGGGTCCGGGCCGCCTACTCCCGCCGCGGCTCCGCCGGCAGGTCCGGCACGTCCGCTTCCGCGGCGGCGACCGAATCCTCGCCCAACGGCTCGTCCTCCTCGTCTTCCTCGGCCGGCGCGTCGCCTTCCGGCGTGGCGCCGGGACCCAGGATGACGCTGGCCGGGCGGGCGTCGAGCAGGCCGGAGGCCTTGAGCTCGTCCATGCCGGGCAGGTCGGCGAGGCTGTCGAGCCCGATCTCGCGCAGCAGCGCCTCCGTGGTGCCCCAGGTGACCGGCCGGCCCGGCGTGCGGCGGCGGCCGACCGGCTTGATCCAGCCCGCCTCCAGCAGCACGTCGAAGGTGCCCTTGCTGATCGCGACGCCGCGGATCTCCTCGACCTCGGCCCGGGTCACCGGCTGGTGGTAGGCGAGGATGGCCAGCGTCTCCACCGCCGCGCGCGACAGCTTGCGCGGCACCACCTTCTCCAGCTTGAGACGCGGCGCCAGGTCCTCCGCCGTGCGGAAGCTCCACTTGCCGGCAACCCGGCGCAGGTTGACCCCGCGACCGGCATAGCTCGATTCCAGCTCGGCGAGCAGCACCCCGACATCGGTGCCTTCCGGCAGGTGGGCGGCGATCTGGCCGTCGTCGAGCGGCTCGGCGGTCGCGAACAGCAGCGCCTCGACCAGGCGAAGGTCCTCGGGCAGCACGGTCATTGCCGGTCCTCCGGCATCCTGCGGATGTAGATCGGGCCGAACGCCTGGCCCTGGCGAAGCTGGATGCGGCCCTCGCGCGCGAGCTCCAGGCTGGCCGCGAAGGTCGCCGCCACGGCGGAGCGTCGCACCAGGCCGTCGACCAGGCCGGGCGGCAGGAAGTGCATCAGGGTGCGCCATTCCATCGCCTGGCCCAGCATGTGGCCAAGCCGGTGCAGCGCATCGTCCATCGAATAGATCTCGGACGGCGCGATGTGGAACGTCTCCGCCTTCGCCTTGCGCCGCTGCTGATCGCCATAGGCGCGCAGGATCTCGAAGAGGGTGACGCTGGGCACGTAGCGGCGCACCACCTCCACCCCGTCGGGCGCGCCGCGCTCGAACACGTCGCGGCCGAGCCGCGGCAGCGCCATGATCTTGGCGCCGGCCTCCTTCATCGCCTCCAGCCGGCGCAGCTGGAAGGTCAGCGCCTCGGCCATCTCGGCGCCGCTCGGCGCCTCGTCGGCCGGCGGCTCGGGCAGCAGCAGGCGCGACTTCAGGTAGGCCAGCCACGCCGCCATCACCAGGTAGTCGGCGGCGATCTCCAGGCTGAGCTTGCGGGCGCTGGCGATGAACTCGAGGTACTGGTCGGCGAGTTGCAGGATGGAGATGCGCGCGAGGTCGAGCTTCTGCTGGCGCGCCAAGGTCAGCAGCACGTCGATCGGCCCCTCGTAGCCGTCGAGCGAGACCACCAGCGCGCTCTCGGTTGGGGCCGGCGCAGGCGTGTCAGTGAAGTCGTCGGCGGCGTCCGTCATGGCCCCTGCTACCCCAGCCCGGTCAACATCGCAATCATCCGCATCAGCCACGTCACTGGCCGGTCGATCAGCCAGCCGACCGGGTCGAACGGGATGCCGGCCGACCGCGCCATCCACGGCAGCAGGAAGATCACGCCGATCACGATGAACAGGCCGTACGGTTCCAGGCGCGCCAGCGGCCACGCCAGCGAGCGCGGCAGCAGCCCGACCGCCACCCGCCCGCCGTCGAGCGGCGGCACCGGCAGCATGTTGAACACCGCCAGGATCAGGTTGATGACGATGGAGTTCCGCAGGTTGTGGAACATCCAGTCGCCGACCGTGCCGGGCGTCACCAGCGCCAAATGGATCAGCAGCGCCGAAACCACGGCCAATGCGAGGTTGATCCCGGGCCCGGCGGCCGCCACCCACACCATGTCGCGGCGCGGATTGCGCAGGCGCCGGAAATCGACCGGCACCGGCTTGGCCCAGCCGAACACGAACGGGCTGGTCAGCAGCAGCACCGTCGGGATGATGATGGTTCCCCACAGGTCGATGTGGCGGAACGGGTTGAAGGTGACGCGGCCCAGGCGGTAGGCGGTATCGTCGCCGAAGCGCAGTGCCACGAAGCCGTGCGAGGCCTCGTGCAGGGTGATCGCCAGGATGGCCGGGATCGCCCACACCGAGACGCCGTACAGAAAGGCCTCGATGTCGATGCCCATCACGCCACCCCGGCGCCGAGCAGCGTGCCCAGACGGGCCTCGGCGGCGGCGTGGTCGAAGGCGTCGGGCGCGCGCCGCGCCGCCAGCACGCGCTCGAAGCGGGCCAGCGCCGCGTCGTCCAGCGGGCGCGCGGCGGCGGCGATCTCCTGCATTGCGTCGAGCTCGCCGGAGCAATGCAGCGCCGCGTCGCAGCCGGCGTCGAGCACGGCCCGGGTACGCTCGGACATCGAGCCGGCCAGCGCGCCCATGCCGATGTCGTCGCTGAGCAGGAAGTTGTCGAATCCGATGTCGCCGCGGATCACCCCGTCGATCACCGCGCGCGAGGCGCTGGCCGGCGCCCGGTCGTCGACCGCGGTGTAGACGACGTGCGCGGTCATCGCCATCGGCTGGTCGTTGAGCGCCCGGAACGGCGCGAAGTCGGTGCGGCGCAGCAACGCGATGCCGGCGTCGACCACCGGCAGCGCGATGTGGCTGTCCTCGCGCGCGCGTCCGTGGCCGGGGATGTGCTTGATCACAGGCGCGACGCCGCCGGCCGACAGGCCCTCGCACGTGGCGCGCGCCAGCGCGGCGACGGTGGCGGCATCGCGCCCGAGTGCGCGGTCGCCGATCACGTCGTGGCCGTCCGGCGCCGGCACGTCGGCCACCGGCGCGCAATCGACGTCGATGCCGAGGTCGTCGAGGTCGCAGGCGATCAGCCGCGCGTTGAGCCGCGCCGCCTCGACGGCCGCGACGGGATCGCGCTCGTGCAGCGCTGCGAACGCGCGCCCGGCCGGCGGGGTGCGCCAGTGCGGTGCGCGCAGCCGCGCGACCCGGCCGCCTTCCTGGTCGATGAGCACCGGCGCGTCGGCGCGCCCGACCGCGGAGCGCAGCTCCGCCACCAGCGCGCGAACCTGTCCCGGGTGGTCGCAATTGCGCGCGAAAAGGATGAAGCCGAGCGGCCCGGCCTCGGCGAAGAAGCGCACTTCCGCCGGCGTCAGTCGCGGGCCGGCGCAGCCGAGGACGAGGGCGAGCGGAGGGCGGGCCGCCGCGTCACTGCCCAACAACGAAACACTCCACGCGGCGCTGGCGCACCTCGTTGCACAAACGCTCGGCGTCGCCGTTGGGCATCGCATAGACGCGATAGAACGAGCCCCGGCCGCCGTCGAGGTCGATGCGCACGATCTCCGCGCGCAGCCGGCCGAGAAGCTCCGGGTTCTCGCGCTGCAGCCGCGCCCATTCGAGACGCACCGAGTCCTCGGTGCGGCCGGCGAGAAGCTGGACCCGCGCGCCGCGCGAAGCGGCGGCGGCGGACGGCAACGGCGCGGGACGGGGACGCTCCGCCGCAGGCGGCTCGGGCGAACGCGCGACCGCCGGCGGCCGCGGCGCCGCGGCAACGGCGGACGGCGGCGCGGCGGCAGGCGCCTCGCCGGCCTGCGGCGTGGCGGCCGAGATCGCGCGCGGCAACGGTCGCGACGGCCGCGCCTTGGGCGCCGGCGGCACATCCTTTCCGGTCACCACCACCGGCGTCTGCTCCTCGGCCGCCTCCGCTTCGGCCGGCGCCGGCGCGACGGCGGGCGGCGGCACCGCGGCGACCGCCGGCGGCGGGGCCGGAGCGGCGGCAGGCGCCGACACGGCAGGCGGCGGCGCGGACGGCGCCGGGATGGGAGGCAGGACGGCGGCCGGCGGGCTCGCGGGCGGCGGCGCGGAGGCGACCGGCGGGGGTGCGGCCGGCGGCGGCACGGCGACCGGCTGCTCCGGCGGCGGCAGCAGGCGCTCCACCTTGCCGCCGGGCGCCGGGGAAGGGTTGCGGTCGATCAGGCCGTAGACCTCCATGCCGCGGTTCGGCACGTCCATGCCGCCGGGCGTCTCCGGCTTCACCTTGGTCGGACCCTCGACCGCGCGGATGATCGGGACCAGGCCGGCCATCGCCGCGTCGCGGTTCTGGGCATAGAAGTAGTAGACGACGCCGCCGAAGCCGGTGAACGCGATCAGCGTGATGGCGACCGTCATCAGCCGGCGGCGGGTGCGCGTCACGCGCCGCTGGTCGGCATCGTAGGCGACCAATTGTCGATCGGCTTCCATCGCTGCGACCCGCGCCATTAACGCAACTCTTCGACCGGCTCCACGCCCATCACGCCCAGGCCGGAAGCGATGACCACCGCGGCCGCGCGCACCAGCGCGATGCGGGCGACGCTGAGCGCCCGGTCGCCGGGAACGATGAAACGCAGGCTCTCGTCCTCATTTCCTCTGTTCCACAGCCCGTGAAAACTCGCGGCGACGTCGCCCAGGAAGTATGCCACACGATGCGGCTCGTGCGCTTCGGCCGCCGTCTCGACGACCCGCGGCCAGCCCGCCAGAAGCCGTATCAGCGCGAGCTCTTCGGGAACCGCAAGCCGCGCTACATCAGCGGATGCGAGCGACGAATCGTCAAGCGCGAGCCCCGGAAACGCCTCGCCCGCATTGCGCAGCACCGAGCACGCGCGCGCATGCGCATACTGCACGTAGAAGACCGGGTTGTCCTTCGACTGCTCCGTCACTTTCGCGAGATCGAAGTCGAGCGCGGCCTCGTTGCCGCGGGTCAGCATGATGAAGCGCACCACGCCGGCGCCGACCTCGTCCACCACCTCGCGCAAGGTCACGAACGTGCCGGCGCGCTTGGACATCTTCACCGGCTCGCCCTTGTCGAGCAGGTGCACGAGGTTGCAGATGCGGACGTCGAGCCTGCCCTTGCCTTCGGTCACCGCGGCGACCGCGGCCTCCATGCGCTTGACGTAGCCCTTGTGGTCGGCGCCCCACACGTCGATCATCGTGGCCGCGCCGCGGCGGAACTTGTCGCGGTGATAGGCGATGTCGGAGGCGAAGTAGGTCCAGCTCCCGTCCGACTTCTTGAGCGGGCGGTCGACGTCGTCGCCGAACTGCGTGGCGCGGAACAGGGTCTGCGGCCGCGGCTCCCAGTCGTCGGGCAGCTTGCCTTTCGGCGGCTCCAGCACGCCGGTGTAGATCAGCCCGCGCGATTCCAGGAGCCCGACCGCCTCGTCGATCGCGCCGGCCTCGACCAGCGCGCGCTCTGAGGTGAACACGTCGTGGCGGATGCCCATCGCGGCGAGGTCTTCCCGGATCAGCGCCATCATCGCGTCGATCGCGAACCGGCGCAGGATGGGCAGCCAGTCGGCTTCCGCCGCGTCGCGCCACTTCTCGCCGTCCCTCGCGGCGAGCGCGGCGCCGACGTCCTTCAAGTAGTCGCCGGGATAGAAGCCTTCCGGGATCGCGCCGATCGCCTCGCCCAGCGCCTCGCGGTAGCGCAGGTGGACGGAGCGCGCGAGCGTGTCGACCTGCGCGCCGGCGTCGTTGATGTAGTACTCGCGCGTCACCGCGAAGCCCGCCTTGGCGAGGAGCCCGGCCAGCGCGTCGCCCACCACCGCGCCGCGGCCGTGCCCGACATGCATCGGGCCGGTCGGGTTGGCGGAGACGTACTCGATGTTCACCGCCGCGCCGGCGCCCATTGCGGAATCGCCGTAGGCGACCCCTGCGCCCAGGATCTCCGGCACCCGCGCCTGCCAGAACCGGTCGGCCAGGCGCAGGTTGACGAAGCCGGGGCCGGCGACCTCGGCGGCCGATACCGCGTCGTCCTGCGCCATGCGGTCGGCAAGAAGCTGCGCGATGTCGCGCGGCTTCATCCTGGCGTCCTTGGCAAGCACGAGCGCGGCGTTGGTCGAGAGGTCGCCGTGGGCGGGGTCGCGCGGCGGCTCCACGTTCACGCGCGCGGTGTCGAGCCCGGCGGGCAGCGCCCCGGCCTCCGCCAGCGCGGCGAGCGCGCCGACGATCCGCTCGCGAAAGGCCTGGAAGACGTTCATCGGTTGCTTTCGTAGAGGTCGAACAGCCGCCGGTGCTCGTCGAGCGCGTAGCGGTCGGTCATCCCGGCGATGTAGTCGCAGACCAGCCGCGCCCGCTCCGCCTCGCCCGCCGCCAGCGCCGGCCGGCTCCATTCGGTCGGCAGGCACTCGGGCTCGGCCAGCAGCAACCGGAACAGGTCGCGCACCACGCGGCGCGCCTTGCTGGTCATCCGGTTGACCTTGTAGTGACGGTACATACGGGCGAACAGGAACGCCTTCAAGTCCCGGCTTTGCGCCGCGACCGGGTCGGAGAAGGCGACCACCGGCATGTCGAGCGTGCGCACCGCCTCGGCGCTGCGCGGCGCTGCGGCGCGCAGCCGCCGCCGCGTCTCCGCCAGCAGGTCGTTGACCAACAGATCGATCAGCCGCCGCGTCGTCTCGTGGATGAGCCGCGGCTGCTCCAGGCCGGGATAGAGCCGCACCACCTCGCCGATGATCGGGCCCACCAGCGGCACCCCGGCGAGGTCGTCGATGCCGAACAGGCGGGCGCGCAGCCCGTCGTCGATGTCGTGGGTGTGGTAGGCGATGTCGTCGGACAGCGAGGCGACCTGCGCCTCCGCCCCCGCCCGGGTATGCAGCTCCAGGTCGTGGTCGCGCGCGTATTCCGCGACCGCCCACGGCAGCCCGGCCGCGTCGCCCGCCCAGCGCGTCAGCGGGCCGTTGTGCTTGGCCACCCCCTCCAGCGTCTCCCACGTCAGGTTGAGGCCGTCGAAGGCGGCGTAGCGCGCCTCCAGCCGGGTCAGGACGCGGAGCGTCTGGCCGTTGTGGTCGAAGCCGCCATAGGGGGCCATGACCTCCTGCAGCGCCTCCTCCCCGGCGTGGCCGAACGGGGTGTGGCCGAGGTCGTGGGCCAGCGCCAGCGCCTCCGCCAGGTCCTCGTCGAGATCGAGCGCGCGGGCCAGCGAGCGGGCGATCTGCGCCACTTCCAGGCTGTGGGTCAGCCGGGTCCGGTAGTGGTCGCCCTCGTGGTAGACGAAGACCTGGGTCTTGTACTTCAGCCGGCGGAACGCGGCCGAGTGGATGATGCGGTCGCGGTCGCGCTGGAACACGGTCCGCGTCGCGCTCTCGGGCTCGGGATGCAGGCGGCCGCGCGTGCGTGCGGGATCGCACGCGTAGGGCGCGTGCCCGCGCTCCCGGATGCTCCCGGCGATGGTGGCCATGACGGGCACCCTAACCCCTGCCGCGTGGACTCACAAAGGGCGAATTGTGGGTTTTCCAGGGGTTTTGCGGCCCGGTTAACCGGATTTCACGGATTGACCGGCTATCCCGTCCTCCCTAAATACGGTTGTGTCGCCAGCGCGAGAGAACACTCTATGGCCGAAGCCGAGACCGCCGTCGTCGCCGGGGTGACCCTGAGCCCCCAGGCGATACGCCGCATCGCCGCCCTCCTGAACGAGGCGGAGAACCGCGGCATGGTCATGCGCGTCGCGGTGTCGGGCGGCGGCTGCTCCGGCTTCAAGTACGGCTTCTCGTTCGACGATGCGGTGACCGCCGACGACCGTGTGATCGAGCAGGACGGCGCGCGGGTCGCCATCGACGACGTCTCCTGGGAATACCTCGCCGGCGCCGAGATCCACTTCGCCGAGGAGCTGATCGGCGCCTACTTCACCGTCCGCAACCCCAACGCCACCTCCACCTGCGGCTGCGGCACCTCATTCTCGGTCGGCTGACGGCAACCTCCGCGTCCTTCCCCCTACCGTCATGGCCGGGCTTGTCCCGACCATCCACGCGTTTTCCGTTTTTGCGCCTGACAGCCCCTCGCCCTCCCGCGTATTAACAAAGAAAAACACGCGGATGGCCGTGACAAGCGCGGCCATGACGAATTGAGGCAGGACATCTCATGACCCGCATCGCGAGCTGGAACGTGAACTCGGTGCGCGCGCGCCTGCCGCGGGTGCTGGAGTGGCTGAAGGAGGCCGCGCCCGACGTCGTGATGCTGCAGGAGACCAAGACGGTCGACGACAACTTCCCGCGGCTGGAGATCGAAGACCTCGGCTACAACGTCGCGCTGCACGGCCAGAAGAACTTCAACGGCGTCGCAATCCTGTCGAAGTCGCCGATCGAGGACGTGACGCGCGGCCTGGCCGGCGACGACGGCGACGAGCAGGCGCGCTACATCGAGGCGTTCACCGCCGGCGTGCGCGTCGCCTCGATCTACCTGCCCAACGGCAACCCGGCGCCGGGCGACAAGTTCGACTACAAGATCGCCTGGATGGACCGGCTGTACGCCCATATGCAGGCCGTGCTGCGCTACGAGGAGACGACGGTGTTCGGCGGCGACTACAACGTCTGCCCGACCGACATCGACGTCTACGACCCGGTCGGCTGGGCCGCCGACGCGCTGTGCCGGCCGGAATCGCGGGCGCGGTTCCGTGCCCTCCTCCACCTCGGGCTGACCGACGCCTTCCGTGCGCTGCACCCGGAACCGCACAGCTTCACCTTCTGGGACTACCAGGGCCGCGCCTGGCAGAACGACAACGGCCTGCGCATCGACCACTTGCTGCTGAGCCCGCAGGCCGCCGACCGGCTGCGCGGCTCCGGCATCGACAAGGATCCGCGCGCGAGGGAGAAGGCGTCCGACCACACCCCGGTGTGGTGCGAGCTGGACGTCGCGTGAACATCCCGATCGACGCCGGCTGGGAGCACTACTACCGGGCGGTGTCCGGCAACCCGCCGCGCGACACGCTGGTGCGCGCGCTGGCGGCGTGGGAGGCGGACCATCCGCAGAAGGCGGACCGCATCGCCGTCGACCTCGGCTGCGGCGAGGGTCGCGACACCCTCGCCCTCCTCGCCCGCGGCTTCCGCGTGATCGCGATCGACTCGGAGCCGGCCGCGCTCGACTGGTTGCGGCGGCGGCCCGACCTGCCGGCCGGCGCCCGGCTGGAGACGATCTGCGCGCGGATGGAGGACGCCGTCTGGCCGGCAGTCGATATCGTCAACGCGAGCTTCGCGCTGCCGTTCTGCGCGCCCGACCGCTTCGCCGCGCTGTGGGCGCGCATCGCGGACTCCCTGCCCGCCGGCGGCCGCTTCGCCGGCCAGCTGTTCGGCCCGCGCGACGACTGGGCGGGACCGCTGCTCACCATCTGCGACCGCACCGCGGTGGACGCGCTGCTCGCCCGGTTCGAGCGCGACCATTTCGAGGAGGTCGACCGGCCGGGCAAGGACGCGCTCGGCACGCCCAAGCACTGGCACCTCTTCCACATCGCGGCGCGCAAGCGATGAGGCGGCCGTGGTCGCGCCTGGTGCTGGCCGGCGTCGCCTCGGTGCTCCTGGCGCTGGCCGCCGCCGCGTCGTCCGGGTTCGGCTACCGCCTCGGCCTGTGGCCGCTGCGCACCGGGTTCGCCGTCCTGCAATGGAGCGGCTGGGTCGCCGCGGCCGGCGCGGCGATCTGTTTCATCGGCTGCGTCGCCGCGATCTTCCGGCGGCGGCGCGGCGTCATGGTCGGCGCGCTGGCGCTGGCGGCGGGGTTGGCGCTGATGGGATGGCTTTCGACGTGGCAGGAGATCGGCCGGCTGGTGCCGCCGATCCACGACATCACCACCGACACCGCGAACCCGCCGGCGTTCGTCGCGCTGCTGGAGACGCGGCAGAAGGCGCCCAACGGCGCCGCCTATGGCGGGCCCGCCGTCGCCGCGCGGCAGGCCGAATCCTATCCCGACATCCAGCCGCTGCGCCTGCCCGACCCGCCGGCCCGCGCGTTCGAGCGCGCGCTGGCCGCGGCCCAGGCGCTGGGCTGGACGGTCGCCGCCGCCGCGCCGGCGGACGGCCGCATCGAGGCCTCCGACCGAACCCGCTGGTTCGGCTTCATCGACGACATCGTCATCCGCGTCACCCCCGACGGCGCCGGCAGCCGCATCGACGTCCGCTCGGTCTCCCGCCTCGGCCGCAGCGACCTCGGCAAGAACGCGTCGCGCATCCGCGCCTATCTGGCGAAGGTCCAGGCCGGATAGGCGGGGCGGGCCGTTGCGACCCGCCCCGTGCCGCCTACTTCTTCTCCTTCGCCACCATGACCATGGTGTCGTAGAGCTTCTTGCTGCCGGGGTCCTTGCTGACGATGCGCTCGGCGATGCCGGACAGCGTCGCCATCATCTTTGGGCGGTCGGCGGCCGGCCATTCGGCGTACTGGCCGCCGAGCTGCGCCCACGCCTCGCGGGCGCGGCCCTGGGAGGCGACCATCCAGTCGAACAGCTCCGGCTCGACCGCCTTGCTCTCCTCCATCACGATCTTGCGCAGGTCGGCCGGCAGGCGATCGAGCCACACCTTGCTGACCAGGCCCACCGTGGTATGGATCTGCCACACCGACTCGGTGTGGAACTTGGCCACCGCCGCGAGCTTGAACGCGCTCGCCACCGTCAGCGAGGTGGACGAGCCGTCGACCACGCCCTGCTGCAACGCGCCGGCGAGCTCGCCCAGCGCCATCGGCACGCCGGTGCCGCCATAGTGCTTGACCGGCTCGACCTCCACGTCGGCGGCCAGCACGCGGATCTTCTTGCCCTTGAGGCTCTCCGGGCTCGCCAGCGGCTCGCGGGTCTGGAACCCGCCCGGCCCGTAGATGATGAAGGAGACGCCGACCAGCCCCTTGGCCTCGCCGATCGACAGCACGGCGTCGCGCACCCGCGGATCGCTGATCGTGCGGTTAGCATGGGCGAGGTCGTCGAACAGGCCCGGCGCGGCAGGCACCTGGTAGCGCGGGTCGACGCCGACCAGGAACTGGGGCGGCGCGGCCATGAACTCGATGGTGCCGAGCTGCAGTCCCTCGACCTGGCGCGGCGTGATGCCGAGCTGGCTCGCCGGGTAGACGGTCGCCTGGAAGCGGCCGTTCGACCGCGCCTCCAGCCGCGCCTTGAGCCGCTTGGCCCACTCGTCCTGCACGTCGTTGATGGTGGCGTGGGCGATCTTGACCTGGATGGTCTGCGCCGCCGCGGGCGCCGCCCAGGCCAGCGCAACGGCGGCGCCGGCGATGGATAGATATCTACCGATAGACATGTGCCTCTCCTGTTCCGGTTCTCGACGGGCGGCCTGGCGCGCGCAGTCAGGGCAATTCCGTGCGCCGTTGCGCCGATTTCGGCGGGAGGATAGTCGCGCGCCCCGATCCTGTCACGCCGGCTCGGCGACACGCCGACGGGCCTTGACGCCGCCCGCCGCCGGGCGCACCAACGGCGGCAGGCCGCGCGTGCCATGCGGGAGGACGATGGATGCTCAAGGTGTATCTGCCCGGGCCGACCGGGGCCCAGCTGGTTCCCTGCGCCGAGGGCGACCGCCTGCCGGCGCGGCCGCTGTGGATCGACCTCCTGGAGCCGGTGGCGCACGAGAGCCGGACGGTGGAGAAGCTGCTGGGCATCGAGATCCCGACCCGCGAGGAGCAGCAGGAAATCGAGATGTCGAGCCGCCTCTACGAGGAGAACGGCAGCCTCTTCATGACCGCGATGATGGTGTTCAAGGCCGATACGCCGCACCCGGAGAGCACGGCCATCACCTTCATCCTGGCCGGCGACACGCTGGTCACCCTGCGCTACGCCGACCCGCAGCCGTTCCGCGTCGTCGCCGGCCGCGCCGAGCGGACGCCGGCCCTGTGCCGCGGCGGCCGCGCCGTGCTGTTCGCGCTGCTCGACGCCATCATCGACCGCACCGCCGACATCCTGGAGCGGGTCGGGGCCGACATCGACGGCATCTCGCGCGCGATCTTCGACGCCTCGACAGACTCCCGGCCGAAGATCGACCTGCGCGCCACCCTGCGACGGATCGGGCGCAACGGCGACATCGCCACCCAGTCGCGGGAAAGCCTGCTCACCGTCGACCGCCTGCTGCTGTTCCTCGCCCAGGCCCCGGTCGAGAACGAGAAGAAGGAGCTGCGCAGTCGGGCCAAGAACATCGACCGCGACGTGCGCTCGCTGAGCGACCAGGCCGCCTTCCTGTCCAACAAGGTCAACTTCCTGCTCGACGCGACGCTCGGCCTGATCAACATCGAGCAGAACGCCATCATCAAGATATTCTCGATTGCCGCCGTGGTGTTCCTGCCGCCGACCCTGATCGCCAGCGTCTACGGCATGAACTTCGAACTGATGCCCGAGCTTAAATGGGCGTTCGGCTATCCCTTCGCGCTGGCGCTGATGGTGATCTCGGCGATCATCCCCCTGGCCATCTTCAAGCGCCGCGGCTGGCTCTAGCCTCGACAGCCGGCCCGGCCCGGTCCATCCTCTGCCTCGGGGGAACGAACGGGAGCCGCCGACGATGGGCGAGCTTACGGCGCGAGAACGCGCAGACCTGCCCGCTTGGCCGTCCGGGCAGCGGATCGAGGACGTGGCGCAGCCCTTGATCCGGGCGACCCGCTTCACCGACATCGCCCCGCTCCACCCGCCGCTGATCGCCGCCTGCGTGGCCCGGGTGGCCGGGGTGGCGGACTTCCTGCCGGGGTCGGGCGGCGCCAAGGCGCACCGGATCGAGACGTGGGGCCTGCCCGCCGCCGACCTGCTGGCCGCCCGCGCGCAGGCCTTCGTACGCAACGGCTGGCACCCCGGGGCCTGGCTGATCGACAGCTGGGTCAACGTCATGGCGCCGGGCGACTACGGCCAGCCGCACAGCCACGTCAACGCCTCGCTGAGCGTCGTCTACTTCCTCGACCTCGGCACGCCCGACCCAGCGAACCCGCACAACGGCCGCTTCGCCTTCGTCGACCCGCGCATGCCGGCGTGCTGCCACCAGGAGCCGGAGCGGCTGTCGCGCGCGGTCATGCCGCCGCCGGCGGACGGCCTGATGTTCGGCTTCCCGAGCCAGCTCGTCCACTTCGTCCACCTCTACCGCGGCGACCGGCCGCGGCTGACGGTGGCGTGGAATTTCGGCTTCCCGCCTGCCTGAGCCCGGCTTGTCGGACGCGGGCCGCTGTGCGACCTTGTGCGCCCGCAGGGAGGGAAACTTGGACGCAGCCGCCGTCAAGCAGCTTGCACGGGATCTGGGCGCCGATCTGGTCGGCATCGCCAGCGCCGCGACGCTGAACGCCTTCCCGCCCGACCCGCGCTGGCCGCAGACGCCCGAGCGCATCTCGCCGCACTGCAAGAGCGTCATCGTCATCGTCAAGCGCATCCCGGTCGGCGCGTTCCGCTGCAAGACCAACGTGCCGGTGCA
>JBFWQM010000092.1:0-18270 GCA_050249455.1 Rhodospirillaceae bacterium | reverse complement strand
CGTCCACAACACGTTCCCGCTGATCTCGCCCGCGGTCTATGCCGCGGCGCGCGACGGCGGCGCGGCGGTGGTGCAGACCCTGCACAATTTCCGCACCCTCTGCGTCAAGGCGCAGCTCCTACGCGACGGCGCGGTGTGCGAGGACTGCGTCGGCCGCGCCGTGCCGTGGCCGGGCGTCGTCCACCGCTGCTACCGCGACAGCCTGGTGGCGTCCGGCGCGGCGGCGACCATGCTGACCGTCCACCGCGCCGCCGGCACGTGGCGCCGCGCGGTCGACCGCTATGTCGCGCTGACCGGCTTCGCGCGCGACAAGTTCGTCGCCGGCGGCCTGCCCGCGGCGCGCATCGCGGTGAAGCCCAACTTCCTCGATTCGCCGGCGCCGGCCGCCGCCGGCCCGGAGGCGCGAAGCGGCGGGCTGTTCGTCGGCCGGCTCAGCCCGGAGAAGGGGATCGGCGTGCTGGCCGCCGCGCTGGCGCGCGGGCCGGTGCCGCTACGGATCGCGGGCGAGGGACCGGTCGCGGTCGCCGCCGCGCCGGACCTGACGCTGCTCGGCCGGATCGATGCCGGCGCGGTGGCGCGCGAGATGGCGGCAGCCGCGTACCTCGTGGTGCCGTCGGTGTGGTACGAAGGCTTCCCGATGGTGATCGTGGAGGCGTTCGCGCGCGGGCTGCCGGTGATCGCCTCGCGGATCGGCAGCCTGGCGGAGATCGTCGAGGACGGGGTGACCGGCCTGCTCGCCGCGCCGGGCGACGCGGCCGACCTCGCGGCGAAGATGCGGTGGGCGCACGAGCATCCCGGCGAGATGGCCGCGATGGGCCGCGCCGCGCGCGCCCGCTACGAGGCGCTCTACACGCCAGAGCGCAACTACGCGATGCTGATGGAGATCTACGCCGCCGCGCGGGCGCAGGCGGCTAGCGCGTAGGCGCGTCCGCCGCCATCCCGCACAGCCGCTGCATCACGATGTGGCCGAAGGCGACGAAGACGTCCTCGACCAGCTGGGTGTCGTCGGCCGGCACCCACATCGCGTGGCGCGCCGCGGCGCGCAGCCGGCCGCCGCGGTGGCCGCACAGGCCGAGCGTGACGCCGCCGTTGTCGTTGGCGTGGTCCACCGCGCGCAGCACGTTCGCCGACTCGCCGCTGCTCGACAGCGCGACGACGAGGTCGCCCGGGCGCATCGTCGCCTTGAGCTGCGCGGCGAACACATCGGCGTAGGACACGTCGTTGGCGTAGGCCATGACGAGGCCGATGTTGTCGCACAGGGACCGGCCGAGGAACGGCCTGCCGGTCGCCGCGAACACGCCCTTGTTCCAGTCGTTGACGTAGTGCAGCGCGGTCAGCGCGCTGCCGCCGTTGCCCAGGGTGATCACCTGCCGGCCGCCGCGCCACGCCGCTTCGACGAGGTCGACCGCGGCGGCGAGCGCGGCCGGATCGACCGCGTCGAGGGTGCGCCTCAGCCGGTCGAGGTAGCCGCGCGCGAACGCTTCGGTGTCGGTCATCGACGTCTCCACGCGCGTCAGGTGGTGTTGAGCATGATCTTGCTGCCGCCGACGCCGATGCGCAGCGGCACCGGCTTCAGCCCGGCGAGCGCGCGTGCCACCGCCGGCTGGCGGTCGGGCGGCACGTAGAACAGCAGGAACCCGCCGCCGCCGGCGCCGAGCAGCTTGCCGCCGGCCGCGCCGGCCGCGCGCGCCCGCGCATAGGCGTCGTCGATCGCCGGCGTCGCGATGCCGTCCGACAGGCTGCGCTTGCGCCGCCATGCCTCGTCGAGCGCGTCGCCCAGCGCGTCGGCCTCACCCGCCTCCAGCGCGCGGCGCAGCGGCGCCGCCTGCGCCGCCATCGCCTTCAGCGCGTCCTGCTTCGCCGCGTCGGCCGCCACCGCGTCGGCCTGGCGGCGCAGCAGCGGCCGCGCGTCGCGCACGGTGCCGGTGTAGAACAGCATCAGCGCCGCGTTGAGCCGGGCCAGCGCCGCGTCGGGGATCGCCACCGTCTCCACCGTCACCCGGTCGTCGGCGTGGAAAGTCAGGTGGCGCAGGCCGCCGAACGCGGCGGCGTACTGGTCCTGCCTGCCGATCGGGTCGCCGCACATCACCAGCTCGACGTCGCATGCCTCCTCGGCGAGCTGCGGCGCGGCGACGTAGTCGCGGCGGTGGGCGTGGACGGCGTTGAGCAGCCCGACCGTGAACGCGCTCGACGAGCCGAGGCCGGAGCCGCGGCCCGGGATGTCGGCGATCGAGGTGATCTCGATCGCGCCGGGGATGGCGAGCTTGCGCAGCACGGCGTTGACCAGCGGGTGCTGCACGTCCTCCGGCCGGTCGACCTCCTCGGTCGTCGAATAGCTGACGCGGATGCGGTGGTCGAACTTCGGGTTGACGGTGACGTAGACGTACTTGTCGATCGCCGCGCACAGCACCGCGCCGCCGAAATGGCGGTAGAACGCCGGCAGGTCGCTGCCGCCGCCGACGAAGCTCGCCCTAAGCGGCGTCTGGCTGATGATCATCGGGGTCGCTCCGGACGACCGCGGTCGCCAGGCCGATCATGGTGTGCAGCCGGTTAACTTCCTCTTGCTCGCGCGCCGCGAACAGCCCGGCGACGCGGTCGTCGTCGAACCCGCGGCCGCCATAGTCGGCGGCGAAGCGGGCGCGGCGCACCGCCGGGGCGGCGTCGGCGAACACGCGCACCGCCGCGCGGCGGACAAGGTCGGGCAGCAGGAAGCCGATCACGCCGTCGAAAATCAAGGTGTCGCCGGGGGCGAAGTCTACCGCGTCCGCGTCCGCCATGCCGATCCGGCGGCGGCGGTCGTAGCGCGGCAGCCGCAGGGTCGCCGGCGTGTCGAGCGCAATCAGGCGGTAGAGGAACGCGGCGAGGCCGGGCATGTCGAACCGGCCCTCGACCGTGTCCTCGTCGCGCGCGCCGAAGGACCGGATCCAGCGGTCGAGCGAGACGATGGTGGCGGCGATGCCGCGCTCGCGCAGCGCGAAGCGCAGGCCGCGCGCCAGGGTGGACTTGCCGGCGAAGGCCGGGCCGCCGACCAGCGCCCAGTCGCCCGGCTGCACGCCTCGGGCGAGGTCGCGGGCGCAGCCGATCACGGCGGGCAGCGCATCGACGGCGAACGCGGCGGCCTGCGCGATGCGCTCGAACACGAAGTCGGCCTCCGCCGCCGCGGCCGGATGCGGCGGCTGGGTGCCGTTGGAGCCGACGACGAGGGCCGGGACGCCGGCGGCGCGCGCAGCGCCGACGTCGGCCGGCCGGTCGCCGATCAGGCACGACGCGGCCATGTCGATCGGCAGCGTTGCCGCCGCCTGGAGCAGCAGGCCCGGCGCCGGCTTGCGGCAGTCGCAGCGCACCTTGAGCTCGGGCACCTCGCCGGGCATGCCGCCGTCCGGATGGTGCGGGCAGTAGCGGATGTCGTCGAGCCAGGCGCCGTCGCGGCCCAGCAGGGTCTCCAGACGGGCGTGGATCGCGTCCAGCGTCTCGACCGTGCAGTCGCCGCGCGCGATCACCGGCTGGTTGGTAACGACGACGGCGAGCCGGCCGGCCTGGTTGATCCGCCGCACCGCCGCCGCGGCGTCGTGCACCAGGGTCATCCGCGCCGGCCGGTCGATCCAGCCGGTGTCGATGTTGAGCGTGCCGTCGCGGTCGAGGAACACCGCCGGCCGCTTGCGGTCGAGTCGGCACGCGGCGGGCCGGCCGGCGGCGAGGTCGCGTTCCGCCGCCGCCAGCCGCGCCGGCGTGCCGATGTCCTTCACGTACTCCGTCGTGCGGTAGGCGAAGACGTGCCGCCCGGCGGCGAGCAGGCGCGGCACCAGGTCCTTGGCGATGTCGGCCGGCGCGTCCGACGCCGGCAGCGCGTCGCGCTCCATCACATAGACCGCGGCGGCGGCGAGGTTGCGCGCACTAAGGCCCGGCGGGTGCGGGCAGGGCAGCAGCGCGGTGACCCGGCCCTCCTCGTCCGCCGCGACCAGGTCGGAATCCTGCGGGTGGTCGTTGGGATGCGCGAACAGCGTGAGGTCGGCGCGGCGTTCCGCATGCCACGCCAGCGCGCGCGGCAGGTCGACGTCGAGCAGCGTGTCGGCGAACAGCACCGCGAAGCGCGGCGCCAGCAGCGCGCGCGCGGCGGCGAGCGCGCCGGCGGTGCCGCGCGGCGGGTCGTCGGCGGCGTAGCGCAGCACGAGGCGGAACCGCGCGCCGTCGCCGAGCCGGTCGCGGAGGACTGCCTGGCCGTGGCCGACCAGCAGCAGCACGTCGCGGAAGCCCTGCGCGGCCAGCATCGCGAGCTGGCGCTCCACCGCCGGCACGCCGCCGACCGGCGCCAGCGCCTTTGGCAACCCGTCCAGCACGGCGGCCAGCCGGGTGCCGCGCCCGCCGGCCAGGATCGCCGCGCCGGCGCCGTCAGACACCCAGGATCTCCGCCGCCGTCTCGCGCACCGCGCGGCGCACGGCGTCGTCGGAGGTCTGCGGCGCAGACCATCCCAGCGCGGCGAGCTTGTCGGTCGAATAGCTGAACTTCGGCACGTCGCCGACCCAGCCGCGGTCGCCGCCGGTGTAGCGGATGCGCGCGCCCGGCGTGGCGACGCGCACCGCTTCCTCGGCGATGAACCGCACAGTGGTGCCCGGCCCGCGGCTCGACACGTTGAAAACGTTGAGCCGGTCGTTGGCGCGCGCGACGATGAACTTGACGGCGGCGATCAGCTCGGCGACGTGCAGATAGGGTTTCTGCTGCGTGCCGTCGCCGAGCACCTCAAGGGTGGTCGGGTCGGCCTTCAGCTTGTGCATGAAGTCGTAGATCACCCCGTGCGTCGCGCGCGAACCGACCACGTTGGGGAAGCGGAAGATCCAGGCGCGGTCGAGTGTGCGCGCGGTGGCCGCGCTCACCGCCGCCTCGGCCGCCAGCTTCATCGCGCCGTAGTTGGAGATCGGGTTGAGCGGGCCGGAGTCCTCGGTCAGCGCGCCCGACCGCTCGCCGTAGACCGCGGAGGTGGAGGCGAAGGCGAAGCGGCGGACGCCGAATTCGCGCGCCATCCGCAGCGCCTCGTGCGTCGTCAGGAAGGTGTGGCGCAGGTCGACGTCGGGGTCGCCGACGCCGGCGCGGATGTCGGCGTTGGCCGCCATGTGCCAGATCATGTCGGCGCGCCCGTCGGGCAGCAGGCCGCGCAGCGCGGCGCGGAACGCCGCGGCGTCGCTGCAGTCGGCCTCGGCGAAGCCGAATGCCGGGCTCGACTGCGCGGCGGCGAGGAAGGCACGGGTGCCGAGGCGCAGGCTGCCGACCGCCGCGACCCGGTCGCCCTGCGCCAGCAGCGCGTCGACCAGGTGGCTGCCGACGAAGCCGGCCGCGCCGGTGACGACGTGGATCACGACTGCACCGCCGGCGCGGCGCCGCGGGTGGCCGGGCGCGCCGCGTCGCGTGCCGCCAGCGCCGCCTGGTAGATCGCGACCAGGCCGTCATAGTGGCGCGCCGCGGTGTAGGACTCCTCGAACGACCGCCGCGCGCCGGCGCGCAGCGCGGCCGGGTTGGCGGCCAGCGTCTGCACGGCGCGCACGAGGTCGTCGGCATCGCCGGCGCGGAAACGGACGCCGTTGACGCCGGGCGCGACCATCGCCGCCATGCCGCCGATGTCGGCGGCGACCACCGGGGTGCCGGCGGCCAGCGCCTCGGCGATTGTGCGCGGCGTGCCCTCGTACCACAGCGACGGGAACACCAGCATCGCCGCACTGCCGATGAGATCGTCCAGCGCGGCGCGTTCGACGCGGCCGAGATACTGGACGCCGGGCAGCGCCGCCGCCGCGGCCGCGACGTCGCTCGCCAGCGGGCCGCCGCCGAGGATTCGGAGCGGCAGCGCGGCGCCGATCCGCCGCCATGCCTCGAGCAGCAGCCGGACGCCCTTCTCCTCCGTCAGACGGCCGACGAACAGGGCGTAGCCGCCGTCGCCGGGACCTGGCCCGGGGTCGGGGTCGACAAAGGTCGGCAGCACCGCGAGCCGGTCCGCCGGCAGGCCGCCGCGCACGAACACATCGCGCGCGAACGGGGTCAGCGCGACATAGCGGTGGACGGCGCGCGCATAGGTACCGGCCAGGCGGTGGACCGCAGCGGTCACCGCGAGCTGTGCGTCGGCGAAGCGGCCGTTGTGGTTGCAGCCGTGGACGACGCCGCGCCACGGCGCCAGCGCGCCGACGCAGTCCTCGCACGGCCGGCCGTCGCGGTAGAGGCCGTGATGGCTGCACAGATGGCGGAAGTTGTGCAGCGTGTGGACTACCGCCGCGCCGGCGGCGTTGGCAGCGCGGAACGCGGCCGGCGACAGCACCGGGTAGGTGTTGTGGAAATGGACGACATCGGGCCGCTCGGCGCGCACCCGCTCGGCGATCGTGCGCGCCGCCGGCAGCGACCACACGCCCTCGACGCCGGCGATCAGCCGGCTGCGGCCCTCCAGGGCGGCGCTCGAGGTCTCGAACGATGTGACCGAATGGCCGCGCGCGCGCATCAGGCGGATCTCGTCGGCGAAGGTCTCGTCCTCGCCGCCGGCCTGGCGGTAGAAGTTGTGGGTGTAGAGGATGCGCACCCAGGCGCTCCGCCGTGGTTCAAGCCGCGATAGCCGGGCCCGCGATCGGGCGCGCCGACAGGACGACGCCCTCGGAGAATTGCGGTAGCAGCCGGCCCGTGCCGACCATCGCATAATACGCGATTCGCTCCGCCATGCCGGCGAACCGGTAGCGCTTCTCGTAGGCGAAGCGGAAATGGGTGATCTCGTAGCCGTTCATCGCCAGCAGGCGGCGCAGGGTCATGTAGCTGAAATAGGACGTGTGCTCGTCGTGCACCGCCTCGTAGCCGAACACCATCTTGCCGATGCGTTCCAGCGCATAGGCGTTGGCGGTGGTGATCACCACCTCGCCGCCGGGGGCGAGCAGGCCGCGGATGTTGCTCAGCGCCTCGCGGAAGCAGTCCAGGTGCTCGATGACCTCGGCGAACACCACAAGGTCGAAGCGCGCGCCGATGCGCTCCGGCAGGCCGGGCTCGGTCAGGTCGCCGACCACGTACTCGCACGGCACCAGCTTCTTCATCGCCTCGACGACGACCGGGTTGACGTCGAAGCCGACCAGCTCCTTCGCCGTGCCGGCCAGCCGCGCGTGCAGCGACCGCGCCATGTCGAGGGCGATGTATTCGTCGGTCTTCGACGGGTCGTCGATATAGCCGCCCATGCCGATGTGCAGGACGCGCCGGCCGCGTGCCAGGCGCACGACCTCGTCGATCCGCACCACCTGGCGGGTCCTGGGTATGAACTTGTGCCGTTCGATGGCCGGTCTCCTCGGGCGGCGAGCCTCTTAGCACAAAACGCGGCGATCATGGCGGCCAAGCGTTAAGAGCCGGTTTGGATCGCCGCCGCCGTTGCGCCGACGCACCCGAGGCCTGTATCGATCCGCCATGGAACCCATGCGGGCACCGACCGACCGGCGCGTCCGGCTGATCGCCGGCGGCCTAGCCGTGGCCGCCCTGGCGGCGACGGCGGCCTACGCCGTCCTGCTTGGTCCGGCGCTGCGCTACTGGGACGAGGACATCCACCTCGGCATCGCGCGCAACCTCGCCTCCGCCGGCGTCTTCGGCTACCGCGCGATGGGCTCGACCGCGTTCGAGCCGCCCGGCTACCCGTTCTTCGTCGCCGCCGTCGTGGCGGTCGCCGACCATCCCGTGGCGGTGCGGTTGGCGCAGGTCGCGCTGCTGGGCGCGACCGCGCTGCTGTGGGCGCGGATCGCGGCGCGGGTGGCGGGGCCCGGTGCGGGCTGGACGGCGGCGGCGCTGGTGCTGTGCTACCCGCCGCTCGCCTATGGCGCGACGGCGCTCTATCCGCAGACCCTGGCCGGCTTCCTGATCGCCCTCGTCTGCGCATTTGCGTTCGGGGCGGGCAGGGGACGGCTCGCCGGCGCCGGCGCGGCGCTGGGCGCGCTGGCGCTGACCGCGCCGCCCTATGCGGTCGTGGCGCTGCCGCTGGCGGACTATCTGCGCCGCCGCGGGGCGCGGTGGCGGGCGCTGGCCGGCGCGGCAGCGGTGGCGGCGGTTGTCGTGGGCGCCTGGACCCTTCGCAACGCGCTGGTGTTCGACCGCTTCGCGCCGGTGGCGACCAGCGGCGGCTCGGCGCTCCTGGTCGGCAACGCGCCGGCGGCCACAGCGGGCAGCGGCTCGGCGGTCGACGTCACCGAGTACGAGCTGTGGGCGCCGGAGACCGACGAGTTCGCCAACGAGCGCTACTTCACCGCCCTGGCGCTCGGCCGCATCGCCGCCGAGCCGGCGGCCGCCGCGCGACACTACCTCGCCAAGCTGGCGCACTGGTTTCTGCCGGCGAGCCCCGACGCGGACGGGGCAGGGCGCGGCCGGACCTTGGTGCTGTGGGCGGGCTATGCGGTGCTGGCGGGCGGGGCGATCCTGCGGCTCGCCGGGGCGCGGCGGCGGCCGCTCGCGGCGGAGGAGCGCTGCCTGCTGTGGGCGTACCTCGCGGTCGCGCTCGCATACGCGGTCTTCTTCACCCGGCTGCGCTTCCGGCTGCCGGTCGATCCGATGCTCGCGGTCCTCGCCGCCGCCTGGCTCAGCCGACGTTGGTCGGCAGGCGCGGCGCCACCGCCGCCTCCGGGTCGAGCCGGATGAGGCGCAGCCGCTGCAGCGCCACCAGCCCGAGATAGACCGGGTTCAGCAGCATGTAGCGCCGCCACAGCCGCCGCGGCTCCTGGACCAGGCGGAACAGCCATTCCAGGCCGCGGCGCTGGATCCACTCGGGCGGCTGCGGGAGGTGGCCGGCCAGATAGTCGAACGCCGCCCCGGCGGCGATCAGCGGCACCCCGATGCGGTCGCGGTTCTCGTAGGCCCAGATCTCCTGCAGCGGGCAGCCGAGGCCGGCGAACACCATCGCGGGCCTGGCGGCGCGGATGCGCGCGGCCGCATCCTCGGCTTCCGCCGGAGTGAGGACGCGGAACTGCGACGGCTCGCGCCCGGCGACGACGAGGCCGGGGAAGCGCTTGACCAGGTTGCGCTCCAGGTTGGCGAGCACGGCGGGCGTCGAGCCGTAGAGATAGACCGGCAGGCCGCGCGCCGCCGCCTCCCGGCACAAAAGGCACATCAGCTTGGGACCGTAGACCCGGTCGGCGAGCCCCGCCCGGTGCAGCAGGTTGAGCGCCCAGCGCACCGGCTGGCCGTCGGGGATCACCATGTCGAGGCGGTTGAGCCGCCAGCGATGCACCGGGTCGATTGCGCCCGTGGCCACGCTGTGCACCGCCGACAGCGACACCGACAGCGGCCGGCGGTCGGCCGCTGCCGACACGATGCGGTCCACCGCGGCGCGGTAGTTCACCGCATTGACCGCGACGCCCAGGACGTCGCGGCGTCCGCCGTCGATCGAAGGCGCCGCCAACACCGCGTCCAGGTCGAAGGCGGGCGGCTGGTCGAAGCTGCGCAGCCGCAGCCGCTCGCACAGGAGGTAATAGGCGAACAGCGTGTTGTTGCGGGCGTAGCGGCGGAACAGCCGGCGCGGCTCCTGCACCAGCCGGTAGAACCACTCCAGGCCCGACCGCTGCATCCACGGCGGCGCGCGGCGGATGCGCCCGGTGTTGTAGTCGAACGCCGCGCCGACCCCGAGCAGCACGGGCGCCTTCAGCCGCGGCCGGAACCGTGCCATCCAGCGTTCCTGCTTCGGAGTCGACAGGCCGACCCAGACGACGTCCGGCGCGGCGTCGTCGATGGTGCGTTGAATCTCGGCCTCTTCCTCGTCGGACAGCGCGCCGAACGGCGGCGTGTAGCAGCCGGCGGTGACGAGGCCGGGGAAGCGGGCGGCCATCGCCGCCGCGAGCTCTTCTGCGACGCCGGGCGGGCCGCCGTAATAGAACGCCCGGCCGCCGATGCGCGCCAGCGCGGCGGAGACGGCGAGCATCATGTCGGGGCCGAACACGCGCGTCACCTCGCGCCGGCCGGCGCGCCACGACAGCCAGACCATCGGCATCCCGTCGGGGACGCACAGGCCGGCCTCGTTGAGGATGAACTTGAACTCCGGGTCGTGCTGCGCCTCGATCACCCCGTGGACGCCGGTGACGGCGACGAAGTGCCGGTCGCGCCGGGCCACCCATCCCAAGATGATGTCGGTGGCGGAGGCGAGGCTGACCGCGCTGATGCCGATGCCCAGCACGGAGGTGCGCTCGGGAGGGTCTGGCGTCACGCCGCGGGAATCCCCGGTGGACTGTGCGAAAGTATTAATGACGGCGGTCATTTACCGTAAAACACGTTCCATTTACTTTCTCACGATAGCAATGTGTCCGTGAAATAGGGCTTAATCGGCCGGCGCGCGCTGCATCGACTTCGCGCGCCGGCTAAATGCGTCGCAATGCGGAGTACCTGTCCATGCGTCAAAACGATCTGATCGTCGTCGCCGGCGGCGGCGGCTTCATCGGAGGCCACATGGTGGCCACCCTGCTGCGCCAGGGCTTCACCCGGATCCGTTCGGTCGACGTCAAGCCGTTCGGCGAGTGGTACCAGCTGTTTCCCGACGCCGACAACCGCCAGCTCGACCTGCGCGAGCGTGACGCCTGCGGCGCCGCGGCCGACGGCGCCACGACGGTCATCAACCTCGCTGCCGACATGGGCGGCATGGGATTCATCACCGCACACCGCGCCGAATGCATGATCTCGGTGCTGATCAACACCCACATGCTGCTGGCGGCGCGCGACGCCGGCGTCGGGCGGTTCTTCTACTCGTCGTCGGCCTGCGTCTACAACATCGACAAGCAGGAGAGCGCCGACGTCGTGCCGCTGCGCGAGGCCGACGCCTACCCGGCGCAGCCGGAAGACGGCTACGGCTGGGAGAAGCTCTTCAGCGAGCGGATGTGCCGCCATTTCCGCGAGGATTTCGGCGTTCAGACCCGGGTGGCGCGCTATCACAACAGCTATGGCCCGTATGGCACCTTCGACGGCGGCCGCGAGAAGGCGCCGGCGGCGGTCTGCCGCAAGATCATCGAGGCCAAGCTCGGCGGCAAGCCCGAGATCGAGATCTGGGGCGACGGCGAGCAGACCCGCAGCTTCATGTACATCGACGACTGCGTCGAGGGCACCTTGCGGCTGACCCGCAGCGACATCGTCGAGCCGCTGAACATCGGCAGCGATCACCTGGTCACCATCAACGGCCTGGTCGACATCGTGGAGCGGATCGCCGGCATCAAGGTGCGCCGCCGCTACGACCTGACCAAGCCGCAGGGCGTCCGTGGGCGCAACAGCGACAACACCCTGATCCGCGCCCGCCTCGGCTGGGAGCCGGCGACCAGCCTCGAGGACGGGCTGGAGCGAACCTACCGCTGGATCTACGACGAGATGACCGGCGCCAGCAGGGGCCGCGTCGCGGTCTGACGGCCGCCCGGCCGATGACCGCGCCCGAGACTCCGCGATGACCGTCCAGCCCGGCGCAGCGCAGACCGCCGCGGCGGCCGGGCTGTCCGGCACGGCGCTGGAGGTCGTTGCCGCGCCGGTGGCGTTTCGCGAGCGCTGGTGGGTGCCGTTGCTCCTGGTCGCCGTCGATATCGCGGCGCTGGAAGCCTGTCTCTATGCCGGCCTGTTTCTGCGCGAAGCGGCGGCGGTCTGGTTTCCGATCGAGATCTCGAGCGGTATCTACCAGGGCCTGGCCGCCGGCCTCCTGGTCGTGCCGGTCGCCTATTACCTCCTGGGCCTCTATCCCGGCTACGGCATCGGCGCGGTGGAGCGGCTGCGCCGCCGGGTGGTGGCGACCACGGCGGTGTTCTCCATCCTGATCGGCTGGGACTACCTGGTGCAGGGCGGCAGCTGGTCGCGCGGCATCCTGCTCGCCGCCTGGGTGCTGGCGATGTTCGTCATGCCGCTGTCGACGGCGTGGGTGCGCTCAGCGCTTGGGCACGCGGGGCTGTGGGGCACGCCGGTCGTGCTGATCGGCACCAGCGAGACCGGGCGCGCGGTGGCCCGGAACCTGCGCCTGCATCCCGAGCTCGGGCTGGTGCCGATCGGCTTCCTCGACGACGAGCCGCGGCTCGCCGGCGGCCGGATCGAGGAACTTCCGGTGCTGGGGCCGCTGCGGCACGGCCGCGAACTCGCCGGGCGCGTGCGGCTGGCCGTGCTGGCTGTGCCGGAGGCGAGCGGCGCGCACATTGCGGAAATGACCGCCAATTTGCCATTCCCAAACATCGTGGTTGTGCCCGACCTCGCCGGGATGCAGAGCCTCTGGGTGTCGACCCGCGACATCGGCGGCATCCTCGGCCTCGAGATCAAGAAGAACCTGCTGCTGCGGCGCAACCGCGTCATCAAGCGCGGGCTCGACTACCTGGTCGGGGTGCCGCTGTTCATCGTCGCCTTGCCGGTCACCCTCGCGCTGGCCGCCGCGGTCGCGCTGATCAGCCCGGGCAACCCGTTCTACGTCCAGGTCCGCGAAGGGCAGCAGGGCCGCGACATCCGGGTCCTGAAGCTGCGCTCGATGTACCGCGATGCCGACGCGCGGCTGGCGCGATACCTCGACGACAACCCCGAGGCCAAGCGCGAGTGGATGCAGTATTTCAAGCTGCGCAACGACCCGCGCGTGCTGCCGGTCATCGGCGAGTTCATGCGCCGCGCGAGCCTCGACGAACTGCCCCAGCTCGTGAACGTGCTGCACGGCGACATGAGCCTGGTCGGGCCGCGGCCGTTCCCCGAATACCATCTGCAGGAATTTCCGCCGGCGTTCCGTGCGATCCGCCAGTCGGTGCCGCCCGGCCTGACCGGCCTGTGGCAGGTCGAGGCGCGCAGCGACGGCGACCTCGATGTCCAGGAAGCGCTCGATACGTACTACATCCGCAACTGGTCGTTGTGGCTGGACCTGCATATTCTGGTGCGGACATTCGGCGCCGTCGTCCGCGGACGCGGCGCGCGCTAGGATTCAGCGGCCGCTCCGGATGAATCCGAAGCGGCGAAGTCAATCGTTAATGTGAAAATGTCGCGCCGTCCGGCGGGTCAAGTTCTTTGATCGCCTTTGTCATCGGTGGTGTCTTCAGTCGGAGTTGATCATGGCTGTTTACCATCGTGATTTCTTCTCGACTGGCGCTTCGCCCTGAACGACTCGGCCTTTTCGCGTCCCCATGTTAATATCATGGTTAATGTTCTATGGGTGTTCTCGCCAAATGCATCAGGGCGAATTGATCATTTGCCTGATCTTTGTTATAGGAATGGTGGTGCTGAAGGGTTCGGCCGCAGCGGTGCGTGCGATCCCGGTGCGGGTTGTCAGGAGTGAGTGGCGATGAGAGTGATGCTGAAGACGCTGGCCTGCGCGGCGTTAGTCGGTTTCGGCGCGATCGGCCTCGGCGCGACGAGCGCGCATGCCGCCCTGAGCGGCACCCAGCTCACGGCATGCGAAGACGCCGGCCAGAAGGGCGACCTGCAGGCGCTCGACACGCTGGTGTCGCAAGACCCGGGCCAGGCGGACGCGCTGGTGAAGTGCTTCGTGCTGCGCAACAAGGGCCTGGCGGTCCAGGCGGCGCTGGTCGGTGCGATGAAGGCGCCGGGACGCGAGATCAACGTTGCGGTCGCAGCGACCGAAGCCAATCCCGCCGCGGCGTCCGCCATCTACGGCGCGATCGCCGGCCTGAAGACCTTCCGCGGCAATCCGGTCGAGCTGGCGCTGGCGATCAGCCAGGTCTCGGGCGTGTCGCCGGACCAGATCAGCCAGATCAACAACCAGCGCGACATCCTGATCGCCCCGGCGGCCGGCGGCCAGCTCGCCGGTCCCGCTCCGACCGAAGGCGGCGCGCCGGGCGCCGGCGACAATCCGAACATCACGGAAGGCAACGCGGCGGTTTCCGTCTCCACCTTCTGATCGCGACGCGCCCCACCACTGCGACTTTTCTGCCACGTTAACCTTCCCGGTGATGCCGGGAAGGTTAACTTTCTTGAAACCAAACCCCTGAAAAATGTAGCTTCCTTCGACCTCAAAGGCATGGGTGGGGCTGATGCCGTTAACCAAGAATCGTAAGACACTGCTTGCGGCCGGCTTTTTCGCGGTCGCCGGGGTCGCGTTTTCGGTGCTTCCTTCGACGGCCGATGCGCAATATCTGGAGCGGGGGCGCGGCGTGATCGACCGGCCGCGGCCCGAGCTCGATCCGCTGGGCGTGCCGGTCGGCGGCTTCCTGCTGTTTCCCCAGCTCACCGTCGGCGAAGAGTGGAACAGCAACATCTTCGCGCAGGACGACGGGCTGGAAACCGACGACTTCATCACCCACGTCCAGCCTTCGCTCAACCTGATCTCCCAGTGGTCGCGCCACGGGGCACGGGCCTTCTTCCAGGGCGATTTCGCGTTCTACGCCGACAACGACGGCGAGAACTACGAGGACCTGGCCGCCGGCTTCAACGGGCGGCTGGACGTGGTGGGCGACTCCTCGCGGCCGGAATCGTTCCTGCGCGGCGGCTTCACTTACCGCCGCCAGCACGAGGAGCGCGGTTCGCCCGACGACGTGTTCGGCCTGGAGCCGACCATCTACAACGTGCTGTCGCCGACCGTGGGCGGCGTGGCCCGGTTCGGCCGCTTCGGCGTCAGCCTGGACGGCACGCTCAACCGCTTCGACTTCGACGATACCGAGGTCGCCGGCGGGCTGCGCGTCAACCAGGACGACCGCGACCGCAACGAGTGGCTGCTCGCGCTGCAGACCTCCTACCAGATCCAGCAGGAGTACGAGGCGTTCATCCGCCTGACCCTGAACAAGCGCGACTACGACGACCGTTTCGACGACATCGGCTTCGAGCGCAGCTCGGACGGCTACGAGATCATCGGCGGCGCGCAGGTGGATCTGACCGGCCTGATCTTCGGCGATTTCTTCTTCGGCTGGCGGTCGCAGAGCTATGACGACACGCGGTTGACCGACATCGACGGCCCGACCTACGGGATGGGCCTTACGTGGAATGTCACGCAGCTCACCTCGGCGCGCTTCCGTATCTCTCGCACGATCGAGGAGACGACGCTCGGCGGCGCGTCGGGCTATTTCGCCACCGACATGCGCGCCAACGTCGATCACGAGCTTTTGCGCAACCTGATCCTCTCGGCGAATGCAGGATACGCGAAGAACGACTACGAGGGCATTTCGCGGGAGGACGATTTCTACCGGTTCGGCATTTCGGGCAAGTATCTGTTAAATCGATACCTGTACGTTACCCTCGGCTACGGGTACGAGGTCCGCGATTCGAACGTCGCCGGTCAGGACTACGATCGCAACACCGTTCTCCTACGCCTGCAGGGTCAGCTCTAAGGCGACGCCGGCTTCGGTTTCCGACACGTCCGGGGGCCGCACCGACGTCGCTCTGACGACGAACGTGCGATGCGGATGTGTCGGGGACGGTTGCGCATGTTGTTACGAAAGTTGTTCGGCTGCCTTGCGGTCGCCCTGTTGGGGACGTGGCTGACGGTGGGGCCCGCCCTCGCCCAGGGTCAGGAACCGGCTGCGTCGAACGTGGTGGCGGAGTACCAGCTCGGCTCCGGCGATCACATCAAGATCAAGGTCTTCGGGCACGACGACCTGTCGGCTGACGTGTACCTCGACGGCACCGGCTCGATCTCGCTGCCGCTGATCGGGACGGTGAAGGCCGGCGGCACGACCATCCGGCAGCTCGAGGCCATGGTCGCGGACAAGCTGAAGCCGGACTACCTGCGCAACCCGCGGGTGACGGTCGAGGTCCTGAACTATCGGCCGTTCTACATCATCGGCGAGGTGAAGAACCCGGGCAGCTACGCGTACGTGAACGGGATGACGATCATCAACGCTGTGGCGCTGGCCGGCGGCTACACCTACCGCGCGCGCGAGAACAGCGTGTTCATCACGCGCGCCAACGACAGTGCGCGCGCCAAGCAGCGGGCCAATCATGATTCCCTGGTGCTGCCCGGCGACGTGATCGAGGTGCCGGAGCGCTTCTTCTGAGTTGCGGTCCCATCGAGATTAAGGCGGCGCTAACCACGCGGCTGATAACCTGCTCCCGAGACGCAGGCGATTTCGGAAAGCGAGCCGGGCGGTGCCCCGGTCAGTGATACGGGGCGTTCCAGCTTGGACACGGGTTTGATGTCAGACAGGCAGCCGGGGTCTCCGGCGGTTCTCGACGAGAAGGTCCGCCGCTTCCTGGCGACGCCCCTTCCGAAGAACGAGGTCAACGTCCGCGAGATCATGCGCCGGCTGTGGCGGCGCAAGGCGTTGCTGCTCGGCACCATCATGGTGCTGACCACGCTGGCCGCGGTCGTGACCTACCAGCTCAAGCCGAGCTACACCGCCGCCGCCTCGGTGATGGTGGAGCCGCGCGAACGCAAGGTGGTGGACATCCAGGCGGTCGTCTCCGGCCTGCCGCCCGACATCTTCACCATCGAGAGCGAGGTCGCGGTGCTGCGGTCGCGCGCGCTGATCGAGCGCGTCGTCGCCCGGCTGAACCTCGCCGAGAACCCGGAATTCAACAAGGAGCTCCTGCCCAAGCGCGACTGGCGCAAGACCCTGGGGCTCGATCAGGTCATCCCGCCGGAAGTGGATGCGATGTTCGCCGCCTTCCGGCCGCCGGCGCCCGAGCTGACCCCCGAGGAGAAGCTCGACCGGGCCCGCGTCGCCGTCGTCGACGAGTTCCTGCGCCGCCTGCGCACCGAGATGAAGGGGCGCTCGCGGGTCATCGACATCTCATTCCGCTCCAACGATCCAGACACCGCGGCGGCCGCCGCCAACACGCTGGCCGACCTTTATATCGTCGAGCAGCTCGAGGCCAAGTTCGAGGCGACCAAGCGGGCCACCGTGTGGCTGAACGAACGGCTGACCGGCCTGCGCGAGCGGGTCGAGTTTTCCGAGCGCGCGGTGGAGGATTACCGCCGCCGGTCCGGCCTCCTGGAAGGCCGCGGCGTCACGATGAGCGCCCAGCAGCTCGGCGAGCTCAACTCCGCCCTGATCCAGGCGCGCACCCAGCGCGCGGAGGCGCAGGCGCGCCTGTCGCAGGTGCAGAACGCCATGCGCACCCCCGGCGGCGAGGAGTCGGTCAGCGAGGTGCTGTCCTCCCCCCTCATCTCGCGGCTGCGCGAGCAGGAGACCGAGGTCCAGCGCAAGATGGCCGAGCTGTCGCAGGACTACGGCGAGCGCCATCCCCGCATGATCAACATGCGGGCCGAGCTGCGCGACCTGCGCGCGAAGATCAACGCGGAGGTCGGCAAGATCGTGCAGGGCCTGCGCAACGAGGTGCGGGTCGCGGAGGCGCGCGAGGAGACGATCCGCTCCGGCCTGCGCCAGGTCGAGGGCCAAGCCGCCGAGGCCAACCGCGACGAGGTGCAGCTGCGCGCCCTGCAGCGCGAGGCGACCGCCAACCGCACGCTCTACGAGACGTTCCTGGGCCGCTTCAAGGAAACCAGCGAGCAGCAGGAGATGCAGCAGCCCGACGCGCGCATCATCTCGCGCGCCGACGTGCCGGCGGTCCCGTCGTTCCCGAACCCGGTGATGTTCGTCGGGGTCGCGTTCCTGCTGTCGATGGTCGTCGGGCTCGCCATGGTGGCGCTGCTGGAAAAGCTCGACCACGGCTTCCGCAGCATGGAGCAGGTCGAGCAGCTCACCGGCGCCACCGCGCTCGGTCTGATCCCCATCGTCCCGGGGCTCGGGCCGTCGCGCAAGGCGCCGCACGACTACATCCTGGAGAAGCCGGTCTCGGCGTTCGGCGAGTCGATCCGCGCCATCTATGCCGGGCTCCTGCTGTCCAACGTCGACCGGCCGCCGCGGGTGGTGCTGGTGACCTCCTCGTTGCCGGGCGAGGGCAAGACGTCGCTCTCCATCTCGCTGGCACGCATGATCGCGCGGACCGGCCAGAAGCGCGTCGTGCTGGTCGATTGCGACCTGCGCCGGCCGCAGGTGCATCGCAACCTCAAGGTCGCGATCAAGCCGGGCCTCGTGGAGTGCCTGGCGGGCGAAGCGAGCCTCGAGGAAGTGATCCAGCACGACCGCAGCTCGGACCTGCGCATCATCGCCTCGGGCGGCTCGCCGACGACGCCGTCGGACCTCCTGTCGTCGGAGCACTTCAAGCGCGTGGTGGCCCAGCTGTCGGAGCAGTTCGACATGGTGATCCTCGACTCCTCGCCGGTGCTGGCGGTCAGCGACTCGCGCATCCTGGCGCGCATCGCCGACAAGACGGTGTTCATCGTTCGCTGGGCGGAGACCCGCCGCGAGGTCGCCACCATGGGCATCAAGCAGATCGTCGATGCCGGCTGCGACCTGGCCGGCATCGTGCTGTCGATGGTCAACGTGAAGAAGCACGCCCGCTAC
>JBFWQM010000091.1:0-18342 GCA_050249455.1 Rhodospirillaceae bacterium | reverse complement strand
AACGATGGCAGCCGAGACGGTTCGCGAGATGACGGCGACGTTCCAGTCCGCCGAATCGCTTGAGGCGGCGGTCAACGAGCTGACCACGCACGGCTGGGACCGCGCCGACCTGAGCATGCTGGCGCAGCGCGACTTGCTGGACGACAAGCCTGTGGCCGAGCACGCCGCAGTGGTGTCCGACAGCGACATCCGCCAGACCCGCACGATGGCAGCCGGCATGGCCGGCGTGGTCGCGGCCTTCGTCGCGTCCGGCGCCACCATCATGACCGGTGGCGCCGTCGCGGTGGCGGTGATCGGCGCCGCGGTGGCCGGCGGCGGCGCGGCGGCCGCCGTGGAGGCGCTGGGCCTGACGGCCGACAAGAAGCACGACGACTTCCTGCAGCGCCAGCTCGATGCCGGCGGCATCGTCCTGTGGATCACGCTGCGCGAGCCCGATGACGAAGCGAAGGCGCGCGCGATCGTGGCGCGCTGCGGCGGCGGGGAGATCCGCGTCGCCGAGCTGCCCGTCAGCAGCGCCAACGCCGAGGGCCGGCCGGCCTGACCCGGGCGCCGTGCCGGCGCTGCACGAGGAGCTGCTCGACCCGCTGCTGCGCCTGGTGGCGGCGGCGGTGGTCGGCATGGCGATCGGGCTCAACCGCGACGTCAACGGCAAGCCGACCGGCATGCGCACGCTGGGGTTGGTGTCGCTGGGCGCCGCCCTGATCGCCGTAGGCACGGTCGAGTTCCGCGGGCTTGAGCACCACCCCGACGCGCTTAGCCGCGTCGTGCAGGGCATCATCCAGGGCGTGCTGGCCGGCGTCGGCTTCATCGGCGCCGGCGCCATCATGCGCAACCAGAGCACGCGCGACGTCGAAGGGCTCACGACGGCCGCCACCGTCTGGGTTACGGCCACCCTGGGGGTCGCCTGTGCGCTTGCCGCCTGGGAGCTGGTGCTGATCGGGGTCGTGCTGACGTTCCTGATGCTGGTCGTGATGCATCCGGTGGAGCGGTGGCTGCTGAAGCACCTGGGATCGCCGGACGACGAGCCCCTGAAGTGAGGGTCACTCCGCGACGGCGGCCCGCGCCGGCGCGCCGACCAGCGGCATGACGTCCCGGATGAACCGGTCGAGGCCGTCGAGCATCGGGTGGAAGTGGATCATCAGGCAGGTTATCCCGATCTCGCGATAGTGCCGGATGCGTTCGGCGATGGTATCCGGCGTGCCGACCAGGCCGGCGCCGAGAGCCTTGGCGGCGACCATCGCCACCCGGTCGCGCTTGCCGTATTCCTCCAGCGCCCCGACCTGCGCCTCCGCCGCCGCCACGGTGTCGGCGCAGATGACGTGCGCGCTGATGCCGTAGCCGAGGCTGCGGCCGTGGGCGCGGGCGCGGCGGTTCATGTCGCGGATGTCGATCTCGATCTGGCGGATGTTGGCGTCCGCCAGGCCATAGGACGGCTCGTAGGCGACGAACCACACGTCGCACAGCCGCGCCACCGTCTCGCGGCCGCGGTTGGACCGGCTGGCGGCGTAGATCGGCGGGTGGGGCAGCTGGCGCGGGCGGATCGGCAGGCTGCCGTTGTCCACCGTGTAGAACTCGCCGTGGAAGCTGAACGACTCCTCGGTCCACAAGCGCTTCATCACCTCGATGTATTCGTCCATCCGCTTGTAGCGCCGGTCCTCGTCGCCCAGCCAGCCGCCGTTGGCGAACAGGTTGAACTCCGCCTCCCACCAGCCGTTGACGATGTTGACCGCCGCGCGGCCGCCCGAGAGGCGGTCGAGCGAGGCGCCCAGCTTCGCGGCGGCCTGCGGGGTGACGATGCCGGGATGGACCGCGGTCATCAGCTCCAGCGTCCTCGTATGGCCGGCGAGCGCGGCGGACGCCATCCACGCCTCGAGGTCCGGGCCCTGCCAGCGCTCGGCGATCAGCGTGGTCTCGAAGCCCGCCGCCTCGGCCTTGTGCAGCACCTCTAGCGCGAACGCGAACGACGGGTCGGGCCCGCGGCCGGCGCCCGGCTTGCGCAGCTCCGCCACCGCCGCGTCCATCGCCGGCTCGGCGAAGATCGTGTGCGGCAGCGGCGTCCAGACCCCGTAACGCATGGTTCCCTCGCCTCGATTACGCCGCGACGCCGCGGCGCTCCTCCTCGATCAGGCGGCTGACCAGATTGCGCGCCTGGATGGTCGGGTTGTCGGAATTGACGTCGATGGTCGGCGAGTCGGGGAAGGAGTCGACCGTGCGCTGCACCGCCTCCACCATGTCCACGTCCTCGCGGAACACCTTGCGCAGGTTCCAGAACTGCTGCGTCAGCTCCTCGTTCTCCAGGCCGAAGTCGCGTGCCGAGACCCAGAAGTGGTGCGCGGTCCTCTCCGTCTCCGGCGTGAAGGCGTGGGTGTTGTGGCCGGTGACGCCCTGGCTGCGGTCGCCCTCGAACGCGCCGGTGCCGACCTTGGCGATGCCGACGTCGAACATCACGATGCTGGGCGGCAGGTAGCGCCATTTGTTCCAGCTGTCGGCGTTGCCTTCGATCCCGGCGACCTTGGCCCACAACTTGGGCGGCGGGCCGTCGGGCATCAGCCGCTCGCAGCGCAGCTCCCTGCCCTCGCGCGTCACCTTGGGTCGCGCCTTGACCTTGTCGGCCTGGCCCAGCGTGTCGGGGTGGACGTATTGCGAGTGGGTCTGGTCGAGCGTGATGTCGACCATGCGCTGGTAGGCGCCCTTGACGTAGTTGTAGTCGCCGATCGCCTTCCAGCCGGGCGAATCGTGCCAGAACAGGTCGGGGATCGCGGCGGGGTCGGCCTGCGCCGGGTCGCCCATCCACACCCACACCCATTTGTGCCGCTCCGCCACCGGGAAGCTGCGCACCCGCGCGCCGGGCGGCACCATCGACTGGCTCGGCACCTCGACGCACTGGCCGCTGCCGTCGAAGCGCAGGCCGTGATAGCCGCACTGCACCTCGCCGCCGATCAGCTTGCCGGCCGACAGCGGCGCGTTGCGGTGGCAGCAGCGGTCCTCCAGCGCCGCGACCGCGCCGTCGGGCCCGCGGAAGAAGACGAGCGGCACCCCCAGGATCCGGCGCGGCAGCAGCGCCTGCGCGATCTCGTGTTCCCAGGCGGCGACGTACCACGCGTTCTGCACGAACATCTCGGTCTCCTCCCGCACGGCGACGGTTCCGACCCGGCCATGATCGCAAGCCGGAACCGGCGGCGCAAGGCTAGGCGGGCGCCGGCCGCCCACGCAGCAGCCCGAGGCGCAGGATCAATAGCGAGACGATGACAAGGTTGCCGAGGTTGAAGGCGACGCCGATCAAAAACGGCAGCGTGTAGGCCCCGGTCACGTCGAACAGCCAGCCGCCCATCCAGCTGCCGAAGCCCATCGCGAAGGCGCCGTACATGAAGACGAGGCCGGTGCGGCGGCCGACCTGGGGCAGCGGCATGTGCTCGCGGATCGCCACCGCGTAGACCGGGAAGATGCCGCCGTAGCCGAACCCGAACAGCGCCGCCACGACATAGAGCGCGACCAGGTCGTGCATGAAGGTCAGGGTGAAAAGCGACGCCGCCTGCAGGACGCTGAACAGGAACAGCGCGCGCAGGCCGCCGAAGCGGTCCGACAGCATGCCGACCGCCACGGCGCGGCTGAGGAAGGCGGCCAGCAGCGCCGCCGCCAGCACCTCCACCGCGCTCGCGATGCCGTGGCCGCGGTCGGTGACATAGGCGACCAGGTGCCCGAGCGGCAGCGACATCGCCACGCAGCAGCCGAAGATGGCGAACGACAGCGCGACGGTGAGCGCGGTCGGCGCCATCGCCGCCCGCGGCGGCGGCGGGGCCGGCCGCGCGGCCGTGCCGTCCGCCGTCAAGGGTGCCGGGACGAATTCCGCCGGCGGCTTGCGGCGCAGCACCCAGCACACCGGCAGCAGCACGCTCAGCGCGAACACGCCGTACCACACGAACATTGCGCGCCAGCCGACCGCCTCCATGAGGTGGCCGAAGATCGGCGGCCACACGATGCCGGCCAGCGCCTGGCCGGAGGCGACCATGCCCACCGCCATGCCGCGGCGGCGGGTGTACCAGCGCGCGATGTTGGCCATGCCGGGCGCGGCGAGGCTGCCCTGCCCGGCCAGCCCGAACATGATTCCGTAGATCAGGTAGAGCTGCCATTCGGAGTCGATCAGGCTGACCAGCATGGCGCCGAAGGCGATCATCAGCGTGCCGACCAGCGCCGGCACGCCGTAGCCCCAGCGGTCGAGCACCCAGCCCATCAGGAGCCCGCCGAAGCCCGACCCGATGAACTGCAGCGAGAACGCCGCCGACGGCACCGCGCGCGGCCAGCCGAACTCCTGCGCCACCTCCTTCAGCGCGACGACGATCAGGTACATGCCGCCGGCGGTGACCAGCAGCAGCCAGACCGATGCCGCCAGGATGACGAAGCGGCGCCGCTCGGCCGCCCGTTCGGCGGCGCCGTCGATACGCGGGGACATGGCGGGCGGCGGCGACCTTCAGCGCGGCGGCAGGCCGAGCTTCTCCGCCATCCAGTCCGCGCCTTGCTGGCGGTGCCGGTACGGGCGGTTGCTGGCGACGTGGTTGGCGCCTTCGATCAGCAGCAGCGTGGCGGGGCCCGCCACCTCGCGCGACAGGCGCTCGGCGTCCTGCCAGCGGGTGATGCGGTCGTCCATCGCGCCGATGATCATGATCGGGCAGGTGATCTTCGCCGCCACGCCCTCCAGCGTGTAGGCACGGGTCTTCTCGCGCGCCTCCTCCACCGACTTCGAGTGGGTGCGCACGCGATAGACCTCCTTCAGCGACTGCGGGCGCTGGTCGAAGTTGTCGAGCACGTTGAAGGCGCCGCCATTGGCGATGCAGGCCTTCACCCGCTTGTCGTAGGCGGCCGTCCGCGGCGCGTAGTAGCCGCCCATGCTGCCGCCCCAGATGCCGATGTTGCCGCCGTCGAGGTCGGGCCGCGACTGCACCCAGTCGAACACCTTGCCCGCGGGCACCTCGTAGTCGTGGCGGATCGGGAAGTCGTATTCCGCCTCGCCCTGGCCGGGGCCGTCGAAGGCGAAGGTCGCCATGCCGCGCTCCAGGAACGATTGCTCAAGGCCGTGCTGCTCCTCCTTGCACGAGTCCATGCCGGAGATGATGACCACCACCGGCGGCCGCGCGGCGCCGGCGGGCTTGCGCAGGTTGCCGGCCAGCGCCTTGCCCTCGTACGGGATCTCGACCCGCTCGCCCGGCGGGACGAGGTGTGGCAGCGCCAGGGTGCGGCACTCCACCGCCTTCCTGTGCGCGGCGCGCATCTGGGCCACGTCCTGGACGAACATGAACTTGGCGAAGTGGTAGCACGCCGCCGCGGTGGCCAGATGCTGCCCGGCGCTGAGCTTACGCCCGCCGGCCAGCGCTTCGCGCCCCAGGCCCTCGTGCACGGCGGCGCGTTCCGACCAGGCGCGGCACCAGTCGTCCCAGCGGTCGATCGAATACGCCACCTCGAAGAAGTCCGACACAGGCACGCCGCCGGAAACGAAGCGCGCCGCCCAGTTGGCGCGCGCCGCCGCCACCATCGCGTCCGGCCCGGTCTCCGTCCTCACCTGGGTCGCCATCTCGTCCTCCCTGTTCCTTGTTGGCCGAGGGTCAGCGCCCCGCCAGGACCTTGACGCCGCCGAAGCGTTCCTTCCAGCGCGGGATGACCTCGGTGTTGTAGACGTTGTCCGGCACTTCGCCGTCGAGCGCGGCGAGCACCGACCGGGTCGCCCATTCGACCCCCGGCCCCAGGCTGCCGCCGAACGTGTAGGACGAGGCGTGCGGCGACAGGATGATCCTGTCGCCGACGCCGCGCAGCGGATTGTCCTTGCCCAGCGGCTCTTCGGAGAACGCATCGACGCCGGCGCCGCCGATCTTGTTCGACTTCAGGGCGTCGGCCAGCGCCGCCTCGTCGATGATCTTACCGCGCGCGTTGTTGATGAAGATCGCGTTCGGCTTCATCTGCGCGAACTGCGCCGGGCCGATGAAGCGGTTGGTTTCCTTGGTCAGGTTGCAGTGGACGGTGACCACGTCGGATTCGCGCAGCAGGGTCGGCAGGTCCACCTTCTCCACCCCGTAACGGACGAAGCGCTCGTCGGGGATGTAGGGATCGGACGCGATCACCCGCAGCCGCCACGGCGCCAGGAGCTCCGCCACCCGCGCGCCGATGCGGCCCAGCCCGATGATGCCGACCGTGATGCCCTTGTGGCCGTCGGACTCGCGCCGGCCCAGGAAGGTCGACATCAGCGCCGGGGTGCGCCATTCGCCGCGGCGCACCGCGGCGTCGCGCTCGCCCAGCTTCTTCAGGAGCGACAGCATCATCGCCATCGTGTATTCGGCGACGCCGAAGCAGTTCGCCTCGGTCGGGCCGTGGGTGACCATGATGCCGAGGTCGGTCGCCGCATCGACGTCCACGTCGTCCACGCCGACGGTGTACTTGGCGACGATGCGCAGCCGCTGCGCGGCCTCCATGATCGACTTCGAGATCGGGTTGGACCGCATCGAGGTGCCGATCAGCGCCACCGCGTCGCGCGCGACCTCGCGCACCTCGTCCTCGCGGCTGGTGCCGGGGATCATCCAGGCGTCGTTGCCGACCACCACCTCATAGCCCGCCGCCTCCAGCTTCCGATTGGACTCGGCAGAGGTGTCGAATACCGCGAAGTTCAGGATCTTCGGCCTGGCCATGACGCTGCGTTCCCGGAATGGCGCGGGCGGCGTTGTAGTTCACCCCAAGGTTCCCGCCCGCGGCGGCATGATCGCCCAGCCGGGGCGCGGCGGCAACGGCCGTCATTCGACGCCGCGACCAAACGCACGCTGCAATTCGGCCCTGCCGGCCATATATTGTGCTGCTGGACAGGAGGCGTGCCTTGCGCACCGTGGCCGGACGGCTCTCGCCGGCGCGGATGGAACGATGAGATGAGCGGAAAAGAAAACCGATCTCCCGCGGCGGATGCCGGCAGCGGCGCGCGCTCCGTGGTCGACGTAGTGGCGCACGCGCTGCGCGCCGGCGTGTTCGAGGGCCGCTACGCACCCGGCCAGCGCCTGATCGAGGCCGAGATCACCGCCGAGTACGGCGTCAGTCGCGGCACAGTGCGCGCGGCGCTGGCGCAGCTCGAGGCCGAGGGCGTGGTCGAATCGGTCAACGGCCGCGGCTCCAGCGTCGCCCGGCTGAGCCGCAAGGCGGTCGCCGACCTGTTCGAGGTGCGGGCGTGGCTGGATGGCCTGGCGGCGCGGCTGGCCGCCGAGCGGATCGACGAACCGGGCAACCGCGCCCGCCTGGAGGACGCGCTGAAGGTCTGGGACGGGCCGGAGGTGCTGGCCAACAGCGAGCTGCACATGCGCGAGAACGCGCGCTTCCACGACCTGATCCGCGAGATGTCGGGCAACGGACGGCTGCCCAAGGTGGTCGGACAGATGCAGCTTCCCGGCTACCGCATCCGGTTCCGGCTGCTGCTGGACGCCGCCAACCTGGCGCGCTCCACCGCCGACCATCAGGCGATCGGCGCCGCGATCCTCGAAGGCGACGCCAAGAGCGCCGAAACCTTGGCGCGCACCCACGGCGAGTTCGCCAACGCGCTCCTGCAGGCATTGCCGGATTGGGAATTCAGCCCGTAGGGCGGCGGCCTGTAGGGGCGGGTTTCAAACCCGCCCGCGGCCCATCGGCCAGCACCGGCGCTCGGACGAAAAGGGCGGGTTTGAAACCCGCCCCTACGCAACAAGCCGCACTGACCTGACCTACAGCTTCTCGGGATCGAACTTGCTGTAGAGGTTGTCCCACAGCGCCTTGCTGTAGCCGTCGGCGGTGCGCGGCGTGTTGGCCAGCAGCTTCTCCCACTTCGCGACGTTCGCGATGTACGTGTCGGCGATCTTCTGCGGGTCGGCGACGCCGCGCTTCTTGGCCCGCTCGACGGCGTTGGCGACGGAGGTCTTGCGGAACTCCGTCATCATCGCCTGGAAATCCGCGCCGGCCTTGGTGATCTGGATCTTGCGCTTCTCGACCGCCTCCTTGGCGCGCGCGTGATAGGCGTCGTAGCCGGTCACCATGATGCCGGCGGACGCCATCGGCATGTGCTTCAGCACCAGGGTCTTCTCGTCCTTGCCCAGCGACTTCCACGAGTCCAGGTTCATTACGAATAGCGTGACGCCGCTGCCGATGCCGAAGCCGTAGTCGACGATGTAGCTCACCGCCTCGTCCATGCCGGGATAGGAGACCAGCCATTCCGGTGGGCTCATCTGGCAGTCGACCAGGCCGCGCTGCAGCGCCTCAACGGTTTCGGCGGCGGGGATGTTGACCGGCACCGCGCCCATCGCGGTCACCAGCGTGCCCCACACCGACGACACCTTGATCTTCTTGCCCTTGAAGTCGGCCAGCGTCTTCAGGTCGTTCTTGCACATCAGCTGGTAGTTGGTCGTCGAGTAGCCGGCGAGGAAGATCGTGCTCGACTTCTTGAACTCCTCGAAGCAGTCGGGGCAGTCCTTCATGATCGTCTCGGTCGCCGCGGCGGAGACCACCAGCGGGTCGTCGTGCACCAGGAACATGTCGGTGGTGATCAGATGCGACTTGAGCTGCCCGGGGAACATCATCGACAGGAAGACGCTGGCGTCGGCGACGCGGCTGCCGAGGCTGGGCAGGCTCTCCTGCAGGCCGAACAGCTGCCCGCCGGGGACGAACTTGAAGGTCAGCTTGCCGCCCGATTCCGCGTTGATCGCCTTGATCGTCGGCTCGATCGCGAAGCGGTTCAGGGCATGGACCGGCGGGAAGGGACTGGCGAACACCAGGTCCTTGGCGATGCCCGCCGTGCTCCACGCGCCGAGCGCCAGCGCCGCGCCCGCGAGGGTCGAAATCGTGCGTTTCATGTCGTCGTCCTCCTGTTGCGCCGGCCGACCGCGCCGGCGGTCATTCCATCAGGCTCGGAATGCCGGTCGATATTTCGGGAAAGAAGATCAGCAGCGCGACCACGAAAACCTCGCACACCAGGAACCAGCAGATGCCGCGGAAGATCGTTGTCAACTCTACGGTGTCGCCGACGACGCTCTTGATCACGAACACGTTCATGCCGACCGGCGGCGTGATCAGGCCGATCTCCAGGAACTTGATGATCAGCACGCCCATCCAGATCATGTCGATGTGGGTCGCCTTGAACATCGGGAGCAGAAACGGCAGGGTCAGCAGCATGATGCCGATCGGGTCGAGGAACATGCCGAGGATCAGGTAGATCGCGAGCGTGCCGAGCACGACCATCAGCGGATCGGCCGCCCACGGCCCCATCGCCCGCGCGAACACGCTGGGCAGGCCGGTCATCGCCAGGAACTTGGTCAGCAGGACGGCGCCGATCACCATGAAGAAGATACGGCCCATGGCGGCGGCCGCCTCGAACGTCGAATCGATGAACACCTTCATCGTCATCCGTCCCTGCACGATGACGATGGCGAAGGCGAGCAGTGCGCCGACCGCCGCCGCCTCCGTCGCCGTGAAGATGCCGCCGTAGAGGCCGCCCATGATGCCCAGGATCAGCGCCACCAGCGGCCAGACGTCGCCCAGGACCCGCATCCGCAGCGCCCAGTCGATGCGCTCCGGCAGCGGCGGCGCGAGCTCCGGCTTGAGCTTGCATCGGATCATGATCATCGCCGCATAGGCCACGGCGGTCAGGATGCCGGGCAGGAAGCCGGCGACGAGCAGCTTGTTGATCGAGGTCTCGGTGAAGACGCCGAACAGCACCATCAGGAGGCTGGGCGGGATCATCGAGCCCAGCGTGCCGGCCGCCGCCAGCGTCCCTGCGGCAAGCCCCTTGTCGTAGCGCGCCGCGATCATTTCCGGGATGGTGATGCGGCCCATCACCGCGGCGGTGACCAGGCTGGACCCCGACGCGGCGGCGAAGCCGGCGCAGCCGAAGTTGCTCGCCACCGCGAGCCCGCCCGGCAGCGCGCCGAGCCATATCCGCGCGGCGCGGAATATCGCGGTGCTGATGCCCGAGTGGTGCGCGAAGGCGCCCATCAGCAGGAACATCGGCAGCGCCGCGAATTCCCACCGCGCGGCGTAGTCGAACGGCACGATGCGCAGCATGGCGAGCGCCACGCCGACGTCGCGCAGGTACCAGATGCCGACGAACGCGACGCCGCCCAGGGCGAGCCCGATCGGCAGCCGCAACGCCAGCAGCACGCACACGGCGACAAGGCCGGCGATGCCGCATTCGACCGGCGTCATACGCGGCCGGCCAGGCGCATCACGCCGCGCAGCAGGTGATAGGCGGTGGTGATCGCGAACCCGATCGGCACCAGCCATCGGCTGGGCCACACGATCAGGAGGTCGATCGCCGTCTCCCGCGATTCGTTCATCGCCATCTTGGCGAGCGCATCGACCACCCCCTGCCAGGTGATCAGCGCCAGGAACGCCGCGAACACCAGGTCGACCACGCCGTCGTGACGCCGCAGGTAGCCGGCGGGCAGTCGGCGGGTGAACAGCTCCACCTTGATCTGGTCGCCGTCGTGGCTGCCCCAGGCCAGCGGCAGGTAGACCACCGCCACCATGTAGTACAGCGCGACGATCTCCAGCGTGCCGTGGATGGGGGCATTGAAGAAGTACTTGCCGGCGACGTCGGCGCTGATGTGCACCATCATCAGCGTGACCAGCACGGCTGACACGAACACCAGACCGCGCGAGGTGCCGACGACGCGGCCCAGCACGCCGCCGGGCCGTCGCTCCGCGGCCGAACCGTCGGGGGCGCTCATGGCAACGACGAAAGGAGAATGGGTGTGTTGCCGACCATGGGGGATTATCGTCGATTTCGTCGCGGCGACCGATTGACAGTCAGACAAACATTGGCCACCCTGTCAATTGGTGTTCGACGAAATTGTCCGACAATCATTCGGCGCGAGGGGACGGCCCGTGGGCGGGGAAGCGACCAGGACGATTTTGAAGGGCGGCCGGGTGATCGACCCGGCGCAGGGCATCGACCGCGTCGCCGACGTGGCGATCGCCAACGGCCGGATCGCCGCCGTCGGCGACGTGCAGGCGCAGCCGGGCGACAGCGTGGTGGACGTCGCCGGCTGCTGCGTGTCGCCGGGCTGGATCGACATCCACGTCCACGCCTTCGGCACCCTGGGCTTCGCCGACCCCGACAGCATCGGCATCTGGCAGGGCACCACCAGCTTCGTCGAGGCCGGCGGCCCCGGCATCGGCACGTTCGAGGAATTCATCGCCCTGATGGAAGGGCGCACCGCCACCGACCTCTATGTCGGCCTCTATTTCCGGCCGATGGGCATCATCGGCCTGAACTACATCGAGGGCCAGGTGCGCAGCCTGATGGACATCCCGATCGCGCAGTGGATCGACCTGGGCAAGGCCAACCCGGACGTGCTGCGCTACCTCAAGATCGGCGCCTTCGGCACCTACGGCACCGGGCCGCTGAAGATCGGCAAGGGCCTGGCGGAGATCATGGGCCTGCCGCTCTACGTCCACATCGGCGAGTTCCAGGTCAAGCCGGACCAGCTCTCCACCACCGACATCTTCCGCATCGCCGACCAGGGCGACATCATCACCCATCTCTACCACAACAACCTCGGCCGCATCCTGGACGACGACGGCAAGGTGCTGCCGGAGGTGGTCGACGCCAACCGCCGCGGCGTGCTGTTCGACATCGGCTTCGGCGGCTACAACTTCTCTTGGGACGTGGCGGAGAAGGCGTTCGCGCAAGGAATCGTCCCGCACGTCCTGTCGTCCGATCTGCAGCAGTTCAACGTCAACGGCCCGGTCTATTCGTTCGCCAACGTGCTGAGCGTGTTCCTGCGCCTGGGATTCTCGCTGCCGGAGGTGGTCGCGCGCGCCACCATCAACGCCGCGAAGGCGATCCGGCTGGACGACCGCGCCGGCGCCCTGAAGCCCGGCATGCCCGCCGACGTCACCGTGTTCCGGGTGGAGGACGGCGAATTCAAGCTCGCCGACTGCCACAAGAAGGTGCGCGACGCGACGCAGCAGATCGTGCCCGTGATGGCGTTCAAGAACGGCAGGCGCTTTGACAGCGACGTGACGCTGTGCCGCGACGAGCGCAACTGGTTCATGCAGATCGCCGACGACCACCTGCCGGAAGGCGTCGCCAAGTTCGACCGCGCGCAGCGCGAGTTCCTCGGCGCGCTGGGCGCCGCCCTGGAGGGTGCGGAGTGGGAGGTCGGCACGCCCGAGAAGCTCGACCTCGACAAGGCGACCGAGCTGCAGGACCTCTTCCACCGCGTCCGACGCCAGCAGGGCATCCCGCTGAAGGCAGCGCTGAACGCGACCTTCGACAGCTTCCTGGACCACCCGTTCACCATGCAGGTCGGCCTGTTCCTGCTGCGCCAGGAGCGGCCGTTCGCGCTGGAGCGGCTGCGCGAAGTGGCAGCACGGCACGACGCGGCGGCATGAGCGGCGACGGCTGGCAGCCGCTGGACGGCGTCGACCCGGCGGCCGCGACGTTCCCGGCGCGCGCCAAGATCGACGGCCAGGATGTGATCGTGTTCCAGATCGGCGACGGTTTCCGCGCGGTCCAGCGTAACTGCCCGCACCAGCAGGCGAGCTTCGCCGACGCGATCCTGATGGGCGACGGGCGCATGGTGCGCTGCGCCCTGCACGGCTACACGTTCCGGTTTTCCGACGGCAAGGGCGTCAACTGCCCGGGCTACAAGATCAAGGTCTACGAGATCATGCGCGACGCCGACCGGCTGCTCGCGCGCGCCGTCGCCTGACGACGGCCGATCCGCAGGAGGATCCTATGGCAACGAATACCACCACCACCGGCACCGCCGACCGGCGGCTCTACGCCCCCTATCTGGAAGCGGAGTGGGGCCTGAAGAACCACTGGTATCCCGCGCTGTTCAGCCACGAGCTGGCCGACGGCGGCGTCAAGGGCGTCGAGATCGCCGGCGTGCCGATCCTGCTCCGCCGCGCCAAGGGCAAGACCTACGCGCTGCACGACCAGTGCGTCCACCGCGGCGTGAAGCTTTCCCTGAAGCCGACCTGCTTCACCGACGATACGGTGTCGTGCTGGTACCACGGCTTCACCTTCGACGTGAACGACGGCAACCTGGTGTCGATCGTCGCGGCACCGGACGATGCGCTGATCGGCAAGGTGCGGCTGCGCACGTTCCCGGTCGAGGAGTTCAAGGGCATCATCTTCGTCTTCGTCGGCGACGAGGGCTATGAGCCGGTGCCGCCGCTGGCCGAGGACCTGCCGTGGGTGCCGCCGCGCGACTACGACTACCGCGCCGCGCATCCCATGGACGACGAGACCGTGCTGCTCGGCATCCGCCGCGTCGGCAACGCCAACTGGCGGCTGGCGGTCGAGAACGGCTTCGACCCCGGCCATGTCCTGATCCACCGCGACAACATCCTGATCCTGGCGTCGGGCCGGTCGATGGCGCTGGGCTACCGCCCGGTCAACGACGAGGCGATCAAGGCGTTCGAGGACGACGGCCCGAAGGGGCTGATGAACATGTACGGCTCCGGCAACTACGAGCCGGTCGTCGCCAACGAGCGGCTCAACATCAAGAGCGCGGCGCGGCGCGAGTTCAACTTCACCGGCGTGCGCACCTCGATGTTCCTGCCCGGCGTGCTGATGGTTGAGAACTTCCCGGAGAAGACCTATTCGCAGTACGAATGGTACGTCCCGATCGACGACAAGAAGCACAACTACTGGCAGGTGATCGCCGGCTGGTGCCCGACGGCGGAGGACCGCGAGAACTTCGAGTTCCGCTTCAAGCACTATTTCGAGCCGGTGGCGCTGCGCGACTTCAACGACCACGACCTGCACGCGCGCGAGGCGATGCAGCCCTACTATGCCAATGGCGGCTGGCAGGAAGAGGCGCTGTGCAGCATGGACGCCGTCATCGTGAGCTGGCGCAAGATGGTGTCGCGCCACAACCGCGGCATCCAGGAGCCGCCGAAGTCGCATCGCTGAGACCGGGCCGCTGGTGGACGCCGCCGCCGTCATGACCGAGGTCCGCCTGCGCTTCCGCGACGGCGTCGAGCGCACCGTCGAGGCGGCGCCGGGCGAGAGCGTGCTGGCGGCGGCGATCCGGGCCGGCGTGAAGCTGGTCCACCAATGCGAATCGGGAAGCTGCGGCACCTGCATGGCGCGGCTGGTCGCGGGCGAGGTGGCGGGCATCCCCGGCCGCGCGCTGGCGCTGCTGGCGGGCGAGATCCGCGACGGCTGGCGCCTGACCTGCTCGGTCGCCGCGGCCGGCGACTGCGCGTTCGACCTCGACTACCCCAGCACCCTGCTGGACGGCCCGCAGCCGACGGTGATGCCGGCGACGGTGACCGCGCTCGACTGGGTCGCGAAGACGGTGGCACGGCTGGAGATCGCGGTCGACGCGGCCGATTTCGCCTTCGAGCCCGGCCAGTACGTGCGCATCCGCGTGCCGGGCACCGATGCCTGGCGGTCGTATTCGATGGCGACGACGGCGAAGGAGCTGCCGAGGATGCGGTTTCTGATCCGCCGGCTCGACGGCGGCACGATGTCGTCGTGGCTGCAGGGCGGCTGCGCGCCCGGCGCGGCGGTGGAGGTCGAGGGGCCGCTCGGCTCGTTCGGCCTGTCGCCGGCGAAGGGGCCGGTGCTGATGGTGGCCGGCGGCACCGGCCTCGCGCCCATGCTCGCGATGCTCGACGCGCTGCGCACGCGGCCGGGGCCGAAGGCGCAGGCGCTGCTGTGCTTCGGCTGCACGGCGGAAGACGACTTGTTCTACCTCGACGAGCTCGAGCTGCGGCGGTTCTGGATGCCGGGCCTGAAGACCCGCGTCGCGCTGATGCAGCCGCCGGCCGGCGCCTTCGACGGCGCGGTCGGCACGGCGGTGTCGCTGATCGACGACACCGACCTGGCGCGGCCGGGCCTCACAGCCTACCTGTGCGGCCCGCCGCCGATGATCGAGGCGGCGCGCGAGCGCCTGATCGCCGGCGGCGTGCCGGCCGAGGCGATCCGCGCCGAACATTTCCGCCCGACCTGATTTCACGCAGAAGGAACCGCCATGTCGGTGACGCAACTCGGCTATCTCGGCTTCCAGGTCAGCGACGCGCAGGCCTGGCGCCAGCTCGCGACCGAGATCATGGGCTTCGAGCTGCGCGAGGACGACGGCGCGCTCTACCTGCGCTTCGACGAGCGCCATCACCGCATCGCCCTGTTCCCCGGCAAGACCGATGCGCTGGAATACGCCGGCTGGGAGACCGCCGACGTCGCCGGCTACGAATGCATCGTCGAGCGGGCGCGCGCCGCCGGCGTCGAGGTCGCCGCGGGCAGCGAGGCCGAATGCGCCCGCCGCAAGGTGAAGGGCTTCGCCCGGTTCCGCGACCCCAACGGCTTCCCGGTCGAGGTCTATTACGGCCCGCAGCGCGAGACGCGGCCGTTCGTGCCGAGCCGGCCGGTGTCCGGGTTCAAGACCGGCGCGCTCGGGCTCGGCCACGTCGTGATGCGCTGCGCCAGGCCGGAGCTGTCGGTTCGGTTCTACTGCGACGTGCTCGGCATGCGGATCAGCGACACCGCCGACCTGTCGCGCTTCTCCGCTACGTTCCTGCATTGCAACGCCCGCCACCACAGCTTGGCGCTGACCACGGCGCCGGCCGGCGGCGAAGGCCAAGTGTCGCACGTGATGGTGGAGGCCTGCGCGATGGAGGACGTCGGCACCGCCTACGAGCTGTGCCAGCGGAAGGGCGTGCCGATCTGGCTGTCGCTCGGCCAGCACACCAACGACCGCGTGCTGTCGTTCTACATGCGCTCGCCGTCGGGCTTCGGCTTCGAGTACGGCCACGGCGGCATTGAGATCGACGAGGCCAACTGGCGGGTCGAGCACTGGAAATCCGGAAGCTACTGGGGCCACAAGCCGGCCGCCTGACGGGAGAGACGCGATGGCCCACCCCGACCTTTCCGCCGAGCAGCGCGCCTGGTTCGACAAGGCGACGGCGCTGATCGACGTCGAGCGCATGCGCCGGCTGAACCGCGACATCACCGCGATCCACAGCCCGACCGGCCGCGAGCGCGCGGCAAGCGAATTCATGGCCCGCTGGCTGGCCGATGCCGGGCTCGAGTCGTGGCTGCAGCCGATGGGCGAGCAGTCGGCCAACGCGGTCGGGCGCATCCGCGGCGCCGGCGGCGGGCCATCGCTGCTACTCTACGCGCCGATCGACACGCATCTGGAGGGCAACGCCGATGACCTGCCGTGGGCCGGGCCCGCCTTGCGCCCCGACATGGTACCGGCGGTGACGGAACAGGACGGCCTGATCATCGGCCTTGGCGCGTCAAACCCGAAGGCGATGGTGACGACGGTGGCGGAGGCGGTGCGCGTGGTGCGCGCGGCCGGCGTGCCGCTGAAGGGCGACCTGATGATCGCCTATGCCGGCGGCGGCATGCCGGTCGACCTCGCCGCGCCGGGAAATCGCGGGCTCTCGGACGGCGTCTCGCACCTTCTCACCCGCGGCGTGCACACCGACTTCGCGCTGGTGATGAAGCCGGGCAACGCGGTTTATCACGAGGAGCCGGGGCTGTGCTGGTTCAAGGTCTCCGTCAAGGGGACGATGGGCTACGCCGGCATGCCGCACAACATCCCGCGCTTCCGCAGCTCGATCGTGCCTGCGGCCAAGGTCATCCTGGCGCTGCAGGAGTGGCTGCCGAGATACACCGAGCGCAACAGCGCCGGCCAGGTCGCGCCGCAGGGCTGGATCGCCACCGTACGGTCGGGCTGGGCAGAGCGTGTGTCGTTCCCGTCGGCGACCACGGAGATCTATCTCGACGTCCGCTGCCACCCCAGGACGCCGCCCGCCGAGGTGCGCGCGCAGTTCGAGGAGGCGATCGCCGACATCGTGAAGCGCCACCCCGACGTCGACCTGGAGTGGGAGATGACGGCGTCGCTGCCCGGCGCGTCGACCGACCCGCAAAGCTGGATCATCCAGTCCGCGATCCGCGGCTGGGAGGCGGTCGAGGGCAAGGCGCACCCGGAGCCGCCGCGCACCAGCGGCCAGACCGACATCTCGATGATCCGCAACCTCGGCATCCCCACCGCGCGCACCGGCTGGATCAGCGCGCCGGAGAAGACGCCCGACGAATTGCGCCAGGGCCTCGGCGGCATGGGCGTGTCGTACCCGCCCGATTTCGCGATCACCTGCAAGAAGCTGGTCTATTCGATCATCGACACCTGCACGCGCACCCGCGCCGAGACCGGCGCCGTGCGCACCGCCTGATCACCGAGGGAGAGCCGCCGTGGCACTGGAGAGCAAGTTCGTCACCGTCGAGGGCGTTCGCGTCCACTACCAGGAGGCCGGCAGCGGCTATCCGGTCATCTGCATCCACGGCGCCGGGCCCGGCGCGACGGCGGAAAGCAACTTCAAGGGCAACCTCGACGCGCTGGCGTCGAAGTACCGCGTCGTCCTCTACGACATGCCGCAATACGGCAAGAGCGACAAGGTGGTGATCACCGAGGGCCGGCTTTCCTTCAACGCCCGCATCCTGAACGGCGCGATGAAGGCGATCGGCATCGACGACGCCTACATCGTCGGCAACTCGATGGGCGGCCAGGTCGCGCTCAAGCTCGGGCTCGACTTCCCGGAGCGGCTGAAGAAGGTGGTGATCATCGGCTCCACCCCGATGCCGCCGATCATGACGCCGTTCCCGGTCGAGGGCATCAAGCTGATCGCCCGCTTCTACAAGGGCGCCGGCCCGAGCCGCGAGAAGCTGCGCGAGCTGCTGCAGACCATCGTCTACGACTCCTCGTTCCTGACCGACGAAATATTCGAGGAGCGCTACAAGGCCGCGACCGACCCCGAGACGGTGGAGCTGTTCGGCAAGCGGCAGGGCGAGATGATCCGCGAGAACCTGGCCAGCGAGCTGCCCAGGCTGAAGGCGAAGCTGCTGGTCGTGTGGGGCATGGACGATCGCTTCGGCGCACTCGACGTCGGCCTGCAGATGACGCGCATGGTGCCCGATGCGCGCATGCACATCTTCACCAAGTGCGGCCACTGGGCGCAGGTCGAGCACGCCGCGGCGTTCAACCGCCTGGTGCGCGATTTCTTCGACAACTGAACCTGCCAAAGCCCCCTCCCCTCGTGGGAGGGGGTTTGGGGGGCGGGGGCGTCAGCCAACGGAGGCGACGCCGGAAACCGAGCCCCGTCGCCAACGCTGTCAGCGCTGCGCCATCACGTTGAGGCCGTAGCGGCGCGCGGCGAGCGCGACCAGCACCACGATGGCGGTGGTGACGACGCCGACCACCGCCGATGCCTCCAGGTTCGACGACATCGAGAACTGCATCATCAGCAGCGACAAGGTCTGGTTCTTCGCGCTGGCGAGGAAGATGATCGTCGAGATGTCGCGGATCGCCGAGATGAACACGATCACGAAGATGC
>JBFWQM010000090.1:0-18343 GCA_050249455.1 Rhodospirillaceae bacterium | reverse complement strand
GACGCTTTCCAGGGCGCCGGCGACACGGTGATCCGGGACGACGGCTACAGCCGCACGCTCAACTTCGCCAACACCCGCCTCTCGGGCATCAGCGAGGTCGACGCCGGCGGCGGCGACGACACGATCACCACATCCAACATCGACGCCGCCAGCTATCGCGGCGGCAGCGGCAACGACACCTTCAACTCCGGCGCCGCCGACGCCACCTTCCTCTACGCTGGCACCGGGAACGGCAACGACACCTTCTCCACCAACGGCGGCGGGCACTCGGTCGCGAAGGCAGAGGGCGCCGGCACCGTCATCGGGGTCAACGGCTACAACGGCGGGGTCGACGCCTTCGAGGGCGCGGGCGACACGGTCATCCAGGACAGCGGCTACAGCCACATCCTGAACTTCAGCTCGACCTCCATGAACGGCATCGCGCTGGTCGATGCCGGCGGCGGCGATGACACGATCGTGACCGCCACCGGGACCGGCCTGACCTATTCCGGCGGCAGCGGCAACGACACGTTCGTGCTGACCGCCCACATGGGCGCGGTCAACGACTGGCTGAAGGGCGACAGCGGCACCGACACCATCGACCTGACCCAGTTCGCCGGCGACTGGACGGTCGAGCTCGCCGACGGCGGCTCCTTCAGCAACAAGGACGCGCCGAACGCCGGACTGTTCACGGATACTTCGGGCTCTATCGTTTTCGCCGACGGATCGACGGCCACGTTCGAAGGGATCGAGAACTTCAAATGGTGATCGGCCGGACCGGGACGGATGAAATCACCGCCTAAGCTTTACCGGACGTTAAGCCGCTGCCGATAGAGTCCGTGCAAAGAGGCTCCTGAAGCGTCCCGGCCTCCCGTCCAGTTCTCGATCGGTCCCGTGTCCCAGCAAGCGTCCGAGCCGCCCGCGCCGATCAAGCTCCACGCCGCCGCGTCTGACGGCGCCCCGTCGATGCCGCGGGTCCGCAGCCTGATCGGCCAGCGGTTCGAGCTTTTCGCGGCGACCCTGGCGATCAACGTCCTCTCCCTCGCCCTGCCGCTGGTGATGCTCCAGGTCTACGACCGGATCATCCCGAACGGCGCGGTCACCACCCTCCTCCTCCTGCTCGGCGGCCTGTTCTGCGCCCTCGCGTTCGACGCGCTGCTCAGCATCGCGCGGGCCTACCTCGCGGGGTGGAACGGCGCCCGCATCCGCCACAGCATGGGCACGTCGGCGATGCGGCGGCTTCTCGACTGCGCGCTCGCCGACTTCGAGCGCGACGCCTCCGGCGCCCATCTGGAGCGGCTGCGCGCCGCCGACACGGTGCGCGGATTCTTCGGCGGGCAGTCGCTCCTTCTCGTCGTCGATATACCCTTTGCGCTGCTGTTCCTGGTCATGATCGCCGTGATCGGGGGCAGCCTGGTGCTGGTGCCCCTGGCGCTGCTCGCCGGGCTGGCGGTCGCCGGCGCGCTGTCCGGCCGGGCGCTGCGCGGGGCCGTGCAGCGGCGCGCCGAGGCCGACGAGCGCCGCTACAATTTCATCATCGAGGTGCTGCGCGGCATCACGACCGTCAAGGCGCTGGGGATCGACACGCTGATGGTGCGCCGCTACGAGCGGCTGATCGCGGGCTCCGGGCTCGCCAGCCGCGACGTGACCTGGCAGGGCGGCGTCGCGCGCATCCTGGCCAGCGCCAGCGGCGAGGTCATGATGGTCGCCGTGGCGGCGGTCGGGGCGGTCCTGGTGATGGGCGGCAGCCTGACCTCCGGCGCCCTTGCGGCCTGCATGCTGCTGGCCGGCCGGGCAGCGCAGCCGCTGCTGCGCGCCTTCGCGGTGTGGACCCAGTTCCAGAACGCCCAGGTCGCCCAGAGCCGGCTCGCCAGCACGTTCGACCTGCCTGCCGCGCCACGGGCAACGCTTCGCCCGGCCGCGCCGGCCGGCGGCGGCCTGGCGATGGACGGGGTGACCCTGGCCTTCGCCGGCCGCACGGCGCCGCTGATCCGCGGCATCGACCTGGCGATCGCCGACGGCGAGACCGTGGCGATCGCCGGCCCCATCGGCGCCGGCAAGACGACGCTGATGCTGCTGGCGCGCGGCATCCTCCACCCGGACTCGGGCACGGTGCGCATCGGCGGCGCGGACATACGCGCCATCGAGCCGGAGCGGCTGCGCGGCCTGGTCTGCTACCTGCCGCAGACCGCAACCGTGTTCCACGGCACGATCATGGACAACCTGACCATGTTCAGCGGCGAGGACTATTCCCGCCGGGCCGTGGAGCTCGCCGACCGGCTTGGCATCCACGACATCATCCAGCGCCTGCCCAAGGGGTACGACACCGTCGTCGGCGAGGGCGCGCAGGACGGCATCGCCGGCGGGGTGCGCCAGCGCATCGCCGTCGCGCGCGCCCTGACCCTGGCGCCGGAGCCGCGGGTGATCCTGTTCGACGAAGCGAACTCGCACCTCGACCTCGGCGCCGACGCGCAGCTCTGCGCGTTCCTCTCCGAGTTCCGCGGCCGCTGCGCGATGGCGGTGGTCAGCCATCGGCCGTCCTACCTCCGCCTGGCGGAACGCCGGCTGGAGCTGCGCGACGGCCTGCTGCACGCCATGCCTGGCGCGCCCGCGCATGCCGCGCCGATGCGAGCCAGCGCATGACCGCGGCCGCAGCCACGCTCGACATGACGGAGTGCCGGGCGATCGTCGCCCGCACGTTTGTCGGACCGCAGGGCGGCTCGCCCTTCGTCGCCTGCCTGCTGCCGTTCATCGAGGCGCTGGGCTGGAACGGCGATCCGCGCCGGCTGTACGAGGCGCTGCCGCACTTCGAGGACGACCTCGACATCCACGGGTTCCGCAACTCGCTGGCGAACCTGGGCTACCCCACGGAGCCGCTGGAGATCGCGGAGGACGCGATCGACCCGCGCCTGCTGCCCTGCCTGTTCGTGCCCGAGCGCGGCCCCATCCGGATCCTGCTGCAGAAGGACGAGCACGGCATCCTGGCGTTCGACGGCTGGCTGCGCCGACGCCGCCATCTGACCGCCGGCGAACGCGGCACCGCCTATGTCGTGCGCCCGGCCCGCACCGAGGAGTCCGAACGCGGCGAGGAACGGTGGCTCGGCGGCGTCCTGCGCCGGTTCCGCCACGTCGGCGCGGCGGTGCTCGCCGTGTCGCTCGCCTTCAACCTGCTCGGGCTGGCGGTGCCGCTGTTCACGATGTCGGTCTACGACACGGTCATCCCGTCGGCGTCGGAGGCGCAGCTCGGCTGGCTGCTGCTCGGCGTGGCACTGGCGCTCGGCTTCGAGGTCGGCTTCCGGCTGCTGCGCGCACGGTCGATGGCGGTCGTCGCCGGCCGCATCGACAACATTGTCGGCACCGCGACGTTCCGCCGGCTGCTCGACCTGCCCATCGCCTATACCGAGAGCGCGGCGATCGGCGCGCAGGTGTCGCGGCTGAAGGAGTTCGAGGCGATCCGCGACTTCTTCACCGGCCCGCTTGCCGAAGCGATCCTCGACCTGCCGTTCGCCCTCCTGTTCCTCGCCATCATCTTCTTCATCGGCGGGCCGCTGGCGCTGATCCCGGTCGGCGCGGCAGCGCTGTTCGTGCTGATCATCGCGCTGCTGGCGCCGTGGTGCCGGCGCACCGCCGCCGCGTCCAGCCAGGCGCGGGCGAACGAGCAGCGGTTCCTGGTCGAGGCGATCGGCAACATGCGGACGCTGCGCCTGACCGGCGCGCAGGAGCAGTGGCTGGCGCGCTACCGCGACCTCGGCGCGGGCGCGTCGATCCTCGACCTCAAGGTCGGCGTAATGAACCAGCTCACGCAGTCGCTGGCGCAGCTCGTCATGCTCGGCTCCGGCGCGGCGCTGGTCGGCGTCGGCGCCTGGCTCGCGATCGAGGGCCAGCTCAGCTTCGGCGCGCTGGTCGCCACCGTGTCGCTCAACTGGCGCGCGCTGTCGCCGCTGCAGTCGGGGCTTCTGGCCCTCAACCGGTGGGAGCAGGTGCGCGACGGCGCAGCCAAGATCGACCGGCTGATGCGCCTGCCGACCGAGCGGGCGACGTCGGCAGGCGTGGCGCCGCGGCGCCTCGGCAGCGGGATCACCTTCGTCAACGTCACCCACCGCTACTCCCCCGACGGCGAGCCGGCGCTGGTCGGCGCCAGCTTCGACGCGCGTCCCGGCGAGGTGGTCGCCGTCGTCGGCGCGAACGGCTCGGGCAAATCCACGATCGTGAAGCTCGCGTCCGGCCTCTACCGGCCGCAGGGCGGATCGGTGCTGATCGGCGGGGTCGACATCCGGCAGTTCGACCCGGTCGCGCTGCGCCAGGAGCTCGGCATCGTCCCGCAGACCAGCGCCTTCTTCTACGGCACGGTAGCGCAGAACCTGCGTTTCGCCGACCCCACCGCGACCGACGAGGCGCTGGTCGAGGGCGCGACGACCGCCGGCCTCTACGATGACATCATGGCGCTGCCCCAGGGCTTCGACACCCGGCTGAGCGAGCAGGCGATCACCGAGCTGCCCGCCGGCTTCCGGCAGAAGCTGGCGCTCGCGCGCGCCTATCTGCGCCGGCCGGCGATCCTGCTGCTCGACGAGCCGGGCCAGCTCCTCGACGAGGCGAGCGACCGGGCGCTGATGGCGACCATCGGCCGGCTGCGCGGCAAGACGACGGTGCTGATGGTGACGCACCGGCCGAGCCACCTCCGGCTGGCCGACCGCGTCATCGTGCTGGAGCGCGGCCGCATCCTGTTCAACGGCACGCCCGACGAAGCGATGGCCAAGCTCGGAAAGACGGCATGACCACCAACGTGATCACCCAGTCGGCGCCGCGCGGCGGCCGCCGCGGCGACCTCGGCGCGCAGGGCAGGCTGCTGGCGCAGTCGGTGCTCCTGGAGGAGGCCGGGCCGTCGCGCCTGGTCCGCACGTCGATCCTGCTCATGGTCCTGGCGGTAGCGGCCTTCCTGGCCTGGGCGTCGGTGGCGCGGGTCCACCAGGCCGCCATGGGGCCGGGCCAGGTGATCCCGACCGGCGCGGTGATGGGCGTGCAGCACCTCGAAGGCGGCATCGTCAAGGAGATCCTGGTCAGGGACGGCGACATCGTGGAGGCGGGCGCGCCGCTGATCCGGCTCGAGCCCACCGCGATGCAGGCGCAGCGCAACGAGGCGCAGGCCAGGCTCACCGCCCTCGAGCTCAAGGCCGAGCGGCTGAGGAGCTTCCTCGACGGCCGGCCGATGCAGACGCTGGCTGCCGACCGCACCTATGGCGAGATGGCGGCGAACGAGGAGGACATCCTGCGCTTCCGCACCGAGACGCGCGACAGCAAGCGCGCGGTGCTGAACCACCAGATCGTGCAGCGGCAGTCCGAGCTGGAGGTCCTGGCGCAGCAGGAGACGACGCTGAAGCGCCGCGTCGAGCTGCTGCGCGAAGCGTCGAAAATGCGCGAGCAGCTGGTCGAGAAGGGCCTGGTCTCACGCATCGTCTATCTCAACAACCTCCAGGACCTGAATACCGCCGAGGGCGAACTGTCCAAGGTCCGCGGCAACGCCGCGACCGCGCGCGCCGCGATCGCCGAGGCGCGCGGCCGGCTCCTCGAGCTGGAGGCCGACAGCAAGAGCGTCGCCGTGACCGAGTTCGCCGAGGCGACCGCGGAGATCGCGCGACTGCGCGCGCTGCTGGCCCGCCTCGACGACCAGGTCGATCGCCTGGACATCGTGGCGCCGGTCCGCGGCGTGGTGAAGGGGCTCAAGGTCAACACGATCGGCGGCGTGATCCCGGCCGGCGGGCTGGTCACCGAGATCGTGCCGGCCGGGCGCGACCTCGTGGTCGAGGGGCGGCTGTCGCCCCGCGACATCGGGCAGATCCGGGTCGGGCAGAAGGCCACGGTGAAGTTCTCCGCCTACGACGCCGCGCGGTTCGGCGGCATCGACGGCGTGCTGGAGCAGGTCTCCGCCACGACCTTCGAAGGCGAGCACGGCGAGAAGTACTACAAGGCGGTCGTGCGCCTCGCGAAGCCCTATGTCGGCAGCGACCCGGCGCGCAACCCCGTGCTGCCCGGCATGCTGGCCGACATCGACGTCAGCACCGGCGACCGCACGCTGCTGCAATACCTCGTCCGTCCGGCCTACGATCACCTCGCCGGCGCGTTCACCGAACGCTGAGCGCGCCGGGGATGGCCGATCCGCTTTTCATCTGCGCGCTGATCGTGCTCGCGCTCGGCGTGGGCGCCGCATGGTTCGTCGGCGCCGCTATGGTCGCGCGGCGGCGCGACCGGCGGATGTGGCAGCTTCTCGCCGAGGTGTGCCACGACCTGCGCGCGGTGCGCACGGCGCTCGACCGCGCGGCGCTGTCGTCGGCCGTCGCGCCCCCTGCCCTTCCTCGCCTTGAGGCCCTGGAGGCGGAGCTTGCCCGCCGCGGCCTGGTCGAGCCGGCGCCGGACGATCGCCGGCGCACGCCGGCGTAGCCGGCCGCCTATTCCAGCACCAGGATCTGGCGCACCACCGCGCCGTCGGCCAGCCGGTCGAACCCCTCGTTGAGCTGGTCGAGGGTGAGCCGGTTGCTCATCAGGCGGTCCACCGGCAGCCTGCCCTGGCGGTACAGATCGATGTAGCGCGGGATGTCGCGCGACGGCACGGCGCTGCCCATGAAGCTGCCCTTGACGGTGCGTTCCTCCAGCACGGCGTGCGCGGTCGGGATCGTCCAGTTCACGTCGCGGTGCGGCAGGCTGGTCGTCGTTGTGGTGCCGCCGCAGCGGGTGATCTTGTAGGCGAGGTCGAGCGAGTCGGCGAGGCCCGCGGTTTCGAACGCAAAATCGACCCCGCGGTTGGTCGCCCGATGGATGGTGCGCACCAGGTCCTTGTCGCGCGCATCGTAGGTGTCGGTGGCGCCGAGCTGGCGGGCCAGCGCCAGCTTCTCCCCATTCACGTCGATGGCGACGATGCGGCGCGCGCCGGCCAGCTTCGCCGCCAGCAGGATGTTGAGACCCACCCCGCCGAGGCCGACGATCGCAACGCTCGAGCCCGCCGTGACCTTCGCCGTGTTGATGACAGAGCCGACGCCGGTGACGACGGCGCAGCCGAACAGCGCCGCCTCCTCGAACCCGAGTTCCTTGTCGATCTTGACCAGCGACCCGCGCGAGACGACGCAGCGCTCGGCGAAGCACGACACGCCCATGTTGTGGAACACATCGGCGCCGCCGTGGTCGTGCAGCCGCTTCGAGCCGTAGAGCAAGGTGCCGGTCAGGTTCGACCGGCGCCCGTTCTCGCACAGCGCCGGCCGGGCCTCGCGGCAGAAGCCGCAGGTGCCGCAGGAGGCGACGAATACCATCGCGACGTGATCGCCGACCTCGAGGTCCGTGACCCCCGGCCCCAACGCTTCGACCACGCCGGCCGCCTCGTGGCCAGGAACCAGCGGCATCGGCAGCGGCACGTCACCCGAGATCACCGACAGGTCGCTGTGGCAGAGCCCGGCGGCCTTGACCCGGACCAGCACCTCGCCCGGGCCGGGCGGGTCGAGCTCGACCTCCTCGACCGTCAGCGGGCGGCTTTGCGCATACGGGCGGGGCAGTCCGCCCTGGCGGAGGACCGCGGCCTTGACCTTCATCGCCATACCCTTCGATTGCCGGTATGGCGGTGTCCTAACGCGGATCGGCCGGGCGCTCAACCGCCTTGGCGCCTTGACAGGATGTCGCACGGCGCGACGTTTTGGGCTATGAGGAAGGCAACGAGAACATCGGAGTCCGGGTCATGTCGTTCCGCCCAGCAGCCAGCCTTATCGCCCTCGCCGTCACCGCCGCAGTGGCCGGACCCGCCTCGTCGCAGACCATGCTGGCGCGCGGCGAGTACCTGGTGAAGGGCATTGCAGGCTGCGGCAACTGCCACGATCCGCGCGGCGGCCCGGCGGCCGGCAAGCCGCTCGCCGGCGGCTTCGCGCTGAGGGAGGAGATGTTCACGGCGGTCGCGCCCAACATCACCCCTGACCCGGAAACCGGCATCGGCAAGTGGACCGACGCCCAGATCGAGAAGGCGATCCGCGAAGGCGTGCGCCCCGACGGCACCATCATCGGGCCGCCGATGCCGATCGAGCTCTACCGCCAGATGTCGGACAGCGACGTAAAGGCGATCGTCGCCTACATCAAGACCGTGCCGCCGGTGAAGAACGCGGTGGCGAAGTCGGAATACAAGATCCCGCTGCCGCCGTCCTACGGCCCGCCGGTCGGCCACGTGCCCGACGTGCCGAAGACCGACAAGGTCGCCTATGGCGCCTACCTCGCCGGCCCTCTCGGCCACTGCATCGAATGCCACACCCCGATGGACAAGGGACGCCGGCAGTACAGCGACCATCTCGGCGCCGGCGGACAGCCGTTCGCGGGCCCGTGGGGCGTGACGGTCGCGGCCAACATCACGTCCGACCGCGCGACCGGCATCGGTTCGTGGACCGACGCGGAGATCAAGACCGCGATCACCAGCGGCGTGCGCCCCAACGGCGAGAAGCTGCGCCCGCCGATGGCCTATGAGCTCTACAAGTCGGTCAGTGCCGAGGACATGGACGCGATCGTCGCCTATCTGCGCACCATCAGGCCGCTCGCCAACGTGGTGAAGGAGCCGGCGAAGAAGTAGCGCCGGGGCATTCGAGCAGGAGATTTCGCGATGAAGGTCGGCACGATGTTCGACGGCAACGCCAGCCGTCATCCCGACAAGCCGGCGGTGATCCTCGGTCACGAGCGCATCACCTTCGGCGAGCTGGCGCAGTCCTCGACCCGCGTCGCCCACGGGCTGCGCAAGCGCGGGCTCAAGGTCGGCGACCGCGTGGTCGTGTACGCCGGCAACACGCTGGACCTCCTGCGGGCGATCTTCGGCATCTGGAAGGCGGGCGGCATGGTGGTGCCGGTCACCACCTGGATCACCGGCCGGGAGCTCACCTACATGGTCGGCGACTGCAAGCCGTGGGCCGTCGTGCATGGGCCGGAGCAGGCGGCGGCGGTGGCGGAGGCGACGGCGGAGCTGGCCGACACCCGGCGCATCGTCATCGGCGGCCCCGCCGAAGGCCCCAACGCGATCCCGTTCGGCACGCTGGCCGAGGGCATGCCCGATGCGCCGATCCGGCTCGACGCGGAGCCGGACCTCTCGATGATCAACTACACCTCCGGCACCACGGGCCGGCCCAAGGGCGCGGTCGTCACCCACGCCAACCTGGTGCTCGGCGCGATGTTCACCGCCTCGCTGTGGACGACCACCCCCGACGACGTGTACATGGTGACGACGCCGATCGCCCACCGCACCGGGCTGTCGCGGCTGATGTCGTGCTGCGTGCTGGGCGCCACCGTGGTGATGATGCCGCGGTTCGAGGCGAGGCAGGCGGTCGAGCTGATCGAGCGCAACGGCGTCACCATCTTCGGCTGCGTCCCGACGGTGGCGCGCATCCTGCTCGACTTCCTCGACAAGACCGATCACCAGTGCCCGACCATGCGGCTCCTGCTCGCCACCGGCGAGGCGTTCCCGATCGCGCTCAAGCAGCGCCTCAAGAAGCGCCTGCCCAAGGTCGGGCTCTACAGCTTCTATGCGCTGACCGAGGCGGGTGTGCCTGCCGCGCTGGGGCCGGAGGACCAGGACTCGCGTCCCGGCTCGTGCGGCCGGCCGATGCCGGGGATGGAGATCCGCCTGCTCGACCCGGAGGGCCGCGACGTGCCCGAGGGCGAATCGGGCGAGATCGCGGTGCGCTGGGGCGCGCGCGGCCGCGGCATGGTGATCCTGGAATACTTCAACCGGCCCGACGCCAACGCTGCGTCGTTCGACGGCGACTGGTTCAAGACCGGCGACGTCGGCCGCTTCGACGACGACGGCTTCCTCTATCTGGTCGACCGGGCCAAGGACATGATCATCTCCGGCGGCCTCAACATCTATTCGCGCGAGGTCGAGCAGGCGATCGAGGCGATGCCGGGCGTCGCCGAGGTCGCGGTGGTCGGCGCGCCCGACGCGCAGTTCGGCGAGGCGGTGTGCGCCTATGTCGTGCGCCGCGACGGCGCCGACATCGACGCCGCCGGCGTGGTCGAGCACTGCCGCCGCGAGCTCGCCGGCTACAAGAAGCCCAAGCACGTCTTCTTCATGGAGAAGCTGCCGCGCAACGCCAGCGGCAAGGTGCTGAAGCCGGAGCTGCGCAAGCTCGCCGTCGCCGAGGTCGCCGCCGAGCCGGCGGGGAGCTGACGGCAGCAGCAAAAAGGGCGGGTCTGAGACCCGCCCCTACGCAGCATCGGTGTTCTGTAGGGGCGGGTTTCAAACCCGCCCTTTTCCTTCATTCCGCAGCGGACTTCTTGTCCTTGGCCGGCACGTCGTAGCTCGCCATCAGGCCGTCGACCATGGTCTCGAAGTCGGCCCACGGCGTGGTGTTCCAGGTGTAGCTGGTGACGATGAAGCTGGGGCCGGAGTAGAAGCGTTCGTACTGGGTGTGGCGGCCGGCGAACTCCGAGCCGAGCAGGTCCCAGCCGAGCTTGAACAGCTTCATGCGGTCGAGCGCCTTCTGCTCCGGCAGCGACCAGTAGGCCTCGAAGTCGGCGGCGAGCTCGGGATCGTCGAGCACCGAGATGTCGGCCGGCACCTGGAACGGCCCGCCGCCCATCAGCTCGCGCACGTCGTCGCACAGCTGGTAGTAGTTGGTCGCCCCCCACAGCAGCGCCGAGTACATGTAGCGCCGGTTGACGTTGACGTAGCCCGGCACCATCTGCTCGCAGTCCTCGATCTGCCCGGCGATCATCGCGGCGAACCCGGCCTGGTGCGCGGCGAGCCGCGACAGCGTGCCCTGCACCTGCGGGATGTGGGCGATGCCGTTCATCTTCGCGACCTTGTAGGCGACCGCGACCAGCAGCTTCAGCTTCTCGCCGAACCGCACGGTCGACTGGTGGTTGCCCATCGAGTGCGCCGGCGAGCGCATGTAGATCTCGCGCGCGAGCTCGGCGTCGTCGAGGATGAACACGCGCTCCCACGGCACCTTCACGTCCTTGAAGATGACCATCGAGTCGGTCTCGTCGAAGCGCGAGCTGAGCGGATTGTCAAACTCCGACACCGCCGCGCGCTCGAACGACTTGCGCGACCAGATGCGCACGCCCGGCGCGTTGAGCGGCACCGCGCAGGTCACCGCCTCCTTCTTCTGGCTCGGGCTGAGCGGCAGCACGTTGCCGACCCAGGTCTCGTTGGCGAACACCGCCGAGGTGCCGAGCATCTTCATGCCGCTGATGACGATGCCGTCGTCTTTTTCCGCGACCACCCGCAAGGTGGGCACCACGACGTCGGTGCGGTTGTAGTACTCCGGCTTGCGCGAGCCCTGCGGCGGCAGCACCGTGTAGGTGGCGCAGATGTCGTTGTCGCGCATGTGGCGCTGGTAGGCGACCAGGTTGTCGCCGAAGCCCTTGCGGTTGCCCTCGAACAGCTCGGGCCGCAGCGACAGGCCGGTGACGTAGCTCGCGACATGGTCGGGCGACCGGCCGAGCAGGCCGTAGGTCCACGACGCGATGCGCCGGTGCGTCTCGGTCCGCCGGCGCAGGTCGTCCTTGGTTTTCGGCTTCATGTAGTAGGTGGCGTGGCGGGCGCCGTCCTCCTCATACGTCATCACGTCGCGGTTCTCCGGCGCGGCGCGGCGGTCGAAGATCATCGCGAAGGTCTGCGCCGCGTTCCTGAACGCCGGGTGGGTGGTGACGTCGCCGACCAGTTCGCCCCCGAGATAGACCTTGCGGCCGTCGCGGATGCTCTCGAGGAATTCCTTGCCGGTTCTCAACATCGTCCCACTCCACGTGCGTCGCGGCCGAACCGCAGTCCTGTTCGGACTGTAGCGAAGCCGTCCCGCCGCCGCCAGCGGGGCGCGCCGCAGCGCCGCCGCTACTCGCTTTTTTTTTGTAGTTGTCGTCCTCCGGCTTGACCGGAGGACCCATGCCGCGACACCCCGATGCGGGGCGAGATGGATTCTCCGGTCAAGCCGGAGAACGAAAAGAAGAGAAAACACGTGGATGGCCGGGACAAGCCCGGCCATGACGGTTGCGAAAGCCCGGCCCCCGCCTACTCCGCCGCCGCCTTGCCCTTGTACTCAGCCGGCACGTCGTAGCTGGCGAGGAGGCCGTCCACCATCTCGTCGAGCGCGGCCCACGGGCCGAGCAGCCACGAGTAGTTGGTCACGATGAAGCTGGGACCGGCGTAGAACTTCTCGTACTGCGAGTGGCGGCCGGCGAACTCCGAGCCGAGCAGGTCCCAGCCGAGCTTGAGCACCTTCATGCGCTCGACCGCGCTCTGGCCGGGCACCGACCAGTAGTCCTCGAAGGTCCTGGCCATCGCCGGATCCTTGATGACCGAGATGTCGGCCGGCATCTGGAACGGCCCGCCGCCCATCAGCTCGCGCACCGTGTCGCACAGGTCGTTGTACTGCGTCGTCGTCCACAGCAGCGCCGCGTACATGTGGCGGCGGTTGATGTTGAGGTAGCCGGGCACCATCGATTCCGCGTTCTCGATGCAGCCGTAGATCGCCCCCGACAGCAGCGCTTCGGCCGCGGCGAGCTTGGCCAGGGTCTGCTGCACCTGCGGGATGTGGACGATGCCGTTCATGTCGGCGACGCGTTTGGCGATAGCCACGATCAGCTTGAGCTTCTCCCAGAACCGCACGTTGGACTGGTGGTTGCCCATCGAGTGCGCCGGCGAGCGGACGTAGATCTCGCGCGACATGTCGGCATTGTCGTGCACGAACACCTTCTCCCACGGCACCTTCACATGGTCGAAGATCACCATCGAATCGGTCTCGTCGAAGCGATACGTCAGCGGGTTGTCGTATTCGGACAGCGCATAGCGCTCGAACGGCTTGCGCGACCACATGGTGACGCCGGGGGTGCCGAGCGGCACGGCGCAGGTGATCGATTCCTTGACCTGGTTGGGCGCCAGCGGCAGCAGGTTGCCGACCCACGTCTCGTTGGCGAACACCGCGGAGGTGCCGAGCATCTTCATGCCGTCGAGCACGACGCCGTCGTCGTCCTCGGCGATCACGCGCAGGGTCGGCACGCGCATCCCCTCGCGCTCGTAGAGCTCGGGCTTGCGCGCGCCCTGCGGCGGCAGGACGGTGTAGGTGGCGCAGATGTCGTTGGCGCGCATGTACCTGTAGTAGGCGACCATGTTGCTGCCGAAGCCGGGCCGGATGCCCTCGAACAAATCGGGCCGCATCGCCAGCCCGGTGACGAAGCTCGCGACATGGTCGGGCGAGCGGCCGAGCAGGCCGTAGGTCCACGACGCAATGCGCCGGTGCGTCTCCATCCGCCGTCGCAGGTCGTCCTTGGTCTTCGGCATCAGGTAGTAAGCGCTGAACCGCTCGCCGTCCTCCTCGAACGACATGACGTCGCGGTTCTCCGGCGCCGCCTTGCGGTCGTACAGCATGGCGAACGACTGCGCGGCGTTGCGAAACGCCGGGTGCGACGTGACGTCGGTGACCAACTCGCCGCCGACATAGACCTTGCGGCCGTCGCGCAGCGACTCGAGGAATTCCTTACCGGTCCTCAGCATGTCGGGTCTCCCTTTTCGCGCGCCGCGCAGGCGCGGGTTGCGCCGACTCGCGGTCGGCGACGAAGCGTTCGGCCCGGCGCAGGGCCGCGTCGGTGTTGGGCAGCATCCGCTCGACGATGCGGCGGAACTGGGCGAAGTCGGCGGCGCCGAAGCCCTGGAACAGAGAGTCGTTGATCTCGCGCAGGTGCGGCGCGACGGCATCCACCGCGGCGCGCCCGGCCGGCGTCAGGGACAGCAGCACACCGCGGCGGTCGTGCGGGTTCGGGCGCTTGGCGATCAGGCCGAGCTTCGCGAGCTTGCGCGTTTCCATCGTCACGTAGGCACCGGTGACGTGCAGCGCTTCCGCGACCGCGCCGACGCTGGCCGGACGGTCGCCCTCGAACTCAGCCATCACCATCAGGATGTGGTACTGCAGCCCAGTCAGCCCCATGAGCTGGCCGACCCTCTCGCGCAGCCGGTCCATGCGGATCGAGACGGTGAGGAGGCTGTAGATGAAGGCGCGGAACTCGCGGTCCGAACCGCCGACGAGGAGCGCCGGCCGGGTCACCGTCGCCGTCCGGTCCCTCGTCTCCGCCCGCCGCGCCGCGCCCGTCCTGGCCAAACCCGGTCTCCCGCCTCGTTCGCTAAAGATGTTAGCTAAATGTATTAGGTAATGCAAGCCCCGTCCGCCGACCGCTCGTGCCGGCGGCGATTGCGGCGGACGACGCGCTAGGATGCGGGCCTGGACGCCCGGCGGCGGAGTTCGCGCTGCCAGCGAGACAGCCGGCTGGGCTTGCCGTCCTGCGACCTGACGTCGATCAGGCCGATGGCTTCCTCCGCGCTGTCGGCGAGCATTCCCATGGTCTCGCGCAGTTCGGCGAACCGGGCGGCGTCGAGCTTGCCGAAGAACGCATCGTTCAGCTTGCGCATCTCGGCCGCGACGTCGCCGACGAGCGACTGGCCCTGCTTGCTGAGGCTGAGCAGGACGCTGCGGCGGTCGCGCGGGTTGGTTCGCTTCTCGACCAAGCCCATCTTGGCCAGCTTGTTCGTCTCCACCGTCACGAAGGGCCCGCTCACCCGAGTCAGCGCCGCCACGTCGCCGACGGTCACGTCGCCCTGGGTCGCGAGGTTCGCGATGGCGAACATCACGCTGAACTGCGGGCTGGTGAGCCCCATGCTGTTCGCCAGGTACTCGCGCCGCGCCTCCATCCACGACGCCACCGTGAACAGGTCGTAGATGAAGCGCCGGAACGTCCAGTCGCTGCCGTCCGTATCGAGCAGCGTCGGGCTGAGCACCGTCGGCGGCGCGCCCGTACCCGGCAGGCGCTCCCGCAGCCGCTCGTTGCGTGCGCGATCAGATCGCGGCATCGCAGGCCTCCCCGCGCAACGATCGAATCGGCGGTTTGGAATTATTCAACGTATTTGGCCGTCCGCGCGATCCCAATAACGCGCGCGCCACGGGGCTGGCAAAATCCGGCGTCCATGGCTGTGCATTCATCGCCGACTCCATAATGAACGACCGATCGGTGCAAAATTTCCGTAGCGCACCGAACAAGCGCCGCGACCCATAATGACAACGGCAAGAAACGGAACCCATGTTCTCCCACGGCGGCGGGCCGGGGAGGTCAGCGCAACTCTGAGAGGCTGCTATGACCGTGTCGTACTTGGTACGCTATGAAATCGTGCCTGAAAATGCCATAGGTTTTCTCGAATACTATCGTACGCGGCACACCGCGATCCTGTGGCGCATGCCAGGGTTGCAGCGGCTCGTGCTGCACCGTCCGGCGGATTGCAATGACCCGGCGGCCGTGACCGCCGGGACGACGTTCCTGCTGGTCCAGATGGATTTTGCTGACGAGGCGGCGCTCAAGGGCGCGCTGGCATCGCCCGCGCGGGCCGAGGCGCGGGCGGACTTTCACCGCTTCCCGGCATTCGCCGGCACGGTCACCCACCAGGCGATGACGGCGGAAGAGGTGCCGCCGCCGGCGCGCTGACGGTCAGGCGACGGCGAACTGCGCGTCGATCCGGGCGAGCTTGGTCAGGAGGTACTCGGCATCGGTCTCGCCGATTCCCGACCGCGGATCCTCGAAATGGGTCAGGATGCGCTCCAGCATGCGGCGCTTGAAGCGCTCCTGGTCGTGGTCGCCGCCGTCGTAGTCGGTCTCGTGGATCACGTCGACCGCGGCGCGGAACGCCGGGTGCAGGTAGTCGGCGATGCTGGCCTTGCGCAGGATCGCGCGCAGCCCCAGCGGGCCGTCGTCGTGGATCAGGATGCGCGCGTTGCGGATCGGGATCTGGCCGAGCTTCGACAGCGAGAATTCGAAGAACGTGAGGTCGCCCATGCACAGCGAGCGCAGGATGATGCTGGGCGTCAGCCGCGCGTTGCGGTGCAGCTGGTCGACCAGCGCCTGCACCTCCGCATCGGAAGCGTGCGCGGCGATCAGCGACAGCGTCGCGCGCTCGCGGCTCTGCAGCACCAGGTCGCCGACCACCTCGGGCGAGATGTCGGGCCGCTTGAGCAGGTGGTCGCGCAGCGATTCGGAGACCAGGGTCACCAGGCGCTCGGCGACGGCGACCGGCAGCTTGTTGCGCAGCGCCAGCGGCTCGTTGACCGAGGGACGGTCGCCCAGGGTGTCGACCACCTTCTGCAGCGACGTCTCGGTGATGTCAGCGCCTTCGTTGGCGACCAGAGTGGAGACCACCTCCTCGTTCTCGGTCTCGACCAGCGCGTCGGCGACGGGAGCCGAGACGACCTTGCGGCTGGCGATCGCCTTCTGCTTGGTCGGCGCGCTGTTGCGCACGATCTCGATCAGGTCGGTGTCGGACAGCACCGTAGAGGACTGCAGCACCGGCAGCGCCACCGTCTCCACGTCGTTGGCGAGCGCCCAGGCGACGTCGTGGGTCAGCGTCGGGCAGTCTTTCAGCTCGGCTGACAGCGCCTCGCGCACCCGCACCGCGGTATCGCGCACCATGATGCGGAAGATGTCCTCGGCCAGGCTCCGCTCGTCGCCCTTGAAGGCGTCGTCGGAATAGTTGGCCGCGATCTTGGAGGCCGCCGAGGCCCGGTTGGCGTCGGAGGGGTCGTCGACGAGCTGCTGGACGTCCGCCTGCGTCAGTGTCGGTCGCATCGCGCGTTGGCCGGCCCAATGGGGAATGACGGCGCCATCATCCGCCACCGGGGTTAACCGCCGGTAAAGCTGCCGCTTTCGACGGCAGGCTTTGCCGCCCGGCGGCGAGGCCCTATAAGCGAGAGCACACACAAGATGGACGGGCCCGGATGAACCTGAAGGACCATATCCGCCACATCCCGGATTTCCCCAAGCCGGGCATCCTGTTCTATGACATCTCCACCCTGCTGCGTCATGCCGACGCATGGCGGACGACGGTGGACCGGCTGGCCGAGGCGGTGCGGCCGCATAGGCCCGACCAGATCGTCGGCATCGAATCGCGCGGGTTCCTGGTCGCCGCGCCACTGGCGCTCGCGCTCGGCTGCGGGTTCTCGATGGTGCGCAAGAAGGGCAAGCTGCCCGGCGCCACCGTGCGGCACAGCTATTCGCTGGAGTACGGCACCGACACCATCGAGATCCAGGCCGACGCCATCGACCCCGGCCAGAAGGTGGTGCTGCTCGACGACCTGTTGGCGACCGGCGGCACCGCGGCGGCCGCGATCTCCCTCCTCCGCGAGGTCGGCGCCGACGTCCGCGCCGCCGCCTTCATCATCGAACTGACGTTCCTCCAGGGCCGCGACAAGCTCGACCTGCCGGTCACGACGCTGCTGCAGTACGACGAATAGGCGTCGGGATCGGGGTCACAAGATCGGGGTCAGACACCGGCCCCTCGGGTCTTTCCAATTTGGTGGACATCGCGAGGCCGGTGTCTGACCCCGATCCTGGGCTATGCCTCCGCCGCCACCGTGTTGCGCAGCGTCCCCACCTTTTCGATGGTGATCTCAACCGCGTCGCCCGGCTTGAGCCAGCGCGGCGGGTCCATGCGCCAGCCGGCGCCGGACGGGGTGCCGGTGGAGATGACGTCGCCCGGCATTAGCTCGGTGAAGGTCGAGACGTAGTTGACCAAAAACGGGATGTCGAAGATCAGGTCGCGGGTGTTGCCGCTCTGGCGCACCTCGCCGTTGACCTTGGTGGTCAGCGCCAGCGCGGCCGGGTCGGCGATCTCGTCGGCGGTGACCAGGAACGGGCCAAAGCCCGACGTGCGCGGGAAGTTCTTGCCCGCCGTCACGCTGTGGCCCTGGAAGTCGCGCACCGAGCCGTCGTTGAGGATGGTGTAGCCGAGGATGTGATTGTAGGCGTCCGCCTTGGCGACGTGGCGCGCGCGCTTGCCGATCACCAGGCAGAACTCGCCCTCGTAGTCGAAGCTGTCGGAGTTGGACGGCTTCACCATCGGCGCGCCGTGGCCGATCAGCGCGGATGCGTGCTTCAGGAACAGGCTGGGGAACTCGCCCGGCGCCTGCTCGCTGGCGCGCGAGCGGTAGTTGTAGCCGGCGCAGACGAAGCGGCCGGGGCTCGGCAGCACCGGGAGTAATTCGATGTCCGACAGCCCGACGGTGCCCGCTTTCCCTTCCGCGGCGCGGCGCAGCGAGTCGATCCCGACGGCGGCGATCGCCGCGCCGAGGTCGGGGTGGCTGCCGCCGAGATCGACGATGCGGTCGCCAGCAACGGCGCCGAAGCTGCTGCGGCCCTGGTGGCGGTAGCTGACGAATTTCATGTGCGAGCTCCGATGCCGTGGCGGGCACCCCCTCCCCCAACCCCCTCCCACGAGGGGAGGGGGTCAGTTGCTCCCCCTCCCCTCGTGGGAGGGGGTTGGGGGGGAGGGGCCTCTCCGCGCGAAAGATCTGCGACGAAAGACCTATGACGCCTGCTTCGTCCCCGG
>JBFWQM010000089.1:0-18643 GCA_050249455.1 Rhodospirillaceae bacterium | reverse complement strand
AGCGCGCGCCGATCGCCAGCCGCGGCGGGTCGCGGCGCTCCAGGTTGCGCATGATCTCGACGATGCCGAACATGCCGATCACCATCGGCAGGAAGTCGATGCCGTCGAAGATCGAGGTCTCGCCGAAAGTGTAGCGCTGCACGCCCGAGTTGATGTCGGTGCCGACCAGGCCGAGCAGCAGGCCGACCATCACCATGCCGACCGCCTTGATCACCGACCCGTGCGCCAGCATCACCGCCATCACCAGGCCGAGCAGCATCAGCGAGAAGTAGTCGGGCGAGTTGAAGGCGCTGGCGAAAGAGGCGAGCAGCGGCCCGAACGCGGCGACGAACACGGTGCCGACGCAGCCGGCGAAGAACGAGCCGAGCGCCGCGGTGGCGAGCGCGAGGCCGCCGCGGCCCTGGCGCGCCATCTGGTGGCCGTCGAGCGTGGTGACGATCGACGACGCCTCGCCCGGCATGTTGACCAGGATCGAGGTGGTCGAGCCGCCGTACTGCGCGCCGTAGTAGATGCCGGCCAGCATGATCAGCGACGCCAGCGGGTCGAGCCCGAAGGTGATCGGCAGCAGCATCGCGATCGCCGGGATCGGCCCGATTCCCGGCAGCACGCCGATCAGCGTGCCGAGCAGGCAGCCGATCAGCGCGAAGCCGATATTGGTGAACGTCGCCGCCGCCCCGAACCCTGTCGCGAGGTTGCCGAGGATGTCCACGCCCTCAGTTCCCGAACAGGGTGAGCGGCTGGCCCAGCGCCCACGCGAACACCACGACGCAGAACGCCGTCATCCCGGCGGCGAGCAGCAGGGTGTCGCGCCACGCCGGCCGACCCTGCGCCAGCGCCGCCACGGCGATCAGCGCGAAGGCGGAGAAGACGAGGCCCAGCTTCTCCATCGCGAAGCCGAACACCAGTAGCGAGGCGACGATGAAGACGACGGGGCGCAGCCGCATTGCCTCCACCGGCGGGCCGGGCAGCGCGAGCGCGCGTGCGGCCAGGATCGCGCCGATGCCGACGATGCACCAGGACAGGTAATAGGGAAAGAAGCCGGGCCCCATGCGCGACGCAGTGCCAAACCGCAGGTCGGCGCCGAACAACAGCCCGGCGCCGCCGATCAGCACGAAGACCAGCGCGGCGCCCAGGTCCTGCGGGCTCTTGATCCGCAACATCGACGTCAGCCACCCGTCAATCCGCGCCGTCCGCGCGGCCGTTCTCGTTTCGCCTCACGTTAGCCGGCCCGCCGCGATTCCGTCCATGACAACAATGCGTGTGCGCAGAGCGGGTCCGGTCCCACTGCTGCCGGAGGCCTAACGGGCTGCGCACACGGTGGGAGACCGTCGCCACCGCGGTCGCGACGCGCTATGATCGGGGCTTCGACAGGGACCAACGAAGGAGACGACGATGGCGACCAAGCTGGCTGGTCAGGACGTCCCGGCGCTGCGCTTCGTGGGCGTGATCCACGAGGGCATCCCGTGCGCCACGAAGAACCTGGAGGCCTGCGTCAAGTTCTACACCGAGGTGCTCGGGCTGAAGCTCCTGCCGCGGCCCAAGGCGCTCGACGAGCTCGGCCCCGGCGCGTGGCTAGGCGATGAGGAGGACAACGTCCAGTTCCACCTGATCGCCAACGACCCGACCCTGAAGCCAGGCCCCGAGGCCAAGGTGGAGCCGGCCGGCCGCCATACCGCGTGGCGCATCCGCGACGTCGATGCCTTCCGCGCCCGCATGCGCACGCTCGGCGTGCCGTTCCAGGAGATCGGCAGCCTGATCGGCGAGCCGCAGCTCTTCGTCAAGGACCCCGAGGGCCACACCTGGGAATTCCAGGGCCCGCCGGGCAGCAAGTAAGAGTTTCTTGTTTTTGTCGTCCTCCGGCTTGACCGGAGGACGACTACCAAAAAAATCAGAGCACGCATGATCCCCGACCGCATCCTGATCGGCGATGTCGTCACGATGGACGGCGCCGGCATGCGCGCCGAGGCCGTGGCGGTTACCGGCGGGCGCATCGCCGCGGCCGGCCGGCGGTCGGAGGTGATGGCGCTGCGCGGGCCGAAGACCGAGGTCCACGACTTCGGCCGCGCCGCGGTCATCCCCGGCTTCAACGACGTCCACGCCCACATGGACACCGAGGGGATGAAGCTGGCGCGGCCCGCGCTCCACGACGCGCGCTCGATCGCCGACGTGCTGGCGCGCGTCGCCGCGCTGGCGGCCGACCGGCCGAAGGGCGCGTGGGTCGTCACCATGCCGATCGGCACCCTGCCGCACTATTTCGGCGGCCCCGCGTCGCTGGCCGAGGGGCGGATGCCGGACCGGCACGAGCTCGACCGCGTTGCGCCCGACCATCCGGTCTGCATCCTGCCGCCGTCCGGCTACTGGGGCCAGCCGCCGTGCCACATGGCGCTGAACAGCCTGGCGCTCAAGCTGAACGGCATCGACCGCGACACCGTCCCGCGGCTGCCCGGCGTGGAGATCGTCAAGGACGCAGCGGGCGAGCCGACCGGCGTCTTCATCGACATGAACCCGCGGGAGTCCGCGCAGCTCGACCTGATGCCGGCGGTGCCGCGCTTTTCTCTGGCCGAACGGCGCGCCGGCATCCGCGCCGCGATGCGGCTCTACCACGCGGAGGGCACCACCAGCGCCTACGAGGGCCACGGCTGCTCGCCCGAGGTGATCGGCATCTACCGCGACCTGTGGCAGGCGGGCGACCTCACCATGCGCCTCGGCATGGTGGTGGCGCCGCCGTGGGCCGGCGCGGCGGAGGCCGAGGGCGTGATGCGCGACTGGCTGCCCTATGCGCGCGGTCGCGGGCTGGGCGATGCGCGCTTCCGCATCGGCGGCATCCACGTCAACCTCGGCGGCGACCCGGTGGCGGCGGCGATGGCACGGGCGCTCGCCAACGACACCGGCTACTGGTCGCATCTGTGGCAGGCCAACGCGATGGAGGAATTCGCCGCATTGGCGACGCTCGCCGCGAAATACGACCTGCGCTTCCACACCATCGCCTCGGCCGGCACGCAGCGGCAGGTGCTTCCGGTCCTGCAGCGCATCGACGCGACGTATCCGCTGAACGGCCGGCGTTGGGTGATCGAGCATCTCAGCCTGTCGCGGCCGGAGGACCTGGCGGCGATCAAGGCGATGGGGATCGGCGTGACCCTGATCCCGATGCACCATCTGTGGAAGAACGGCGCCGCGTTCCTGACCGAGGACGCGGCGGCGCAGGAACTGATCGTCCCGGCCGGGCCGCTGCAGGCGATGGGCGTGCCGGTCGCCGCCGGCACCGACAACACGCCGTGCGATCCGCTGGTCACCATGCAGACCCTGATGCTGCGCGAGGAGCGGACGACCGGCACGGTGATCGGCCCCGGCGCGCGGCTGTCGGCGGCGGCGGCGCTTGCGACCGTGACCAGCGCCGGCGCGTGGTTCACCTTCGAGGAGGACGTGAAGGGCCGGCTTGTCCCCGGCCACTTCGCCGACATCGCGGTGCTGTCCGACAACCCGCTGGACACCGACCCGCGCAACCTGACCGGCATCGAATGCATCGCCACGATGGTCGGCGGCGATTTCGTTCACGGGCCGTGACGATGCCGGCTAGAATGCGGGCCTGATTGCGAATGGAGGCGGCGATGGCCGACCCGGTGGTCCTGGAGATCTTCACCGACTACGTCTGACCGTGGTGCTATCTCAGTACCGTGCGTACTGAAAAGCTGAAGCGGACCTTCGAGATCGCGGTGGAATACGTCCACTTCCCGCTGCATCCGGAGACCCCGATAGAAGGCCGGCCGATGGCCGACCTCTACGCCGGGCGCAACGTCGATCCCGAGGCGATGTACCAGCGCATGAAGGGGCTGATGGACGCCGAGGGACTGCCCTACGGCCGGCGCACCCACACCTACAACAGCCGCTTCGCGCAGGAGCTCGGCAAGTGGGCCGAGACCCAGCCGGGCGGCGCGGCGATCCACGACGCGCTCTACCGCGCTTATTTCGTCGACGCCCGCAACCTTGGCGATCCGGTGGTGCTGCTCGACGTCGTGCAGCAGGTCGGCCTGCCGATCGAGGAAGGGCACGCCGTGCTTGCCGAGCGCCGGTTCAAGGACGCGGTCGACGCCGACTGGGCGAAGTCGCGCCAGATGGGCGTGACCGGCGTGCCCACCTTCGTCGCCGCCGGCTACGGCGTCGTCGGCGCGCAGCCCTACGAGACGCTGGAAAACCTGCTCGACAAGGTCGGCGTCCCGCGGCGGGCACATCCGAGCGCGTGACCGGCAGGCGCCGTCCCGCCGTAGAAGCCGCCCCACCTCACCCCAACCCTCTCCGCCCCCCGGGGCGGAGAGGGAGCAGAAGGATCCGCTCCGCCCTTCAGGGGGGAGAGGGTGCGAGCGCAGCGAGCGGGTAAGGTGGGTGTCGCCACCGGAAGGATTTCGCCGATCTGGCAGCGGCCCTATGTCAGCGGCACCGTCAACGGGTTGTAAGAGTAGAGCCACGTGTTGCGGTCGGCGCCCTCGTTGCGGGTGGCGAAGGCCTTGCGGATCGCCTCCACTGTCGGCAGGTGGAACAAAGTGCGGTTGAAGGTCGACTGCTCGACGATGCGCGCGGTGCGGTCGACGCGGTTGCGCTGGTACAGCGCCAGCGCCTCCGGGATCGTCGCGCATTGGGCCAGCGCGCGGGTCAGCACGGCGCCGTCCTCGATCGCCATCACCGCGCCTTGCGCGAGATAGGGCAGGGTCGGGTGCGCGGCGTCGCCCAGGATGGTGACGCGCGGCGTGCTCCAGTCGCGGATCGGCGGCCGGTTGTGCAGCGACCAGCGGTAGCAGGCGTCGCGGTCGGCGCGGTCGATGATGGTCTGGACGTCGTTGTTCCAGCCCTTGAAGTCGGCCTTGAAGTTCTCCCACGGAAACTTGGCGGTCCACGACTCCTCCGACACGTCGTCGGTCTCGACGATGCCGACGAAGTTGAGCAGCGCGCCGCCGCGCAGGAAGTACGACACCACGTGCCCGCCCGGCCCCATCCAGACGTGCATCACCTTCTCCAGGAAGTCGGGCGGCAGCTTTTCGCGCGGGATGGTGACTCGCCACGCGCCGTCGCCGGTATAAGTCGCCGGGACGTCGCCGGCGATCTGCCGGCGCACCACCGACTTGAGCCCGTCGGCGCCGATCAGCATGTCGCCGGTCGCGCTGCCGCCGTCGGCGAAGCGCAGGGTGACGCCGGCGCCGGTTTCCTCGAACCCGACGGCGCGGCGGTTGAGCTGCACCACGTCGGGCTTCAGCGCGCGCGCGGTCGCCGCCAGCATGTCGTGCAGGTCGGCGCGGTGGAGCTGGTAGTACGGCGCGCCGTGCAGCCGCTCGTGGTCGGCCGACAGGGCAAAGCGCTGAATCTCCTCCGCCGTGTCGAACAGCTTGAACACATAGGCGCCCGGCTGCACCCCGACCCGGGCGATCTCCGGCCCGAGGCCGAGATGGATCAGCACGTGCATCGCGTTGGCGCTGAGCTGGATGCCGGCGCCGACCTCGCTGAGCACGGGGGCCTGCTCGTAGATCGTCACGTCGTGGCCGGCCTTCATCAGGTTGGCCGCCGCCGCCAGCCCGCCGATGCCGGCACCGGCGATCAGGATGTTCCGCTTGGTCACGACGCGCTTCTCCGCCTGGCCTCGATGCCCGGCCGACATACGGCCGCCCCGTCTGCCTAGATCAAACGCGGCGGGCGCGCCAGTGCGCCGATTGTCCGCTAGACTGACCGGATCGATTCAAGGAAGGCAGGGAGGCCGCCATGACCCGTTTCGCCATCGTCAAGCGCGACCAGATGGATGCCGAGCAGGGCAAGGTCTACGACGACATCGAGAAGGAGGGCGGGCGGCTCGGCGGGCCGTACTGGGCCTACATCCACAATCCCAAGTTCATGCGCATCCACCAGGACATGAGCAACTATTTCCGGGCCTGTCCGCTCAGCGGGCGCGAGCGCCAGATCGCGATCCTGGCGGTGGTGCGCCACTGGGGCGCCAGGTACCCGTGGGCGGCGCAGGCGCGCACGTCGCTGCAGTTCGGCGTCGACCAGGCGATCATCGACGACATCAACGCCCGCCGCACCCCCAGGCTCACCGATCCGCGCGAGAAGGCGGCCTACGACGTGGCGGTGGAGCTGCTCGCCAACAAGGGCCTCAGCGAGGCGACCTACGCGGCGGCGGAAAAGGCGTTCGGGATCAACCAGCTCGTCGATGTCGTGTCGGCGATCGGATTCTTCTCGATGGTGTGCTGCACGGCGAACGCCTTCGACATCACCCCGCCGGACAACTACCCCGCCCGCATCCTGCCGTGAGGCCGACGGCGCCCGGCCGACCGCCGGGCGCCGCTACAGGTGGGTGACGGCCTCCGGCTCACGGCCGAAGCGCTGGCGGCAGAACGCGCGCGCCTCCATCTCCGCGTCCTCGGCGCTCTGGCAGGAGTCCCCCATGTGCATCCGGCGCCCGTCCTGCCAGACCGACCACAGGAAATCGGTCTTGCCGCCCAGGCTCTTCCACCGCTCGATCATCACTTCCGTCATCGTCGTCCCCGCAGGCGTCACGGCGGCGGGATATTAGTTCCTTGCAATGGAACCGTCACCGCTTCGCGCACGTCCAGACGTCGAAGTGCGTGCCTTGTGCGGTGCGGCGATAGGCGGCGCGGAACGCCGCGACGAATTCCGCCGGAAATGCCGGCTTCATGTCGTAGACGCTGCGCAGCGAGAACGGCGGCTCGCCGGCCGGGATCAGCCAAACCTCGATCGGGCACTGCGTCAGCGCCGACGGCGGCGGCGGCAGCAAGCCCGCCGTCGCGTAGGTCAGGTCCATGAACGCCGACGCGTCGTACAGGTAGGCGTGGCCGGCGTAGACCGCCGCCGGCCGCAGGAAGCTGATCCGATACCGCGCGCTGCCTGCATAGCCGACGGCGACCGTCTCCTCGCGGTAGCGGTCGAGCGCCGCGCGAAGCTCCGCACGGGCGGCGCGGACCTCGCTGTCGTCCACGACGTTCCGCAGGACCAGGGTCTGCGCCACGACCGTCGCGGGCAGCGTCAGCACGGCGACGGTCACCGCATAGGCCGCCAGTCCGCGCGATCGGTCGGCGGCCGCGGGTCCGGCGCCCGCCGTCCGCAGGATCCCCAGCCCGAGCCAGGCGGCGACCGGCACCAGCGGGACGAAGTGCCACGGCCCGGCGCCGTGCTTGGAGGCGGGGTAGAGGACCGCGACCGAGACGATCGCGAGGGTCAGGATCGCCGCCCGCGTGCCGCGCTCGAGCCCGGCCCAATGACCGCGTGCGAGCCAGCCGAGCGGCACCAGCCAGACCGCGACATAGGCGACGTTGAGGACGAAGAGCTCGAGGTTGCCGCCGTGGCGGACCGCGACGCCGACCCAGAACAGGAACAGCCCGGGGTCGGCGCCGGCAGGCAGAAAGGCCAGCGCGATCGCGGCCGCCGCGCCCAGCGCCATGACCGACGCGGCCAGGATCGGCCGGCGCGTCGCGAACACCTCGGCCGCCACGATCGGCAGGACATAGGCGGGCGCATGGATCTTCAGGGTGAACAGCGCGCCGGCGACGACGCCGAGCGAGATCCACCGCGCCGTGGCGCTTCGCCATCCCCGGGACCACAACGCGCTCATCACCAGCAGCACGATGAACGGGTCCGGACGGTTCCAGTAGGCCGACTGGCTGAACCGGAACAGCATCAGGGTCAGGGTGAAGAAGACCGCCAGCGTCGTGACGCGGTCCAGCCCGGCCCGGCGCAGGACGGGCCACAGCAGCGCCAGCGCCGCCGTCGCCGCCGCGGGACCGGCGAGCTTCGCCGCCGCCAGCGACGGCCCGAACAGGGCCAGCGCCGCATAGCTGACCTCGTAGGCGAGCGGCCCGTAGGGCAGCGCGTAGAATGGCGTCGCGCCGGGCGCATGCCACAGCGGCGCGCCGGTGGCGAGGTGCCATGAGACGGCCGCGATCTGCGGCTCGACGTGGTCGAGAAAGGCCGGCGTCGCGACATAGGCCCACGCGAAGGCCAGGCACGTCGCCGCGGCCGGCAACGCGAGCAGCGCGGCCGCCGCGACGATGCGGCCGACCGCGGGCGCGCGCAGCACCCAGGCGCGCGCCGCGGGGCTGGCCGTGACGGCCGTGAAGATGGCGAGGCTGGCGAGATACCGGGCGGTGCCGGAGGCAGGGTCGGTGATCCAGCCGGCCCATTCGTCGACGCGCCATGCGAGCGCGAGGAACAGCTCGGTCACGGCCGTTCCGTCCGGACAGGGCGTGAAGGCGCCCCCTGCGTGTGCGCCATGTTCTCGCTGTTATCGACTCGAACCTCGGGCATCATAGGGGGCGGAGGGCGGCTTGGGGACACGCCGCCAGCGCATTAAGTCGCACTGCGGCGCCGGCCATCCTCGCCTATGATGGGTTGCAGAACGATTAGGTTGCGGAGGATCGAGGCATGTCGGCAGTGCGGTCGCGATACGGATGGGCGCTGGCCGGCCTCCTGGCGCTGGCGGGCGCCGGCCCGGCGGCGGCGGCCGATGCCGCGGCGGGGCAGCGCCTGGTGAACCAGTGGTGCGTGTCCTGCCACGCCACCGACCGGTCGCGCGCCGCCGCGGACGCCGCGCCGTCGCTGCAGACCATCGCCGAGGCGCGCGGCGGCGCGCCGGGCTGGCTGCGGGCGTGGCTCGCCACGCCGCATCCGCCGATGCCCAACCTCGCCCTGTCGAACCGCGAGATCGACGACGTCGTCGCCTACCTGCAGACCCTGCGGAAATAGGCGGCGGCTGCCGTCAGGTTCCATTACATACCCACGTATCAAAGATTGGGCCACGCGCCGTGCGGCGGTGATATGTGCGGAACGCCTCGACGAACGCCGTCGGGAACACTGGCGCTGCATCGTAGACGCTTTCCAGGACGAACGGCGTTGCGCCCGCCGGCAAGAGCCACACCTCGACCTCGCACGACGCGAGCGATTTAATGTCTGCATCGCCGAGCTCCACGCCGGCAAATCGCAGATCCATCAACGCTGCTGCATCCAGGGAGTAGGGATGGCCCTGGAATACCGGTACAGGGCGCACATGGCTGAACCAGTATTTGGAACCTCCGGCATAGCCGACCGCAAGTGTTTGCCCCGCGTGGCGGCGCAGCGCTTCGTGGACCTCGCCATGCGCCGCGACGGCCTTGTCGTCATCGACGATCTCGCGCATGACAATCATTTGGGCGACGCCAGTCGCTGGCAAGGTGAACAGGCCGATGATGATCGCGCTGGCGCAGAGACCTCGCGCCTGGTCAAGGCGATCGGCGGCCGTTGTCGGCCGCCGTACCGTTTCCAGTGCCAAGCACGCCGCAATCGGCGCAAGCGGCATTAGGTGCCACGGTCCGGCGCCGAATTTGCTGGCTGGGTACAGCAGCAGCAGCGTGACCGCGCCCAACGTGATTGCCGAAATGAGTTCCGCCCCGCCGAGAGCTCTCCGGGAGCGCCAGATATGCCAGCCCAACGGCACCATCCAAACGGCAACGTAGCTCGCGTTGAGCAGAACGATTTCACGGCTCGCGCCATGGTGCATGGCCACCGCCATCATTGCGGCATAGGCGATCGGATTTGCACCGTGCGGCGCGAAAGCGATCCCGATGGCGATAATCGCGCCGAAGCACATGGCGGACGTCGCGGCAAGACGCGACCTTGCCTTGAAAATCTCAGCCGCCGCGATGGGAAGAATGCAGGCAGCCGCGTGGATTTTAAGAGCAAACAGCGCGCCGGCGACGACGCCCATCATCGTCCAGCGCAGCGTCGGTGCTAGGCGGCCGCGCAACCATAGCGCTGTCGCGATCATCAGGACGATGAACGGGTCGGGTCGGTTCCAGAACGCCGCGACGCCGAACTGGTAAAGAACTAGAAGCAAGGCGCCCGAGACGGCCGATGCCGTGACGATATCGTGGCCAGACCGGCGAATGACCCGCCATAGGATGATCAAGGTAGCCGTCGCGGCGGCCGGGCCTGCAAGCTTCGCCGTCTCGATCGAGGGCCCGAGCAGCATCATGACCACTGCCGCAATCTCGTAGGCCAGGGGGCCGTACGGGAGGGCGTAATGCGGCGGTGCCCCAGGAAAATGCCACAGCGAGTGACCGTTGGCGAAAAGCCAGGCGACGGCGGCGATCTGCGGCTCGACGTGGTCAATATAGGCGGGCGTCGTCGCATAGGACCAGGCAACCGCCAAGCAGGCAGCCGCGACGACGGGTGTCGACGCCGCCATGATGTAGGACGCAGGGCGAAGAACCTGCCACCGCATCGTCCAGCCTCGCAATGCCGGACAGGCCGCGACGACGACGAAAGCCGCGGCGCAGGCGGCATAACGCCATGTCCCGGCAATCGGGTCGGCTATCCCGTCGGACCACAATTCGATCCGCCAGACGAATGCAAGGAATATCTGGTTCAGGGCCAAGACAGTTCTGCCCGGCCGTCCTCTACGCAAAAATCAATGTCAGCCAAACCAACATCCGCGACCGAAATACCCCCGGCCCGAAAATTCATTCTAGTCGCGTTGATCGCCCCTCCGCCAGGGGGCCGCTCGAAACCCGGCCCTCAAATCAGGAACGCGTCGACGTAATAGGCGACGCCCTCGAACTGGTACTGGGGCAGGCGGGCGACCACGTCGTTGGCCTCGATGAGGCTCGCCGAATAGAAGTGGGCGCCGGTGTCGGTGTTGTAGAAGCGCCACAGCGGGGCGCTGCCGGGGACGGGCGCCGTGTAGGCCTCGTAGGCCGGCCCTTCGAATTCGTATTGCGGCAGGGTGGCCGTCACGGCGTCGCGCTCGGCCTGCGAGACCGTGTAGAAATGCGTCCCGGTCTCGGTGTTGTAGAACCGCCAGACCGTTGCCGTCGGCGCTTGGCCGGCGTTGGGGATTCCGAAGGCGATCCCCTCGTAGCGGAACTCGTTGGCGGCGGCGATCACCGCGTCGCGCTCGTCCGCGCCGGCGGTGTAGAAGTGGACGCCGGTGACGTCGTTGAAGAAGCGGAACACCGGCGCGGTGTCGAGGTCGACGGCCGCAAGGCCGAGGTCGCGCATCACCGCGACGTCCACGGTGCCCACCGTGTGGCGCGCACCGGGCTGGGTGATCTCCGCGGTCATCGCGTTGTAGGACAGCCCGTCCTGCGGCCCGTTGCCCAGGCGCACATAGAGCGGCCGGTCGGTCTGGGTGTTGAGCGGCACCGGCCCGCCATAGGCCGCCGTCGCGTGGTCGCCGGCGAAGTAGGGCCGGCCGTCGATGGACAGGATCTCGGCGTCGAACGGCGAGACGAAGCTCGACGCGACCGCGCCGGTCGACGGGTCGCGGTAGCCGGTGAATCCGATGCCGAGGCCGACCTGGTAGGTCAGGAGGCTGACGAGGTCGTATTTGTCGGCCGGCATGGCGCCGATCCGCACGGTCGGGAACGGATCGAGCCAGGTCGATCCGGCGAAGAAGCCGGGATCGACCTGGATCACCAGGTCGGCGCCGCTGCCGTTGACGTCGTGGCCGGTGCGCAGCTCGTGCAGGCCGTTGGGGGCCGTGAACACCTGGGTCGGGGTGATCTGCAGGGTGGTGGAGAACAGGCCCGTCGTGGTGATGCGCGCGTCGGTGGGCTCCAGCCGCAGCTCGATATCGAGCCGGCCCTGGCCGTCCAGGATACCGCTCCACTGCTTGACGGCCGCGTCGACGGCGAGCTGCAGCGTGAAGAACGCGCTGGCCGCGACCCCTGTGGGGTCGAAGATGGTGACCGAATGCTGGAACGCCATCGCGGGTTGCCGGTCGGTGAGCGCAACAGGCCTAGCGCCGACAGGTTGATATCGCGTTAGCCTGGCGGCGGCCTATCACGTTCAGTCGATGTCGAGGTGATCGCGCGCCTCGTTCTCGACTTTTTCGTGGTGGCGGGCCTGCTGCTGGAAGGCCTCGCTGAACGCGGCGGCCAGGATGCCGGTCGGCATGGCGATGACGCCGATGGCGCACATGGCGACCAGGCCGCCGGCCACCCGGCCCAGGACGGTGGTCGGGTAGACGTCGCCGTAGCCGATGGTGGTCAGCGTCACGACGCTCCACCACATCGCACGCGGGATGCTGCCGAACGCGTCGGGCTGGACGTCGCCTTCGACGGTGTAGAGCAGCGTGGCCGAGACGATCAGCGCCAGGAACGCCACCGACAGGCTGAGCGTCAGCTCGTGCCGGCGCGAATGCAGCGCGGCGAACAGCATCCGCGCGGCGTCCGAATAGCCGCCCAGCCGCGCCAGGGTCAGGATGCGCATCAGCCGCACCACCCGCAGCACCAGCGCGTCCTCCATGCCCATCGAGAGCACGAACGGCGCGATCGCGATCAGGTCGATCAGGGCGATTGGGGTCAGCGCGTAGCGCAGCCGTCCCTTCAGGCCGCGGTAATGCGGGTTTTCGCCAACCGACCACAGGCGCAGCGCATATTCGACCGCGAACGCGGTGCCGAAGAAGGCGTCGCACCAGCGGAACAGCGTCGTGACGCCGTCGACCTGGGTGATCTTGGGTTCGGTGTCGAGCACGACCACGACGGTCGCGAGCACGATCAGGACGACGACGACGTGGTTGGCGGCCGACAGGCTGTGGCCGTAGACGGCCCGCGGGAAAAGCTGGCGGTAGACCACGTGCCGCAGCCCCGAAGCCTCGCGCGGCGCCGCGGCGGTCATGGCCCGGCTTGCCTACGCGATCCGGACCGCCGCCTCGACCGCGAGGCCGATCGCGATCAGCCGGGCGTCGCCGCCGGTCTCGCCCATCACCATCAGGCCGCACGGCGCCTCGCCCGGCGCGTGCATCGGGATCGACAGGCCGCAGCGGTCGAGCACGTTGCCGACCGTGGTGTTGCGCAGCATCAGAAGGTTCATTTTGCCGAACTTGTCGTCGTCCTCGAACAGCTCGGCGATCGGCGGCGCGACGGCCGGCGTCGCCGGCATCAGCACCGCGTCGAACGGCGCGGTGGTGGCGTCGGCCTGGGCGATCAGCGCCCGGCGCATGTGCAGGGCGTCGATGTAGTCGGCCGCGTCCATCCGTGCCGCGCGCAGGATGCGCATCGACACCCGGTGGTCGTAGCCGTCCTTCGAGGTCGCCAGGCGAGCGCGGTGGATAGCGTAGGATTCGGCGCCCAGCACGCCGCCCTTGGCGTTGAGCTCGGGGATGCGCAGCAGCTCGGGGAACGGCACCTCGTCGATCCGCGCCCCGGCCTTGGCGAGCTTGCCGACCGCATCCTCGAAGCAGGTCGCGACATAGGGCTCCAACCCGTCGAGCACGTAGCTCTGAGGCACCGCGAAGCGCAGGCCCGCCAGCGGCATCGCCGCCGGCACCGACGGCGTGCGCCCCGACAGGACGCCATCCACCACCGCGCAGCACGTCACCGTCGGCGCCAGCGGGCCGATCGAATCGAGGCTCTGCGACAGCGGGAAGCAGCCGTCGGTCGGCACCCGCCGCGCGGTCGGCTTGAGGCCGGTGATGCCGCACAGCGCCGCCGGGATGCGGATCGAGCCGCCGGTGTCGGTGCCGATGCCGGCCGCCGCGATGCCGTCGGTGACCGACACCGCCGCGCCCGACGAAGAGCCGCCGGGGATGCGCCCGGTGGCGCGGTCCCACGGGTTGCGCGGCGTGTCGTAGTGCGGGTTGATGCCGATGCCGGAATAGGCGAACTCGGTCATGTTGGTGCGCCCGACGATCACCGCGCCCGCGGCGCGCAGCCGGGCGACGACCGGCGCGTCGCGCTCGGCCTTCGGATCGTCCTTGGTCACCACGGCGCCCGCCGTGGTCACGTCGCCGGCGATGTCGAACAGGTCTTTGACCGAGATCGGGATGCCGGCGAGCGGGGAGGGCACGACGCCCGCCTTGCGCAGAGCGTCGGAGGCCGCGGCGGCGGCGCGCGCCGCCTCGGCATAGACCCGCGTCATGACCCGCTTGCCCTCGACGGTCGCGGCGGCGGCGAGCGCCTGTTCGGTGAGCGCGACGCTCGTCGTCCGCCCGGCGGCGAGATCGGCGGCGATCGACAGGAGCGGCTTCATGGTGGGGTCCTCGGCCTGGTCGTCTGGTAGGGGCGGGTCTCAGACCCGCCCTGCGGCGCCGGATGCGCGGCAAGACGGGCGGGTCTGAGACCCGCCCCTACGTGCCGGCACCGTCTGACTACGGCTTGGTCTCGTCGTAGTAGTGGATCTCCAGCAGCATGCAGCCGCCGTCCGACTTGAACGGGCCGTGCGCGGCGCCGGGCGGGCGGCAGGCATAGGTGCCGGGGGTGAACTTCTCGCCGCCCTTGCCCTGGGCGTCGTTGCCGACGATGAGGTCGCCGGTGAGCTGGTAGACCTCCTCCCAGTAGTCGTGGACGAACGGCTCGGTGGTGTAGACCCCGGGCTCGAACTTCAGGATGCGGGTGCGGCTGCCCTTCTTGTTCTTCTCGTCGAGCGCGCCGGTCAGGATCTTCTGGGCGATGCCGTTGGGATAGCCGGCGGGGGTCTCCCAGCCGGTCGAGAAATCGACGGCGTGGAATTCCAGGTGCTTCTTCGGAATTGGCATGGGGCTGGCTCCGATCGTTCAGGTGATGACGGGAAGCGGCTTGACCGCGTAGGCGTGGTCGATGCGCCGGCCGAGCACGGGGTCCTCGATCTGCACCTCGAACCGCGGCGCGGCGGCGAGCCCGCCGTGCACGGCCAGCGTGCCACAATACATCGCCGCCCCGGCGGGCAGCCGGTCGGCGCCGTTCCAGTGGCGGCCGATCAGGTCGGCCGGGGTGCGCATGGCGGTGACGGCGCCTTCCTGGTAGAGGCGGCGGCCCTTCGCATCGGTCGCCCACGACCGCAGGACCAGCTGGTCGAAATGCGGCGCCACGTCTTCGTAGCGCCATACCTGGCGCGACACCGGCTTCAGGCACATCTGCTTCGACACCGGCACGGAATAGGTCTCGACCTTGCGGTCGGTGTGGTCGGAGCCGACCCCGATGAGCATGCCGGACGGCGTGCCGAACAGCACGAACTCGACCTCGCCGGAGGAATCGGCGCCCAGCGCCTCGAACTCTCCGGCGGTGGTCAGCAGGTTGGCGCCGACCCGGTAGAACAGCGGCACGGTGGACGGGCGGGGGACGCCGATGTCCTCCAGCTCCTTGATGTGCTTCTCGATCGCCTCGGCGTTGCGGCCGGTCCAGCCGGCGATGACGAGGTCGGTGACCGTGACGGTCTCCTCGGTCGTGCCGGCCTTGCCGATGACCTGGAGCCGGAGCGTGTTGCCGCCTGACACGAGCGTTCCTCAACTTGGGGTTCCGCGAACCGGGCCAACCTACGAAGCCGCCGCAGGGCGGTCAATAGACCGCCCGCCTTGCCAAGCCCCGGCGCATCCGTTAAGCGCTGGGGCAACCCATAACAAGCCAGACCCGCCCTCGTGGCCCGCAGGAGCATATGAATTGGCCGTCGCCCAACCGGCCGCGCTGAGCACGCGGGCCATCCTGCTGACGGTGCTGGTGCCGTTCGGGGTCGGCTACTACTTCTCCTATCTCTACCGGACGGTCAACGCGGTCATCTCGCCCGAGCTGACCCGCGAGTTCGCGCTGACCGCCGCCGACCTCGGCCTGCTGACCAGCGCCTATTTCTTCGCCTTCGCGGCGGTGCAGATCCCGCTCGGCCGGATGCTCGACCGCTACGGCCCGCGCCGGGTGCAGGCGGTGATGCTGTCGGTCGCCGCGCTGGGCGCGCTCCTGTTCGCGGTCGGCCACAGCTTCACGGTGGTGATCCTGGGCCGCGCCCTGATCGGGGTCGGCGTCTCGGCCTGCCTGATGGCGGCGGTGCAGGCCAACGCGCTGTGGTGGCCGCGCGAGCGGCTGCCGCTGGTCAACGGCCTGATCACCGCGTTCGGCGGCTTCGGCGCGATCAGCGCCACCGCGCCGGTCGAGGCGCTGCTCCAGGTCACCGACTGGCGCCACATCTTCGCCGGCGTCGCCCTCGTCACGTTCTGCGTCGCGGCGCTGATCTACTTCGTGGTGCCGGAGCGCCGGGCGGCGACCGGGCCGCAGGCTTCGCCGGCGGAGCAGAAGGCGATGTTCCGCACGGTGCTGCGCGACGGCTTCTTCTGGCGCATGACCCTGATGTTCACCATCCTGCACGGCGCCTTCCAGTCCTACCAGACGCTGTGGGCGGCGCCGTGGTTGCGCGACGTGGCCGGGCTCGACCGGATCGGCATGGCGAGCGTGCTGTCGCTGGTCCAGGTCGGCTTCTTCATCGGGGCGCTGACCTCGGGCTTCGTCGCCGACCGGCTGCGCAAGACCGGGATCGCGACCTCGACCCTGGTGGCCTCCCTGATCGCGGTGTTCTTTGTGGTCCAGGCCTTCGTCGCCGCCGGCATCCCGGAAACTGCGACGGTCGTGTGGTTCTGCTGGGGGCTGTTCGGTTCGATGCAGCTGCTCAGCTTCTCGGTGTTCCCGCAGCGCTACCCGCAGCCGATCATCGGCCGGGTCATCACGGTGGTGAACCTGCTGGTGTTCGTGTTCGCGTTCGCCTTCCAGTGGGGCATCGGGCTGATCATTGACCTGTGGCCGCCGCTGCCCGGCGGCGGCTTCGACCCGGCCGCGCACCGCACCGCGGTGCTGGTGCTGCTCGCGATCGAGGTCGCGGCGTGGCTCGGCTTCGTCGGACCGGCGCTGCTGCGGCGGGGGCGGTGATGGTCGCGATGCCCGCCCGCACGCCGTCGGTGCCGGTGCTGATCGCGACCGTGTTCGCGCCGTTCGGGCTCGGCTACTACCTGTCCTACCTGTTCCGCACCGTGAACGCGGTGATCTCGCCGCAGCTGGTGGCGGAGATCGGGCTGACGCCGGCCGACCTCGGGCTGATGACCAGCCTCTACTTCATCCTGTTCGCCTCCGTCCAGATCCCGCTCGGCATCGCGCTCGACCGCTACGGCCCGCGCAAGGTGCAGGTCGTGCTGCTGTGCGTCGCCGGCACCGGCGGCGCGGTGTTCGCGCTCGCCCACGACTTCACCGTGCTGGCGCTGGGGCGCAGCCTGATCGGGCTCGGGGTGTCGGGATGCCTGATGGCGATGCTGCAGTCGAACATCCTGTGGTGGCCGCGCGAGCGGCTGCCGATGCTCAACGCCGTCACCGGCGCGGTCGGCTCCGCCGGCGCGCTGTCGGCGACCCTGCCGGTGGAGCTGCTGCTCGCCGCGCTCGACTGGCGCGGCATCCTCTTCGCGCTCGCCGCCGTCACGTTCGCGGTGGCGGCGCTGATGTTCGCGGTGGTGCCCGACCGGCGCATCACCGAGGGCGTGTCAACCGACATCCGCGGCCAGATGCGCGACCTGCGCCACATCTACACCCACGGCTATTTCTGGCGGATGACGGTGATGATCTCGGCCGGCGCCGCGGTGTTCCTGTCCTACCAGACCCTGTGGGCGGCGCCGTGGCTGCGCGACGTCGCCGGCTTCGACCGGCTGGCGGTCGCCAACGGGCTCCTGCTGTTCAACGTCGGGATGTTCGTCGGCGTGCTGTCGATCGGCGCACTGGCCGACCGGCTGCAGCGCATCGGCGTGCCGATCGTCGCCACGGTTGCCGGCGCGTTCGCCACCATGATGCTGGTCCAGGCCGCGATGGCGCTGGAGCTGACCGGCGCCGCGAACCTGCTGTGCTTCCTGTTCGGCTTCACCGGGTCGTCCACCATCCTCGCCTACTCGGTCTATCCGCGGATCTTCCCGGCGGCGCTGATCGGGCGGGTCAACACGGCGCAGAACATGTCGATCTTCGTGGTCGCGTTCGTGGTGCAGTGGGCGGTCGGCGCGATCATCGGCCTCTACCCGCAGGTCGCGGAAGGCCGCTACTCGCCGGAAGGCCACCGCGCCGCGCTGATCGTCCTGATCGGCTGCCAGGCGCTGGCCTTCGCGTGGTTCGCCTGGCCGCGGCGGAAGAAGGACTGAGCATCGGGGCTTCCCACCTCACCCCGACCCTCTCCTCCCTCAAGGGAGGAGAGGGAGAACAAGAAAGCCCTCTCCTCCCACTTTGGGAGGAGAGGGTTGGGTGAGGTGGGAGACCGCCGGCTCCAGCCGCCTACTTCCGGATCTCCTTCGCCTTTTCGATCAGCGCGGGCGGCTGGTCGAGCGAGCGGGCAACCTGCTTCTGCAGCGTCTCGCCGTCCAGCGGCTCGAGGTGCAGCTTGATCTGCTTCGCCTCGGCCAGGAACGCCGGGTCCTGCATCAGCGCGGTGAAGCCCTCGCGCAGGGTGGCCACCCGGTCGGCCGGCACGTCGGGCGTGGTGAAGATGGCGCGGCCGATGTCGGAACCGGAGGAGAACAGGGCGACGATCCGCTTGCCCTCCTCGGTGGTGACCAGCTCGGCCGCGGCCGGCACGTCCGGCAGGTCGGGGTGGCGCTCGGTCGCCATGATGTAGAGGTTGTGGACCTTCTTCTCCGCCACCCAGTCGGCGCGCCGCGCCTTGAAGTCCGACCACAGCGCGTAGCCGCATTCGACCTCGCCGCGTTCCAGCGCCAGCAGCACCTCGGTCGAGCCGCGATAGCCCAGGATCAGCTTGAACTTCGCCCCGGCGTACTCGTTGAGCACGCGCGGCGCGTCGGTGGTGGTGCCGGAGCCCGACGAGCCGCAGATCGTCTCGCGCTTCTGCGCGTCGGCGAACGTCTTGGTCGGCGAGGTGTGCCAGGCGAAGAACAGGTTGGTGGAGGCGG
>JBFWQM010000088.1:0-18693 GCA_050249455.1 Rhodospirillaceae bacterium | reverse complement strand
GGAGCAGGCCGAATTTTTCGTAGGCCGTGTCGAGCTCGGGCACCCGGGCGCGCACCTTGCCGTCGATGGCGTACATCTTCTGCGGGTCGGTGATGCCGAACGGGATGAACGAGGGGTACTGCTCGAGGGGCAGCTTCGATTCCTCGAAGTTGCGCAGCAGCACCGCGATATGCGCGATGCCTTCCTCCACCGCCTCCAGCACCTCGGTGAACTTGGCGAGGTTGGGACCGTAGGATTCGTTCCAGTCGATCTTGAAGTCCTTGCCGGACGCGGCGAGGCGCTTGTTGATCTCGGGGACGATGTAGTCCCTGGCCACCGTGGTCGGCGTCACCGTCACCGGCGATGCCGCCAGGATGGTGAGCTTGACGGTCTCGGCGACGGCCGATCCCGATGCAAGTGCCAGGCCGGCCGCCAGCGCGGCCGCGATGTGTCTCGGTCGGGGGGTCATCTTCGTCTCCTCCTTATGCGCGGCGACGCACGACGCGCCGCCTACTCCCAATCTCGCTCACGGTTCGTCTGCCGGCTGCGGGGCCAAGCGCCGCCACGGTGTCCGGCACGTCCGGCGGTTCTTCGCGCCGCTCTTTCACAAGGGCGTTATACGCGACGAACCGCTCGCCGCTCACATCAGGATTTCTCCTACGCCAGGGGGGCGGGCCGCTGTTCCCGGCTTCGCGGCAGGCCGCCGGCGCTTGATCGGCGCGCCGCCACCTGTTTCGACGCACGGTCCTCGGATCGCCTCCCGATGCGATGACCGAGGCGGAGATGTCCTTCTTTGTCGGCGGCGTTGCGGCCCGGCAGGCCGGACGCCGCCGCTACTCCTTGTCCCATTCGCGCACGATCGGATCGCCGCTCGCGCGAACCTCGTCCATGTAGGCGGTCAGCACGCGGCTGCCCGGCAGGCCAAGCTTGTCCATGTCGGCCGCCCACTCGCGCCCGACGTTGGGCATCGCCCTGGCCCACTGCCGCCGCTCGTCGAGCGACAGGTCGGTGAACTTGACGCCGCGCTGGGTCATCGTCGCGACCCACTCGTCCATCTTCCGCTTCTCGAACTTGTAGTACTCGGCGTGCCACTGGTCGGCGACCGCGCGCACGATATCGCGCGCGAAGGCGGGCAGCGCATCCCAGGTCTTCTTGTTGACGACCACCGCCGGCGCGCTGGAGACGCCGAACCACGTGCGCGCCACTTGGGTGGCGACCTCGAAGGTACGGTAGGGGAAGGCGTTGAGCTCGCTGATGACGTAGCCTTCATAGACCCCGTTCTTGATGTCGACATAGGACTGCGCCATGTTCGCCGTCACCGGCACCGCGCCGGTGCCGCGCAGCACGTGGCCGTTGGCGCCGGAGATGCCCACCTTGTGGCCCTTCATGTCGCCGACCGTCTTCACAGGGAAGGTGGTGAAGACATGCGCGCTGTGGGAATAGCCGCGCGCCAGCAGGATCTGGTTGAACTTCAGGTAGGCCTGGTCGAGCTCGGGCACTTTGGCCCGTACCCGGTCGTCGACCTGCGGCATCTTCTGCGGGTCCATGATGCCGAACGGGATGAACGAGGGGTACTGGTCCAGCGGCAGCTTCGATTCCTCGAAGTTGCGCAGCAGGACACCGATGTGGGCGATGCCCTCCTCGACGCTCTCCAGGATCTCGGTGAACTTGGCGAGGTTGGGGCCGTAGGACTCGTTCCACTCGATCTTGAAGTCGTGGCCGCTGGCGGCGAGCCGGCGGTTGATCTCGGGGACGAAGAACTCCTTGGTGATCGCGGTCGGGGTCACGGTGACGGGCGAAGCCGACAGGATGGTCAGCTTGCGCACCTCCGCGCGCGCGTCGGACAGGGCGCCCGCAAGGGCGACGGCGGCTACGCACAACGCGATCGGCACGGACGGCTTGTTCATCGCATCGGCTCCGGTGGTCCGGGGGCCCGTCCCGCGCGGCGGATGCCGCGCGGGAGAGCTGGGGCGGTCAGGTCATTCCTTGTCCCACTGGCGCACGACCGGCTTGCCGCTGGCGCGCACCTCGTCCATGTAGGCGGTCAGCAGCTTGGCGCCGGGCAGTCCCTGCTTGTCCATGTTGTCCGCCCATTCCTTGGCGACATTGGGCATCGCCTTGGCCCACTTCTGCCTTTCCTCGGTCGGCAGGTCGTGGACCTTCAGCCCCTTCGCGACCATCGCGTCGGTGTCGTGCTTGAGCCGCTCGCGATCCATCGCGACCGAGCGTTGCGCCCATTCGGTGGCGACCTCCTGGATGATCTGCCGCGCGTGCTCGGGCAGCTTGTTCCAGGCGTCCTTGTTGATCGCGAGCGACGGCACCGTGGTGACGCCGAAATAGGTGCGCGTCAGGTACTGCGCAGACTCGAACGTGCGGTACGGGAAGGCGAGGCCCTCGCCGATGGTGTAGCCCTCGTACACGCCGTTCTTGATGTCGAGGTAGGACTGGGTCATCGCGGCGGTGACCAGCACCGCGCCGGTGCCGCGCAGCACGTGGCCCAACGTGCCCGACGAGCCGATCTTGTGGCCCTTCATGTCGTCCACCGTCTTGATCGGGAAATTCGTGAACATGTGCATGTTCTCGGAGATCGAGCTCGACAGCAGGATCTGGTTGTACTTGTCGAACTGCTTGTTCATCTCCGGCACACGCTGGCGCACCCGCGCGTCAACCTTCAGCATGTCGAAGGAGTCGGTGATGCCGAACGGGATCATCGCCGGGTACTGCTCCAGCGGAAGCTTCGATTCCTCGAAGTTGCGCAGGATGACGCCCATGTGGGCGATGCCTTCCTCGATGTTCTCCAGCACCTCGGTGAACTTGGCGAGCTGCGGTCCGTAGGCTTCGTTCCACTCGATCTTGAAGCCCTTGCCGGAGGCGGCCAGTCGCTTCGTGACCTCGGGGACGAAGTACTCCTTCGTGACCTTGGTCGGCGTGACGTTGATCGGCGACGGGGCAATGATGGCGAACTTCACCGTTTGCGCGGTGGCCGCGGGCGCGCAAAGCGCCAGCGCGGCGGTCGCGGACAGCGCAGCGCCTAGAAGCGTCCGGTACATTAGTAATCTCCTCTGCTCGGGTAACTGTGGGGGATGGGGAAAATCCGGTGCCTGCGCGCCGCTACTCGCGGTCCCACTGGCGCACGACCGGGATACCGGAGGCGCGAACCTCGTCCATGTAGGCGGTGAGGATCGCGCTGCCGGGCAGTCCTGCCTTGTCCATGTTGGCGGCCCATTCCTTGGCGACGTTCGGCATCGCGGCCGCCCACTTGCGCCGCTCGTCCAGCGGCATCTCGGCAACCTTCAGGCCCTTCTCCACCATCTGGCGGGTGAACTCGACCAGCCGCTCCTTGTCCACCTGGGTGTGGACGGCGACCCATTCGTCCGCCACCGCCTTGATGACCTGCCGGGCATGCTCGGGCAGCTTCGCCCAGGCGTCCTTGTTGACGATCAGGCACGGCACCACGGTGATGCCGAAATTGGTGCGCGTCAGGTGGGGCGCGACCTCGAAGGTGCGATAGGGCATGGCCAGCGCCTCGCCCATCGTGTAGCCGTCGTAGACGCCGTTTTTGATGTCGACATAGGCCTGCGCCATGTTCGCGGTCACCGCGACGGCCCCGGTGCCGCGCAGCACATGCGCGAGCACGCCAGACGATCCGATCTTGCGGCCCTTCACGTCGTCCACTGTGTGGATCGGGAACTTGGTGAACATGTGCGTGTTGTCGGTCATCGCGCCAGCGAGGTAGAGCTGGTTGTACTTGTCGAACTGCTGCAGCATCTGCGGCACGCGGGCGCGGACCTTGGAATCGACCTCGCGCATCTTGTCCATGTCGGTGATGCCGAAGGGGATCATCGAGGCGTACTGCTCCAGCGGCAGCTTCGCCTCCTCGAAGTTGCGCAGCAGCACGCCCATGTGCGCGATGCCTTCCTCGACGCTCTCCAGCACCTCGGTGAACTTGGCGAGGTTGGGGCCGTAGGCCTCGTTCCACTCGATCCTGAAATCCTTGCCGGACGCGGCCAGGCGCTTGTTGACCTCGGGGACGAAGAACTCCTTCGTCACCTTGGTCGGCGTGACGGTGACCGGCGACGCCGCGATGATGGTGAACTTGACCGTCTCTGCGGCCGCAGGCGCAGCGGCCCACGCCAGCCCGCCGAGACAGGCGGCGGCAAGCCGCAGGGTTGCCTTGGTCATCGTGTCTCTCCCAGTCGTGTCGCCCGGCCGTTCTTTGCGACGGCGGATTCTTCAGGCGCGGGAGAAGCTTATCCTGTCGCCGCAGGCGCGGCAATTGGGGTTCCCGCTATCCTCGCGACAGCAGGAAGACCCCCTGGCGCCCGCGCAGGTTGGACAGGCGGCCGATGGCGGCGAATTCCTCGGTGCGGCCATGGCGGTCGAGGAAGTACGCCCGTTCGACCCGCAGGCCGAGGCCGCCGCACAGCTCCATGAAGTCGCGCAGGGTGCACAGGTGGATGTTGGGGTTGTCGTACCAGTGGCAGCCGTTGGCCTCGACCACCGGCATACGGCCGTTGACCAGGAGTGACAGCCGGACCCGCCAGTGGCCGTAGTTGACGAACGACACCACCGCGCGCCGGCCGATGCGCACCAGCTGGCTCAGGACCCCTTTCGGGTCGCGGGTCGCCTGCAGGGTCTGGCTGAGGACGACGTAGTCGAAGGCGTTCGCCGGATAGGCGGCGAGGTCGGTGTCGGCGTCGCCCTGGATGACCGACAGGCCGTGGCTGACGCCGGCGTTGACGCCGGCCTGGCTGAGCTCGATGCCGCGGCCGTCCACGCCCTTCTCGCGGGTGAGGAAAGCCAGCAGGTCGCCGTCGCCGCAGCCGATGTCGAGCAGGCGGCTGCCGGGGGCGATCATGTCGGCGATGACCTGGAGGTCGGGCCGCAGGCTGCGGCGCGCGGGCGCGGTCATTTCCGCGGCAGGCCTCGGTGTTCCGCCGCGCCGTTCATGAAGCCGCCCAGCACCTGGAAGAACTCCGGCTCGTCGAGCAGGAAGGCGTCGTGGCCCTTGTCGGTCTTGATCTCGACGAAGCTGACGTTGGCGGCCGCGGCGTTGAGCGCGTGCACCACCGCGCGGCTCTCGCTGGTCGGGAACAGCCAGTCGGAGGTGAACGAGATGACGCAGAACCGCACCTTGGTGCCGGTGAACGCGTTGGCCAGCACGCCGCCGTGCTCGGCGTACATGTCGAAATAGTCCATCGCGCGGGTGATGTAGAGGTAGGAGTTGGCGTCGAACCGCTCGACGAACGTGATGCCCTGGTGGCGCAGGTAGCTCTCGACCTGGAAGTCGGCGTCGAAGCCGTAGGTGATGTTCTCGCGCTGCTGCAGCCGGCGGCCGAACTTGCGGTGCAGCGCCGGCTCCGACAGGTAGGTGATGTGCGCGGCCATGCGCGCCACCGCCAGACCGCGGCGCGGGTTGCGGCCCTGGACCAGGTAGTCGCCGCCGCACCAGTCCGGGTCGGCCATGATCGCCTGGCGGCCGACCTCGTGGAACGCGATGTTCTGGGCCGAATGGCGCGCCGCGGTCGCGATCGGCACCGCGGAGAACACCCGCTCCGGGTACTTCGACGCCCACTCCAGCACCTGCATGCCGCCCATCGAGCCGCCGATCACGCAGAACAGCTTCTCGATCCCCAGGTGGTCGAGCAGTAGTGCCTGCGCGCGCACCATGTCGGTCACGGTGATGACGGGGAAGGAAAGCCCGTAGGGCCGCAAGGTGGCCGGGTTGATGTCCTTCGGCCCGGTAGTGCCCATGCAGCCGCCGAGCACGTTGGCGCAGATGATGAAATAGCGGTCGGTGTCGAGCAGCAGGCCGGGCCCTACCAGGGTCTCCCACCAGCCCGGCTTGCCGGTGACCGGATGCTGGTCGGCGACGTACTGGTCGCCGGTCAGCGCATGGCAGATCAGGATGGCATTGGACTTGTCGGCGTTGAGCGTGCCGTAGGTCTGGTAGGCGACCGTGAACGGGCCGATGTCGACGCCGCAGTTCAGCCGCAGCGGACGGTCGAGCCCCAGCACGACCTGGTGCCCCGGCAGCGCCGTCGAGCCCTGCAGGTCGCGGGCGGAAAGTTCCTTGGCGTGCATCGCTGCGGATCGCCTGCCGATGGCCTCGGGATGCCTGACAAAGGGCGAGAATTGCTAGGATTCGCCCGGGCATCTGTCAATGTTTTCTTTGCTTTTGCCAGTCGCCCGGACTAGTTATAGACGGCCTGCGTCCGCCCCGCGCGGCGCGCGATTTTCCCGGCCCGACCTGACCCCTGATGAGCGATCCGAGCGCCTCCCTGTCCGAATTGCGGCGTCGGATCGACGAGATCGACGACGCGATCCATGATCTCGTCATGCAGCGGGCGCAGCTGGTGGACGCGACGCGCGCGGCCAAGGCGGGCACCGTGACCGGCTCGTTCGCGCCGGGGCGCGAGGCGCAGATCCTGCGCCGCCTGCTTGAGCGGCACCGCGGCCGCTTCCCGCGCGCGGCGATCGTGCGCATCTGGCGCGAGATCGTGACGGCGATGGTCGGCCTGCAGGGCCCGTTCGCGGTGGCGGTCTACTGCCCGGACAACGAGCCCGGCTACTGGGACCTGGTGCGCGACCACTTCGGCGTCGTGGCGCCGATCGCTTCGCAGCGCAGCGTCCGCGGCGTGGTCCAGGCGGTCGGCGACGGCAGCGCCACCGTCGGCGTCGTGCCGGTGCCGCAGGACGGCGAGGCCGATGCGTGGTGGCGCGCCCTCGACGGCGGCGCCAGCCAGCACCTGCGCATCGTCGCCCGGCTGCCGTTCGCGCCTACCGCCAACCTGCGGCAGGAGAACCTGGAGGCCCTGGTGATCGGCAAGATCGCGCAGGAGCCGACCGGCGCCGACCGCAGCTTCATGATCGTGGAGGCGTCCGCCGACGTCAGCCGCGGCAGCCTGTCGGCGATCCTGACCGGCGCCGGCATGGCGCCGCGCACCATTGTCACCGCGCTCGCCACCCCCGACTCGCCGGTCGTCGCCCACTTGGTGGAGGTCGGCGACTTCGTCGGGGAGGCCGACCCGCGGCTCGCCGCGCTGGTGGAGGCCGAGCGCGGCCGGCTCGATCGCATCACCGTCGTCGGCGGCCACGCCAGCCCGCTGCCCGCCGCCGCCCTCGCGCCCGTGCGCGAGGGCTGATCCGGGTCATCCCGCCGTGAGCGCGCTGGTCCCGCGTCCGGGAATCCTCGACATCGAAGCATATGTCCAGGGCCGGTCGAAGCTGCCCGGCCGCGAACGCGTCATCAAGCTGTCGTCGAACGAGGGCGCGCTGGGGCCCAGCCCGAAGGCGCTGGCCGCCTTCCAAGCCGCCGGCGCGACGATGCACCGCTATCCCGACGGCAGCGCCGCGGCGCTGCGCGAGGCGATCGGCGCGCGCTACGGCCTCGACCCGGCGCGCATCGTGTGCGGCGTCGGCTCGGACGAGCTCCTCTACAACCTCGCGCGCGCCTATGCCGGCCCCGGCGACGAGATCGTGCACAGCCACCACGGCTTCAACCTGTACCCGATCATCGCGCGGTCGGTCGGCGCCGTGCCGGTCGACGCGCCCGAGGTCGACCTGACCGCCAATGTCGACAACATCCTGGCGGCGGTGACGGCGCGCACGCGCATCGTCTACCTCGCCAATCCGAACAACCCGACCGGCACCTACCTGCCGGCCGACGCGGTGAAGCGGCTGCGCGCCGGGCTCGACCCGAGCATCCTCCTGGTGCTCGACGCCGCCTATGCCGAGTACGTCGTGCGCAACGACTACACGCCGGGCGTGGAACTGGTGGACGCCGGCGACAACGTGGTGATGACGCGCACGTTCTCGAAGATCTACGCGATGGGCGGGCTGCGGCTGGGCTGGGCATACCTCCCGGAATCGATCGCCGACGTGATGAACCGGCTGCGCGCGCCGTTCAGCGTCTCGAACGCGGCGATGGCCGCCGGAATCGCGGCGGTGGAGGACATCGACTTCTTTACCGCCTCGCGCGACCACAACGCCGCCTGGCTGCCGTGGCTCGCCGACCGGCTCGCCGCGCTCGGCCTCCTCGCGACGCCGGCGGTAGCGAACTTCGTGCTGGCGCGGTTCGACGGCGCCGCGACGGCGGCGGCGGCGACGCAGTTCCTCAACGGCCGCGGCATCATTCCGCGCAACACCGAATCCTATCACCTGCCCGAGTGCATCCGGATCAGCATAGGGCGCGAGGACGAGATGCGGGCGGTCGCCGGCGCGCTCGCGGAGTTCATGGACCGCAAGTGACAGTCATCTTCGATCGCATCGCCTTCATCGGCATCGGCCACATCGGCTCGTCGCTGGCGCGCGTCATCCGCCGCGACAGGCTCGCCAACCACATCGTGGCCTCGGCGCGCACGGGCGCGACCCTGGAGAAGGCATTGGCGCTCGGCCTCGCCGATTCCATCACCCCCGACCCGGCGGAGGCGGCGGACGGCGCCGACCTCGTCATCCTGTGCACGCCGGTCGGCGCCTATGGCGGCATCGCCGCGGCGATCGCGCCGCGGCTGAAGCCGGGCGCTGTGGTCTCCGACGTCGGGTCGGTGAAGCTCGCGGTGGTCAACGCCGTGCAGCCGCATCTGCCGTCCGGCGTCCACTTCGTGCCGACGCATCCGGTGGCGGGGACCGAGAATTCCGGCCCTGAGTCCGGGTTCGAGACCTTGTTCGAAGGGCGCTGGGTGATCCTGACCCCGCCGGCCGGCACCGACGAGGCGGCGATCGCCAAGGTGGAGGCGCTGTGGCGCGCCACCGGCTGCCTGATCGAGCGGATGGACGCCGCGCACCACGACAAGGTGCTCGCCATCACCTCCCACGTGCCGCATTTGATCGCCTACACCATCGTCGGCACCGCGACGGACCTGGAGGAGCACACCAAGGCGGAGGTCATCAAGTTCTCCGCCTCCGGCTTCCGCGACTTCACCCGCATCGCGGCGTCCGATCCCGTCATGTGGCGCGACATCTTCCTCAACAACCGCGAGGCCGTGCTGGAGATGGTCGGCCGGCTGTGGGAGGACCTCGCGCTGCTGCAGCGCGCCATCCGCACCGGCGACGCCGCCACGCTCGAAGCCCACTTCGCCCGCGGCCGCGAGATCCGCCGCGGCGTCGTCGAGGCCCGCCAGCACATCCCGCCCGCCCCCGATGGCGGGGAAAATAAGAAGTAGCGTTGAAGTCCTTCTCCGCCCTTGAGGGCGGAGAAGGATTTAGGATGAGGTGGGTGTTGCCTGCCACAATCCTCGCCGATGGCCATCCGACCGCGAACCCTCCTCGCGCGCGACCTTCGCCGCAACGCGACCGACGCGGAACGGCTGCTGTGGCGCGCGCTGCGCGAGGCGGCGTGGCCGTGGCGGTTTCGACGGCAGCATCCGATCTGCGGTTATGTCGCGGATTTCGCCTGTCCGGCGCGGCGGCCGGTCGTCGAGCTGGACGGCGGCCAGCACGCCGCGATGTTGGACGAAGACGAACAGCGCACCGGCGCCTTGGCGGAGCATGGCTATCGCGTCGTCCGTTTTTGGAACAACGAAGTGCTGGGCAATCTTCCGGGCGTCCTCGCCGTCATACAGTGCGACCTGGAGACTCCCCCGCCTCACCCCGACCCTCTCCGCCCCCTGGGGCGGAGAGGGAGGTAGGGAGACCGTCCCGGCCCCGCGCGTGCGGCGCTACCACTCGATCCGCGGCACGCGGAGGAGGGGGAAGGGGCCGAGGAAGAGCTGGGACTGCTGGACGTTGAGCGGCACGCGGATCTCCGGGCGGCCGGTGTCGGGGGCGGGGCGGGCCATCATCGAGAGGGCGGCCTTGGCGGTGCCGGCGTCGCGCATGTTGACGGCGCCGTTGGCGGCGAGCGCGTCGATCGTCTCGTTGAAGCCGGCGATGCGCGCGGTCGCCGCGCCCATCGGCTGCATGTCGCGGTCGAGCGCGACGGTGCCGTCGGCGACCAGCTGCAGGTTGCCCCAGTGCAGCGCCAGGCGGCGCAGCTCCAGCGTGCCGCCGCCGTCGCGCCACGCCGCCGCGGCCTGGCGCAGCGGCGCGGCCGGCGCCTGCCCCAGCACCTGCGCCTCGACGTCGAGGTGGGCGATCTCGCGGCCGAGCGGCGCTCGCGCCGCGGCCGGCAGCATGAGCTGCTCGACGGTCGCAACGACGCCGGGGCCGGCGTGCGGGCTCCGCGGATCGGCCGGCGCCGCCGCTTCGGGCGCGGCCGCTTCGGGCGCGACGACGCCGATGGAGAGCCGGCGCGCGCCGTACGCGGCGCCGCCGGCCTCCACCCGCGGATCGGCGAGGAACAGGCTGACCCGGTCGGCGGTGCCATCCGGCGCCAGGCGCACCTCGCCGGCGGCGGCGGACGCGTTGATGGTGGCCACCGCGTCGGCCGCGCCGTCGCGATAGAGGATGCGCGAGGCCGCCGGCAGCGCCAGCGGCACCCGGTCGCCGCCGAGCAGCGGCAGGGCCGCGGTCAGCCGCTCGCCCTCCCACGTCCAGCCGAGCGCGCCGGTGCGGCCGTAGCGCGGGCCGGTGAACGTCGCGTCGTAGCCGAACGGGAAGCCGCCGATGGCGAGGTCCTGCCACTCGACCGTCCAGCCGGCGCCGCGCTGCGCCGCCGCCCAGCGGCCGATGCCGTCCTTCAGCGTCCCGGCGGTGTGGAACCAGAAGCCGGCATAGCCGGCCGCAGCGACCGCCACCGCGATCACCAGAATCACCAATCGCTTGCGCATGTCCGCCCCGGTCTGCCCAGCATTGTTATTAGGGCGTCCGCAGGCCGCGGTCGAGGGCGCAGGCGCGCCTTGCGCCGACGACCCTGCGGGCTAAACTGGCGCACCTTCTTCCAACGGGCGCCCGATGACCGCGCTTCCGCTCGCCCGGCCCGGAATCTCCATCGTCTTCTGGGCCGGGCTGTTCGTCTTTCTCTGGGCCTCCGGCTTCCTGTCCGCGAAGTTCGGCTTTCCCTATGCCGAGCCGCTGACCTTCCTGGCTTGGCGCTACGGCCTGGCGGTCGCCTGCCTGGTGCCGATCGCGCTGCTGCTGCGCGCCGCGTGGCCGCGGACGTGGCGCGAGGCGGCGCACATCGCCGTCGCCGGGCTGGGCATCCAGACGGGCTACCTGGTCGGCGTCTACAGCGGGATCTACAACGGCATCTCGACCGGCGTCATCGCGCTGATCGTCGGGCTGCAGCCGCTGCTCACCGGCGCGCTCGCCGGCAGCGTGCTGGGCGAGCGGGTGAGCCCGCGCCAGTGGCTGGGCCTGGTGCTCGGCTTCGCTGGCCTCGGCATGGTGGTGGCGGAGAAGGTGGCGCTCGGCTCCGCCACCGTCGTCGGGCTTGCGTTCGGCCTGCTCGGGCTCCTGTCCATCACCTGCGGCACGCTCTACCAGAAGCGCTTCTGCGGCGGGATGCAGATGTGGTCCGGCATCTCGATCCAGGCCATGGTCTCGGTGCTGGTCACCGGCGCCCTGGCGGCGGCGACCGAGACGATGCGCATCGACTGGACGGGCGAGTTCGTCTTCGCCCTCCTGTGGTCCACACTCGGGCTCTCGGTCATCACCGCGGCGCTCTACTTCTACCTGGTGCGGCGCGGCGCTGCGGCCAAGGTGACCAGCCTGATCTACCTCAGCCCGCCGACCACGGCGGTGATGGGCTACCTGGTGTTCGACGAGCGGCTGGGCGCGGCGGCGATCGCCGGCATGGCGGTGGCGATGGTGGGGGTGGCGCTTGCCAACCGCTGACCTGATGGCGGGCGAATCCTCGGCGCGGCGGCTGTGGTTCGCCGTGGCGCCGATCGTGTTCATCACCTTCTGGGCGTCGGGCTTCATCGGCGGCACGCTCGGCCTGCGCAACGCCGAGCCGGCGACGTTCCTCGCTATGCGCTCCACCCTGACCGCGATCTGCGCGGGCGGGCTCCTCCTGTTCATCCGGCCGCGCTGGCCGGCGAGCCTGCGCCAGGCCGGCCACATCATGGTGTCGGGCGTCCTGCTGCAGACCGTCTACATGACCTGCATCATGTACGGCATGTTCCTGGGCGTGCCGATCGGGGTGCTGGCGCTGATCGCCGGCATGCAGCCGCTGGTCACCGCGGTCGCCGCCGGCCGCGTGCTGGGCGAACGGATCAGCGCGGTGCAATGGCTCGGCTTCGTGCTCGGCTTCGCCGGCCTCGCCATCGTGGTGTGGGAACGGCTCGCGTTCGGCGACGAGCCGGCGATCGGCTACTGGGTCGCCGCCGCGTGCCCGTTCCTGATCACGCTCGCCTCGCTCTACCAGAAGCGCTACTGCACCGAGATGGACCCGTGGACCGGCACTTTTCTGCAGCATGTCGCCGCGGTGCCGACGCAGATCCTGGTCGCGCTGGTGGTCGAGACGATGGCGGTGAGCTGGACCGGCGAGCTCGCCTTCGCGCTGGCGTGGTTGACGCTTCTCCTGTCGTTCGCCGCGGTCAACATCTACTACACGCTGCTGCGCCGCGGCGAGGCCTCGCGCGTGGCGAGCTATTTCTACCTGTCGCCGCCGATCAGCGCGGTGATGGGCTGGGCCGCGTTCGGCCAGACCTTCGGCTGGAGCGCGCTGATCGGGTTCGCGGTGTCGGTGGTCGGCGTCGCGCTGGTCACCACCAAGCGCTGAGGGAATGTCGATGCGGCTTTCCAGCCCTGCCGCCGCGGTGCCGTGGATCGCCTTCGCGCCCGGCCTGTTTGTCCTCCTGTGGTCGACCGGCTTCATCTTCACCAAGTTCGGCATCCCGTACGCGGAGCCGTTCACCTTCCTCGCCATCCGCTTTGCCATCACCTGCGCGATCCTGTCGGCGCTGGCGCTCGCCGCCGGCGCGCCGTGGCCGGCGACGTGGGCGGCGCGCGGCCACATCGTCGTCGCCGGGCTGCTGCTCAACGGCATCTACCTGGGCGGCGTGTTCAGCGCCACCGCGCACGGCGTGCCGACCGGCGTGGTCGCGCTGATCGCCGGCGTCCAGCCGCTGCTGACCGCGCTGCTGGTCGGGCCGCTGCTGGGCGACAAGGTGACGCGGCGCCAGTGGACCGGCATCGTGCTCGGCTTCGGCGGCGTCGTGCTGGTGGTGTGGGAACGCATCACGTTCGGCGGCGCCACGGCGGTCGGCATCGGCTTCGCGGTGATGTGCCTTCTCGGCATCACCGCCGGCACGCTCTACCAGAAGCGGTTCTGCGCCGACCTCGACCTGCGCAGCGGCACGGCGGTGCAGTTGATGGGCGCGACCGTCTTCTGCACCGCGGTCGCCGCAGTCACCGAGACGATGGTGGTGGACTGGACCGGCGAGTTCATCTTCGCGCTCGGCTGGCTGGTGCTGGTGCTGTCGATCGCCGCCTTCAGCCTGCTCTACATGCTGCTGCGGCGCGGCGCGGCGGCCAAGGTGGCAAGCCTGTTCTACCTGACGCCGCCGACCACCGCGATCATGGGCTTCGCGCTGTTCAACGAGACCTTGGGCTGGCCCGCCATCCTCGGCATGGCGATCGCCGTCGCCGGCGTCGCGCTGGTCAACCGATGACGGGCGAGCCGGTCACGGGCGAGCCGAGGAAGATCCGGTTCGACGCGCCGGGCGACGTCTGGTTCTTCGCCTACGGCTCGCTGATGTGGGACCCCGGCTTCCCGTTCGAGGAGCGCCGGCCGGCGCTGGTGCGCGGCTATCACCGCGCGTTCTGCGTCAACTCGCGCAGCTACCGCGGCACCGCGGCGCGGCCGGGTCTAGTGCTCGGCCTCGACCGCGGCGGCGCCTGCCTCGGCCGCGCCTACCGGGTCGCCGCCGACAAGCGCAGCGCCGTCGCGTGGTACCTGGAGGAGCGCGAGCTGCCGGAGGACATCTACATCTGCCGCCCGGTGCCGCTGACCACGCCGGAAGGGCGCATCACCGCCTACGCCTTCGTCGTCAACCGCCGGCATTTCCTTTACGCCGGCAAGCTGTCGGACGACGACATCGCCGCGCGGCTCGCCACCTGCGCCGGCAACCGCGGCACCAACCGCGCCTACCTGGAGAACACCGTCCGCCACCTCGACGAGCTCGGCATCCGCGAGGGCCACCTGCACCGCATCCTGCGCGCGGTGGAGGCGCGTCCGCCGGGGCTTGCGGGCGACGGCGGGCCGGACGACACTGCGGCGCAAACCAACATTCCGGCCATGCAGGGAGACGAGGTGTGAAGCTCGCGAGCTATCGCAAGGGCGGCAGGGACAGCTACGGCGCGGTGGTCGGCGACGGTATCGTCGACCTCGGCGGCCGCCTCGGCGGCAAGTATCCGACCCTGAAGGACGCCATCGCCGGCGACGCGCTGGCCGAGATGCAGAAGGCCGCAACGGGCACCGAGCCCGACGTGAGGCTGTCCGAGGTGGAGCTGCGGCTGCCCATCACCGCGCCGGACAAGGTGTTCTGCATCGGGCGAAACTACCCCGCCTACCACGAGGTGCAGGAGACGCCGCAGCGGCCGAAGTGGCCGAGCGTGTTCCCGCGCTACACCTCGAGCTTCGCCGCGTGCAACGAGGCGATCGTGAAGCCCAGGGTGTCCGACCAGCTCGACTGGGAGGGCGAGCTCGCGCTGGTGATGGGCAAGCGCAGCCGCCACGTCGCGGAAGGAAGCTGGCGCGACGCGGTGTTCGGCTACACCATCCTGAACGAGGGCTCGGTGCGCGACTGGCAGTCCAAGGGGACGCAGAACTGCCCCGGCAAGAACTTCTACCACGCCGGCTCGATCGGCCCGTGGCTGGTCACCGCCGACGAGATCGCCGATCCGCTGAACCTGCCGATCACGACGCGGGTCAACGGCAAGGTGATGCAGGACGGCAACTCGGGCTCGATGCTGTTCAAGATCCCGTTCCTGATCAGCCACATCTCGACCTTCACCTGGTTCGAGCCCGGCGACATCATCGCCACCGGCAGCCCCGGCGGCTCCGGCATCGAGCACGACCCGCAGGTCTGGCTCAAGGCCGGCGACACGCTGGAAGTCGAGATCGGCGGCATCGGCGTGCTGAAGAACCCGGTGGTCGCGGAGGCGTAGGGATTTCCTCCTTTTGTCGTCCTCCGGCTTGACCGGAGGAGACATGCCGGGACGCACCGAAGCGCCGAAAGGTGGGTTCTCCGGTCAAGCCGGAGAACGACAAAAAAAGAGATACGTGGATGGCCGGGACAAGCCCACGGCTGTCCGGTTAAGCCTCGGCCGAGGCTATCATCCTAATGATGGAGTCATACGCGGACTTGATCCGCGTATCCAGCGCGCGCGGTCAGCGCGCAAGAAACTCTTTTGCGCGGCAATGCCGCGCTGCTGGATACGCGGGTCAAGCCCGCGTACGACTCAAATTTTAATGGCGGTCGGCGATCCAATTCCGAGTCTCGGTCGCGCAAAAAAGCGCCGGAACTACCTACCCCATCGCGTTCTGCGGCGATCAAGCAATGCCTTAACCGGACAGCCGTGGGACAAGCCCGGCCATGACGGAAGCGAGGGAAGTCGGGGGGTGTCCGAACGGCGCCGCGCGTGATCCCGGCCTACTCCTCCTCCAGCGCATCGACGAACGAGCGGCACCACGTCTTGGCGGTGCCGGCGCGGACGACCTCGTCGAGCGCGTGCCAGTGGCGGCGGCGCTCGTCGCGCGACATCTTTAGCGCCGCGTGCAGCGCCTCGGCGATCTCGTCGGGGTCGTAGGGGTTGACCAGCAGCGCCTCGGTCAGCTCCTGCGCCGCGCCGGCGAAGCGCGACAGCACCAGGACGCCGGGATCGTCGGGGTCCTGCGCGGCGATGAATTCCTTGGCGACCAGGTTCATGCCGTCGCGCAGCGGCGTCACAATGCCGACCCGCGCCTCGCGGTAGTAGCCAGCGAGCGTCGGGCGCGGCACATCGCGGGTGATGTAGCGCAGCGGGTTCCAGTCGGGGTCGGCGAAGCGGCCGTTGATGCTGCCGGCCATCCGGTCGAGGTCGCGGCGCAGGTTGCGGTATTCGGCGACGTCGGAGCGGCTGCGCGGCGCGACCTGCAGGTACGTCACCTTGCCGCGGTGCTCGGGGAACCGCGTCAGGAAGCGGGCGTAGCCCTCGAACCGGTTGGGCAGGCCCTTGGAGTAGTCCAGCCGGTCGACGCCGATCATCAGCGTCCGTCCGCTCAGGCTCTCGCGCAGCCGGTGCGCGCTGGCCGAGTTGGCGCCGCGCCGCGCCTGGCCGGCGAAGGCGGTGGCCTCGATGCCGATCGGGAAGGCGCGCGCCGACACCGTGCGGCCGTCGTGTTGGAACGTGCCGCCGCCGTCGTGCGCGACGCCCAGGATGCGCGCGACGCAGTCCAGGAAGTTGTCGCGGTCTGGCGCGGTCTGGAAGCCGACCAGGTCGTAGTCGCACATCGCGCGCAGCAGGTCCTCGCCGCGCGGCAGGATCGCGAACAGCGTCGCCGGGACGAACGGCACGTGCAGGAAGAACCCGATGCGGTTCTCCACGCCAAGCCGGCGCAGCGCCGCGCCGAGCGGGATGAGCTGGTAGTCGTGGACCCAGACGTGGTCGTCGGGACGGAGCAGGGGCGCAAGCTCCTGCGCGAACGCGGCGTTGACCTCAAGGTAGCCGTCGAGGTCCTCGCGGCGGAACTCGACCAGGCCGAGGCGGTAGTGCAGCAGCGGCCACAGCGCGCTGTTGGCGAAGCCGATGTAGAAGCGGCGGTAGTCGTTCTCGGTCAGGTCGAGGACGGCGAAGGTGCGCTTTCCGGACTCGATGACCTCCAGCGGTCCCGGCGCCGCGCCGTCGTCGGTGACCCGGCCCGACCAGCCGAACCACAGGGTCTCGCCGCGCATCGCCTCGCGCAGCGCGACCGCTAGGCCGCCGGCGCGGGCGCCGCGCTCGGTGGGCACGGCCACCCGGTTTGAGACGATCACCAGTCTCGCCACGTCTCCCCCTCTGCTCTGAGTTGCGCCGGCCGTCGGCCGGACCTCACGCGTCGATGACGGAACTGACGCGGCCCGGAATGGTGGCGATCCATTCCCGCACCATGGCGGGCCGGCCGTCGAAATCGTCGGGCACCCACAGCGCGGCGCCGCCGTCGCGGCCCTCGACGACGGGGAACGCGTCGCGGTCGGTGTCGTCGTCGCCGACATAGATCGGCGCGCGGCCGGCGAACGGCGCCATGTCGAGCATCCGGGCCACCGCGGTGCCCTTGTCGGTGCCGCGCGGCCGCAGCTCGTAGGCCATGCGGGCGCTAAGCAGCGTGTACTCGACCGGCCGCTCGGCCACCATTGCCTCCATCAGCCGCAAGACGTCCTTCTCCGCGTCCGGCGCCAGGCGGAAGTGGACCGTGACGCCGTGCGACTTCGCCTCCACCAGGACGCCTTCGTGCCGCTCGGCCAGCGCCGCGAACCGCGCCTGCCACGCCGTCGGCAGCGCCGGCAGCGGCGACTGTGCGAGGCGGGTGCCGTCGGCGAGTCGGCAGTCCACGCCGTGCTCGCCCAGGAAGGTGGCACGGAACGGAAACAGGAAGGCGTCCAGGTCGACGATGCGGCGGCCGCTGACGATCGCCAGCGCGCCGCCCAGCGCCCTATGCGCACGTTCCAGGATTTCGGGCAGTTCCGGCGGCACATCCACCGCGCCCGGCGTCGCCGCAATATCGACGAGCGTGCCGTCGAAATCGAGAAAGAGCGCCCAGCGGGTGGGGTCCGGCGGGAGCCGCCGATCGAAGGGCCACGACCGCATCAGTATGGTTTAACAATATTCTCCGCCGGGAGGAACGTCCGTACATGTCCGCGGGTTCCATGCGGCTGTCCACTTTTACGCCCCCGGCTCGCCCGCATTGGGGAAGAACAGCGGCTCGCCGGCCGGCTTGAAGCCGGCGATCGCCTGCTGCCCGGCCGGCGACACCAGCCAGTCGATGAACGCCTGGCCTTCCTTCGCCTTCACGTGCGGGTGCCGCGCCGGGTTGACCAGCATGACCCCGTACTGGTTGAACAGCCGCTTGTCGCCCTCGACCAGCACGGCGAGGTTCTGGCGGTTCTTGAACGCGCCCCACGAGCCGCGGTCGGCAAGGACGTAGGCGTCGAGTCCGCCTGCCGTGTTGAGCGTCGCGCCCATGCCCGACCCCAGCTCGCGGTACCACGCGCCGCTGCCTGCCTTGGGGTCGACGCCCGCGGCCTTCCAGATCGCGAGCTCGGCCTTGTGGGTGCCGCTGTCGTCGCCGCGCGAGGCGAATGTCGCCTTGGCCTCGGCGATCTGGCGGAACGCGGCGGCCACGTCCTTCATGCCCTTTACTTTTGCCGGGTCGGCGGCGGGCCCGATGACGACGAAGTCGTTGTACATCACCGGCAGCCGCTTCACCCCGTGGCCGGCGGCGACGAACGCCTCCTCCGACGGCTTGTGGTGGACGAACAGCACGTCGGCGTCGCCGCGCTCGGCCAGCCGCACCGCCTGGCCGGTGCCGACCGCGACGACGCGCACGTCGATGCCGGTCGCCGCCTTGAACTTCGGCAGGATGTCGCCGAACAGCCCGGAATTCTCCGTCGACGTCGTCGACGCGACGGTGATGAACGTTTGCGCCTGCGCGCCGGTCAGCAGCGCCAGCGCGGTCGCGATCGCGGCGATGAATCTCACCATGTCAGTCTCCCTGCGATAAAGGCCGCCGCCGCCTCGGTCTGCGGCGCGGCGAAGAAGCGGTCGGCAGGCCCCTGCTCGAGCTGTCGCCCGCGGTCGAGGAACAGCACCTCGACGGCCAGGCGGCGGGCCTGCGCGAGGTCGTGGGTGGTCATGACGTGCTTGGTGCCG
>JBFWQM010000087.1:0-18752 GCA_050249455.1 Rhodospirillaceae bacterium | reverse complement strand
TGGACCTAGCGCGGCTTGCCGGTCGGCAGGTTGTCGAACAGGCCGTCGGGCAGGCCGTCGATATAGGCGATCACCTGGTCCATCGGCGTCACGTTGGCGTATTTCGCGTTCATGTCGCACAGGTTGACCGCGTGGCTGGCCTGGCTGCGGTCGAAGCAGCCCTCCTCCGCCACCGTGACGCGGTAGTTCTCGGCGAAGGCGTCGATCACGGTCGCGCGCACGCAGCCCGAGGTCGAGGTGCCGGTCACGATCAGCGAATCGCAGCGCAGCAGCGTGAGATAGGAGGCCAGAGGCGTGCCGAAGAACGCGCTCGGCTTCTGCTTGTAGACCACGATGTCGGTCGGCTGCGGCGCGATCTCGTCCACGATCTCGTTGCCGTCGCGGTTGGTCCGCGTGCTGCCCGACCAGTCATCGGTGCGCACGTTCTTCCAGCCCCAACTCGCGACGTCCCACTTGTCGTCGCGCACGACGCCGGTGGTGTAGATCACCGGCACGCCCTTGGCGCGCGCGGCCGACAGCAGCCGCTGCAAATGCGGAATCGCCGCCCAGCCGTCCTCGCCGCACGAGTTCGGCCAGGTCTTGATCGATTCCAGGATCGGCAGGTTCTTCTCGCCGACGAAGCCGTAGCTGACGTCGATCACCAGCACCGCCGGCCGCTTGCCCGGCGTCATGTCGGAGGCGTAGCCCGACGCGCTGAACACCGCCTTGTCGCGGTCGGTGAGGAACTTGTCCCAGATGCGCTCGGCCATGACGCTCTCCTGCTGATATTCGTGCGCACATGATAGCGTCGGAAGACGCAACGATCAGGTCCACCACCTTACCTATGTAGGGGCGGGTTTCAAACCCGCCCGCGGCATCGCCGCCGCACGCATTCAGGTGTGGACGCACGGCGACACGGACGGGTTTGAAACCCGCCCCTGCGTATTCGTGGAACGTCGGCTCACCGCGCGGTCTGGAAGGCGCCGTCGGGAAAGTCGGTGCTGACGGTGGCGGCGCGGCCGCCGGGGAACCAGGTGAGGAAGACGCCGGCGCCGAGCTCGTCGAAGTCCGGGCTCTTGACGAAGCGGAAGCCGGCGGCGAGCTGCCAGTTCTCGGCCAGCTGCAGCACCGCGCGCACCTCGCCGTCCGCCCCGAGCCCCTGGTTGGAGCCTCCGTCGAACCGGCGGCCGTCGTCGGCGAGCGGGAAGAACGGCGCGTCGTCCTCCGACGAGCGCTGCCAGCCGGCGAACAGCCGGCCGCCGAACGACCACGGCGCGCCCTCGCGGGTGAGGAAATCGACGCCGGCGCCGATGCGATGCAGCGAGCGCGGGCTGAAATAGCCGCCGTGGCCGACCGTGAAGTGGCTGAGGTTGCGGTCGTAGCTCTCGTACGCATAGCCCGGCCCGACGGTGAAGTGGTCGAACCCGGCGAGACGCAGGTCGTAGCCGAGCGAGACGCTGGCGCGGGCGCGCTCGTTGTCGGCCACCTCGTGCCCGACCAGCCGCGTCAGCGCGCCTTCGGCCGAGACGCTCCACGGCCCGTCGATCTCCTGGTGGACGCTGGCGCGCAGGCCGTGCTCCACCACCCGGCCGAACGCGCGGCCGGTATAGGGATCGCGGATGCCGGTGTAGGACAGCAGCGAGTCGCGGCGCGGCGCGGCGAACGCCTCCACCCCGACCTGGCCGGTGCCGTAGTGCTGGCGCAGGCCCAGCCGGCCGACCGGCAGCGGCGAGACCTCGCCGCGCAGCGGCGTCGCACCGAGCTCCGCATAGGGCGTCAGCCAGCCCTGGAAGGCGTAGCCCACGGTCGGTTCGATGCCGGCGTCGAGCCGCGTCACCGGCCCGGCGCGCTGGATCGCGCCGGCGGTGCCGACCGGCCGGCCGCGGTCGAGGTCGCCCGCGTCGAGGAACAGGACGTCGACGCGGAAGAACCCCATGTGGCGTCCGGAGGCGAACCGCGCCTCCGCCTTCGCCGCATAGGTGTCGAGCTGGGCGAGGCCGGACGTGCCGCTGCGGGTGCGCACCGTGCCGCCTGCCGTCACCGACGGTCCCGCGATGCCGCGCAGCGCCGGGTTCGCGGCCGGGTTCGCATCGTGCGCCGCGACGAACAGCTTGCGATCGGCATAGAGGCCGGGACGCGCCGCCGCCCAGCGTTCGGCCAGCGGTCCGCCTTCCGCGGCGGCGAGGCTCGCCAGGCGCTCGTAGCGGCGCTGGCGCGACAGCGCCACCACCATCGCGTCGGCGGTGCGCGCATCGGGAGACTTGCGGTAGGCCTCCTCGAACACCGAGGCGGCATCGGCGGTGCGGCCGGTGTCGTAGAGCGCCCAGCCGCGCAGCAGGGCGGCGTCGGCGCTGTCGGGGTCGAGGCGTTCGTGCTCGGCCAGAAGCTCCAGGCTGCGCGCCGGATCGCCGGAGTCGCGCGCTTCCTGCGCCCGCCGCAGCAGCACCTCGGCCATCACCTGGCGCATGCGCGGCGATCGGTCGGCCCATTGGCGCGCCAGCCGCTCGGCCTCGCCGGCATCGCCGCGGGCGAGCGCGACGCGCGCGCGGCCGGCCGCCGCCTCCTCGCCGCCGCCCCACTGCTCGGCCGCGACGAACCACCGGCCGGCGGCGTCGAGATTGCCGCGGTCGAGGTAGCGCCAGCCGAGCCGGGCGCCGAGCGCGCCGTCGCGGCGCTGGATCGCGTAGGGCGCGAGCCGGTTCTCCAGCCGCGCCGACAGCGCCGGGTCGTCAGCCGCCCGCGGGCTGTCCAGCCAGGCGGAGACATAGCCTTCCTCGACCTGGCGCAGCTGCGGCGCCATTGCGCCCGGCCGCGCCGACGCCGGGTCGACGAAGGCGGCGAGCGGGCCGCCGGCGCTGCGCGCGATCGCCGCCGGCCGCGCGAAATCGCCGGTCGCCATCGCGGCGACCAAAACGCCCTCGGCCGCCGCCGGCTCCTGCCGGTCGCGGTACAGCCGCTCGAACGCGTTCGCCGCCTCCTGCGCCAGGCCGAGCCGCAGCAGGGTCCAGCCGCGCAGGAGCCGGCTGTCGCGGCTGGGCGGCGCGATGCGGTCGCGCTCCTCCAGCGCGACGAAGGCGCCGGCGTAGTCGCCCGCGTCGAACGCCCGCGCGGCGCGATCCGACAGCACGTCGGCCAGCACGCCCTGCATCTGCGGCGAGCCGCGCTGCCATTCACGCGCCAGGCGCTCGGCCTCGCGCTCGTCGCCCTGACGCCGACGGGTCAGCGCGAGCCCGTGTGCGGCGGAGGCCTGGGCGCGCCAGTCGAGCGCGGTGCGGAACCAGCGCGCCGCGTCCTGGTAGCGGCCGCGGTTGAACGCCGCCCAGCCGAGCGAGGTCGCCGCGGAGGCGTCGCGACGCGCCGTGACCTCCGCGGCCAGCCGGTCGAAGAGCCGGCGCGTCTCCGCGGTGTCGCGGCCGCGATCCTGCCGCGACAGCCAGCCCTTCAGGAAGTCATAGCGCGCCGCGGCGAAGCGCGCGGTCTCGGCCGGCGACCTTGCCCGTGCCGCCTCGCGCTCGAACAACCGGTCGGCCGCTTCCGGCGACAACAGGACCGAGGCCTTCTGCAGGGTCGCGATGCGGTCGGCGGCGCCGTCGCAGCCGTCGATGGCGCGGGCGTACGTCGCTGCCGCGTCGGCGGGGCGGCCGGCGCGCACCTCCGCCTCCGCGAGCAGCCACAGGTTCTGGATCTGCGCGCAGCCGTAGCGGTCGGGGTTGCGCTGCGCGTCCTCGACGACGGTCCGCCACTCCGCCTCGCTGCGCGGCGCCGCGACGGGAAGCTGGGTCGCCGGGGGCGGCGCGTCGGCGTCGGGCCTCGGCCGGCCGGGGATGCGGACGTTCTCCTGGCTGCGCCGCTCCAGCTCGCGCAGCTGCGGCTGCGCCGGCGGCTCCTGCGCCGCGACATAGACCGCCGAGCCGGCGAATGCGGCGGCCAAAGCGGCGGCGAGCCCTCGCCGGGCGGCGCTCACGACATCCGCGTCTCGCGCCAGGCGAGCCGCGCGAGCATGTTGAGGCTGGCGGAATAGTAGTCGTCGCCGGCGGCGACGGGCGGGAAGTCGGCGTCGCGGTCGCGGTCGATCAGCCGCGCGACGGCGTGGAAGCCGGGCGGCGCATCCTCGGGCGAACGTGCGCCGCTGCGCAGGTCGATCCACGCCGGCGGCGGGCCGGCGGCCTGCGCCGACCACAGCCGGCGCGCCGCCGCGACCGGAGCCTCGCGACCGAGACCGGCCCAGGCGAGGTAGAGCGGCACGCGGACCGCGTCGTAGCCGAACCGCGGCGCCAGCCGCCGGCTCGGCGCCACCGCCGCGCCATCGACGTCGAACCAGTCCGGCGGCAGCCCGCTGGCGCCGAAGCGCACGGTGCGCAGGAAGTGCAGGCCGCTGGCGGTCAGCGCGCCCCACGCCGGATCGGGATCGATCGCGTTCATCACCGCGAGCGCCGGGTAGATCCAGTAGGACGGATTGAGCGTGACCCTGTCACCGTCGACGAATCCGTATTCGCCGGGCAGCAGCACCGCCCGCCCGCCGAGCGGGCGCACCAGCTTGGCGCGCATGTCGGCGGCGATGCGGCGCGCCTCGGCCACATAGCGCGCGTCGTGCCACTTCGCCGACGCGCGGGTCAGCGCCCAGGCGACGAACAGGTCGCCGTCGGTCGCGTTGTTGCGGTCGGGCGTCCGATCGTGCGGCGAATCGGGCAGCCAGCGCCAGGCAAAAAGCGCGTCGCCGCGCACCCGAAGGCTGGCCTGCGTCCAGTCCCAGATGCGGTCGAACCGCGCACGGTCGCCCATCGCGGCGGCCAGCAGCAGCCCGATCCCCTGCCCTTCGGAGTGGCTGATGTTGCCGTTGCCGGTGTCGATCACCCGGCCGTCGTCGGCGAGGAAGCGGGTCCGCCACGACGTCCAGTCGTCGGACGCCAGCGCCGCGGCCGCGCGGCCGGGCGGCGCGGCAACGGCGCACGCCGCGGCGGCGATGAAGAACCGGCGGCTAGTCCGCAGTTCCATGGTGCTGCCGGGAATAGCGCCGCAGCCAGAGACGGGTGAGCCACGCCAGGATCAGCACGATCGCCACCACCGCCGCGATCCAGACCCAGGGATAGCTGGAGACGAAATAGCGGCCGAAATCCACCGGGTCCAGCCGGCCGATGCCGTAGGTGCGTGCCGCGTCGGTCGTCGCGATCCGCGCCGGGTCGTCGCGCCACACGAACACGTCGCCGCGCAGCTGGTCCCAGTAGTCGGGCAGCACCATGCGGTCGACGCCGTCGCGCAGCAGCCGCGGCGTCGCCGCCAGCACCACCGTCGAGGTGCGGCCGGAGCCACGCGGCGATTCGAACGCCATCGCGTAGCGGTTCTCGCCGAGGTCGTTGGCCTGGGCGATGCGCCCGCCGCGCGCGCCGCCCTCCCCCGCCGGGTTGGTGCCGACCGGCACCTCGACCCGCGGCCGCAGGCTGGGATAGGGCACGCGGTGGACGTTGCCGATCACCAGCGCCGCGGCGTTGAACAGCTCCGGATCCAGGTTGCCGGCGGCCCCGACGACCAGCCGGTGGCCGCCGCCGCCGCGGCCGCGTTCGGCGGTGTAGGTCGCGTCGAGCAGCGCGATGCGGCGCACCTGGGCGAGCTTCGCCGCGACGCTCCAGTACGCCGCGACAGTGTCGGGATCGGTCGCGCCGGCAACCAGCGCCGCCTCGGCCCCGAGGGCGCGGCCGTAGGGGAAGCCGGTGCGAGAGAACAGCTGCAGGTCCGGCTGGCGCGCGTAGCGGCTGGCCGGCGGCACCTTCATGGTGGAGGTGTCGGCGAGCGAGAACAGCAGGTTGTCGAACTGCGCGAACTCGCAATTGCCCGCCTGCACCGACGACATGACCGGCTCGAAGCGCAAGGTGTTCATGCCCGCCTGCAGCTCGCGCGCGACGACGGTGACGCGGTAGTCGCGCAGCACCGCCCCGTTGGGGTCGTTGAGCGCGATGGTCGCCTGGAAGCGGCCGTTGAGCGACAGGTTGAGGGCGGATACGCGGCCGAAGCCGGCGCCGTAGGCGAAGTCGAGCTCGAGCTCGATCATCGCCTCCTCCGGGAAGTAGAGCTGGTCGGCGAGGTAGAAGCGGATCAGGATCTCGTTGTCCGCCTTGCCGCGGATGGTGCGCGTGCGGTAGCCGAGGTCGCCGAAGGCGTGCTTGGAGTCCGCCTCCACCGTCGGCGCATTGCCGAAGGTGGCGACGGTGGTGCGATCCACGCTGTCCACCCGCATCTGCGCGGCGTCGGCGAACGGGAAGTCCATCAGGGTCAGCGCCGTCGCGGCGCGGTCGACCTCCGCCGCGGTGGTGCCGGAGACGATCAGGCCGAACCGCGCCGGGTCGCGCTCAAGCGGGAAGATGCCGAGATAGGCGCCGTTGATCGCCGCCGCGATCTCGTCGGCGATGAACGGCGCGATCTCGGCCTTGGTGCCGATCAGGACGGCGTCGCCGTCGACGAGCGGGCTCTGGTCCAGGCGGCCGAACACGCCCGGGCCGGCGGCCGCCGCGGCCTGCAGCGGCAGGTGCCGCGCCACCAGCGGCACGTAGCCGAGCCGCAAGGCAAGGCCCTGCGCGACCAGCGCGCCGGCGCGCAGCCGGGCGTCGTCGATGCCGGCGCCCGCGGTCATCACGTTGACCCGGTACGGCGAGGCGCTGCCCGGCCCGACCAGCGCGCCGAGGTCGCCGAGGCGGTAGCGCACCGGCCCCGCCTGCGGCGCCAGCGCCAGCGTCGAGCGCGCGGTGTCGATCTGCGTCCACAGCTCCGGCGCGTTGGGGTCCTCGCATTGCGGCAGCACGTGCTGGGCGGCTGCGAAGGTCAGCCGGTTGAAGCCCGGCCTGATCAGGGCCGGCGGCAGGTCGATCTCGGCAGCGACCGAGGGCTGGGTGCCGCGCAGCGGCAGCTGCGCCACCACCCGGTTGTCGAGCTTCACGACCAGCTGCGACCGGTCGCCCTGCAGCGCGATCGAGTTGGTCAGGTCGAGCTTCAGGAGCGCCGCCGCGGTCGGCGTGCGCGGCGACACCGGGAAGAACAGGCTCTGCTCGGCATAGAGGCCGCGCAGCACGATCGGATGCGGCGCCGGCATAAAACGTTCCAGCGGCACGGCTGGCGCCGATGCGGCGGGCGACGGGACGGACGGCGCGGCCGGCGCGGCCGGTGCGGTGCGTACCGGCGCCTGCGCCGCGGCGGCGCCGGCGAGCGCCAGGGCGGCCAGCCCGCCGGCGAGGGCAGCACGGATGTTCTGCAATCGATCCGTTCCCATCATCATGCCGCCTTGGTCACCTCCGACCCGATCGCTGCGGCGGTGGCGTCGACCGGCGCCGGACGCCGTGCCGGCGTGCGGCCGCGCCACAGCGCCCGGGCATGCGCCGCCGCGCCGCGCAGGCCGAGCCAGAACAGGACCAGGCTGGCGCCCCCGGCGTGGCGGCGGCGCGACCGTTCCGCCACGAAGTCCGCCCAACGCTCGCTGTCGCCGAGCACGAGATCGACGATGCGGCCGAAGTCCTCCGTCGAGCGCGGCGCAAAGGAGAGGCCGATGCGCACGCCCCTCGTCCTGGCGGCGACGTTGCGGATGCCGGCAGGGATCTCAACCGTCTCGTAGGTCGCCGGGTCGCCAATGCGCAGCGCCGTCGCCGAGCCGCGCGCCACGGCCTGCGCCGCCTCGGCATCGAGCAGGATCGCCGCGCCGCCGGTGGACAGGTCGTCGACCGCGCAGCGGATGGGCGTGCCGTCGACCACGAGATGCGCGGCGATCGAGGCCGGCATGCGCGGCGCCGCGCGGCGCTGCGACCGCTCGTAGAGCGCGCCGAGCGCGATCGTCAGCAGCACCAGGTTGACCAGCGCCCAGGCCAGTGTGATCGCCACCGGCTCTATGTCCGTCGGCACGCGGTGGAGGTGCCAGAGCCCGAGCGGCACCGCGACCAGGTTGAGCGCGAACACGACGTAGAACGGCCGCGCCAGCGGCGTCACGAAATCCGTGTCGGTGACCTCGCCCTTGGGCGTCACCAGGAAATGCGGGCTGTGCGGACGGCGGAACACGCCCAGGATCGCACGCACGGCGTGCATCGACTGCATGATCTCGTACAGCCACGACACGAACGGCCAGCGGGCGGACCCGAACAGGAGGCGCGTCACCAACGCCGAGGCGACGAGGTGCGGCAGCGCGTAGGCGGCGATCTGCCACAGGTTGGCGCTGTAGATGCGCAGCCCGAACACCAGGAACGCGAGCGGCGCCAGGACGAAGGCCAGCCGCGCGAACGGGAACAGCCAGAAGGTCATGCCGGCCAAGTAGCAGAGGCGCTGCGCCATGCCGAGGCCGCGCCGCCACAGCGGGTTCTTGAGCAGCAGCAGCTGCGTCATGCCCTGCGCCCAGCGGGTGCGCTGGCGCACCAGCGCATCGAACGTCGGCGGCACCAGGCCGGACACCATCGGGTCGGCGACGTAGATGCTGCGGTAGCCGCGGGCGTGCAGCTCCAGCGAGGTCTCGGCGTCCTCGGTGACCGAGGTGGTGGCGAATCCGCCGATCTCCTCCAGGTGCGCGCGCCGCAGGATCGCGGCCGAGCCGCAGAACATCGAGGCGTTCCAGAAATCGAGCCCGGGCTGGATCAGCCGGTAGAACATCTCGTGCTCGCCGGGCATGGTCCGGAACGTGCCGAGGTTCTTCTCGATCGGGTCGGCGGCGATGAAGAAGTGCGGCGTCTGCACCAGGAACAGCTTGGGATCGGCGCCGAACCAGCCGACGGTGCGTTCCAGGATGTCGGCCGTGGGCACGTGGTCGGCGTCGATCACCAGGATCAGCTCGCCGTCCACCCGCGGCAGCGCCGCGTTCAGGTTGCCGGCCTTCGCGTGCTCGTTGCGCCGCCGGGCCAGGTAGCGCACGCCGGTGTCGGCGCACAGCCGCTGCAGGCGCACGTGGCGCTCGCGGGCGGCGCGCGCGACGGCCGGGTCCGGATCGTTCCGCTTCTGGTCGGTGCCGCCGTCGTCGAGCAGGTACACGTTGAGCCGGTCGGCCGGATAGCGGATGCGCCGCGCCGCGACCAGCGTGACGCGCAGCAGCTCGTCTGGCTCGTTGTAGCTCGGCACCAGGACCGCGACGGGCGGCAGGCGGTCGCGCGGCAGCGCTGGCGCCGGGCCGCGCACCATCGGATGCACGTTGACGAACAGCCCGAGCAGGTACAGGCCGATGCTGTAGAGCTCCGCCGCATAGAGCGCGAGCGCCGCGGCGAAGCTGGCGGGGTCGTAGTATTCGATGGTGGCGGTCGTGCGCCAGAACAGGTAGCGCAGCGTCAGGAACACCGCGAGGCCGAGGATGACCACGCGCAGCGGCCCGCTGCCGTCGAGCCCGCGCAGGACGACGATGGCCGCCAGCAGGACGGCGGCCATCAGAAACTGCGCCGACAGGTCGGTCGGAATCGCGGCGAGCACCGTCACGGCGACGGCGCCAGCCGCCCAGGCGAGGCCGACCATGCGGTCCGCGGGCGGGGCCAAACTCACGGTCCGGGGCTAATCTGCCGGACCGCCCGAGATGGCGGACCCCTCCGGGCGAAAACGGAGTCGGCACGCGGCGAAGCCGCCGCGGTTCGTGAACGCGGTTGTCATAATTTTAACTTTATTCCACGGACGCCTGATTCATGTCTTCACCCAAATGAATGAGGGCATGAAGCGGCGGCCCGCTGGCACGGACTATTCGTGCCAGTCCACGATCCGTTTCGAAGAGGCGTGGACGCCATAGGTCTTCAGCGGACGGTCGCCGGTCACCCGGAAGCCGTGCTTGCGGTTGGGCTCGAACACGAGCGTCATGCCGGGGCCGATCGGAAGCATCCCCTCGGTCCCCTCCATCCATGCCTCGCCGGTTCCCTCCAGCACCGTCACCACCTCGAGATAGGGGTGCGAATGGGTCCGCGTGCGGTACCCGGGCGGCGAGGTCTGTATGCCCGTGCGCACCGGCGTGGAGCCGGCCGCGTCGCCGACCAGGGTCTGGTACACGGCGCCGCCGTTGAAGTCCTCCAGCGGGATGTCCTTGTGATGCACGACAGGCATGCGCGCGCTCCCTTTGCGGCATCTACGTATCGAGGATCGGGCGGCTGGCAAGGCGTGTCAATGGCGCTATATCCGACGTAATACGAGTGGCGTAATCCTTGACGTCGATGAGTGCCGAACTGACTGCCCGACAGCAGCGCGAGGTCGCCTATCATCGCGACTATGCGCAGCGCAAGGCCGACAAGGCCGCCGAGCCCGTGACGCTCGACGTCGTCATGTCGGGCGGGCGGCGCTGGTGGAACGCCTACTGGCATACCTACGGCCTGCTGCAGCGCCACGACCTTCGCGGCAAGACGGTGCTGGTGCCCGGCTGCGGGTTCGGCGAGGACGCGATTCGCATCGCGAGCCTGGGGGCGGCGGTGCGCGCGTTCGACCTGTCGCCCGAGATCGTGGCGGTGACCCGCGCACGGGCGCACCAGCTCGGCTACCACAACCTCCGCGTCGACGTGATGCCATGCGAGGATTTGGCGTATCCGGCCGACTCGTTCGACTTTGTTTTCCTGATGGACATCCTTCACCACGTCGACGTTGCGGCAGCGTGCGCCGAGATCCGCCGTGTCGCCCGTCCAGGGGCGGTGATGATCGGCGACGAGCTGTACACCAGCCGCTTCCTGCAGCGATCGGTGCGCCAGAGCTACCTGGTGAACAAGGTCGTCTACCCGCGCATGGTGCGCTACGTGTACGGGCGCACCGATCCCTACATCACCGACGACGAGCGCAAGATCGACGAGCGCGACCTGGCGCACGTCGTCGCGCTCTGCCCGGGCCTCGACTGCGCCTGGTTCAACACCGTCGTCGGGCGCCTGGTGCCCGATCGCAGCGACCGGATTGCGCGGCTCGACCGCGCCCTCACCCGCTCGTTCGGCCGGCTCGGCCGGCTGTTCGCCGGCCGCGTGGTGTTCGAGGGCAGGGTCGCCAAGGGTTAAGGCTCAGCGGCCGCCGTCGCGGGCGCCTTCCTTCGCGGCATCGATGACGTTGTCGATCTTCTCGCCGGCCCGCTCGGCCGGCCCCTGACTCTCCCGCTCCACGGCATAGACCGCGACGCCGACGATCACGGCGAGAACGATGGCGCCCGCGACGCCGATCATGGCCCTGTTTGTCATTCCGGCACCCCCTTGCTTGGACCCGCCAGCAACGGTCGGGGGCCCGCCGGGTTCCCGCATGGAACCCGAATGCCGCTCCTCACGTTCAGCCGTCATGGAAGAGCAGGACAAGCCGGCGCCGCCGGCCGGGCCGGTCGCATGGTTCAACTACGGGTTGGTGGTGATCGCCACGATCGCGATCGGGCTGGCGCTATGGGCGCTGCTTGCCGGCACTACGCCGGCGCGCCAAGGCGAGCCTCCGCCGGTCGCCCCGTCGGGCGCGCCGGCCGGGCCGCCGCCGCAATAGCCTATGAATGCTCAAACAGCTTCAGCGCCACGTAGGCGCCGGCGCCGCCTGCTAGGATCAGCGTCGCCTTGAGGCCGACCCAGACGTAGGTCCAGTCGGTCCGGGCCTCTGCCGGCGCTGCGGCGGGCTTCGCCGGGCGGGCGCGCATGTCGCGCTCGCGCCGCGCCACCGGGTCCTGGATGCGGACCTTGGCGGGCGGCTCGGCGTCGTTGGCGGCGAAGCGGAACACGACCTTGGTCTTCGCCTTCTGCGCCGCTTCGTCGAATTCCTCCTGCACCACGCGGATCGCCGAGAAGCGGCCCGACCCCCCGAGGTGCTTGGCCTGTTCCACGGCAAGGTCCTTGCTGTCGAAGATCGAGCTGATCTTCCACTCGCCGTTCTGGCAGGTCTGGATCTCGTAGGCGACGATCTGGCCCATGGCTCACTCCACGCGCGAAGCGGCGCCGGCGGCCGGATCGAGCACGGTAGTGCCTTCCAGCTCGACGGGACGCCGGTTGGCGCCGCCGAACAGCATGTCAATGCCGCGGCCGTCGGACGACAGTGGCATCAGGATCGCGCGGTACAGCACGACGCCGTTGTCGGGGCTGTCGTACTGGCCGCCGATGCTGACCGGCGCCTGGCGCTCCTTGACCATCGCGACGAACGATGTCGAGACGCGCAGCAGGCTGCCCGGCGGCGCGTCGGCCACGGCGCTGCCGGCGGCCGACGGCCAGGCATCGGCATGCAGGCGCCCGCCGACATGGCGGTACACCGGGCCGGCCGGGTCGCGCAGATCGATCGTGACGCAGTCGTCCCAGTCGGTCCCCAGCGCCGCCGGGTCGATGTCGCCGGCCGCGGGGCAGGAACGCTCGCCGCGCAGCATCTCCCAGTAGCGCAGGAGCCGCAGCACGAGGCGCCTCTCCTGTTTCCACGTCTCGTCCATCGCACCCCTCCTTTCCGGGGCTGCCGGTCAACGACGCCGCGGCGCCGGGCCGGCCTTGCGCGCCCATCCGCCGAAACCCGGCGGCGGCCCGCCGGGGCCGGCGATCGAGCCTGCGCCCCGGGCGTCCTTCGGCGGCGCTTCGAACGCCGCGATGTCGAGCGAGGGCCGGCCGAGCAGATAGCCTTGCGCGAAGCCGATCCCGCATGCCTTGAGCATCGCCAGGGTGTCCTCGTCCTCCACCATCTCCGCGATGGTGGCGACCCCGAGCTCGCGGCACAGCGCCGCGACCGCCTTCAGGAAGGCGCGCGGCTTCGCGCCCGCCGCGGCGCCGCGCACGTACTGGCCGTCGATCTTGACCACGTCCACGTCGAGGGCGTGGAGGTAGCGCAGTGCCGCGGCCCCGGCGCCGAAGTCGTCGAGGCAGACCTCGTGGCCGGCGCGGCGCAGGACCTGGATGACCTTGTTGGTCGCTTCCAGGTCGCGGATGGTCGCCGACTCGGTGATCTCGATGACGAGCTGGGCGCGGTCGCCGCGCAGGGTCGCGAACAGCTCCAGCGCCTGTGCCACGAAGGCGTCGCTGCCGATCGAGCGGCCGGAGATGTTGACCGCGACGACGCGCCGCCGTCCGGCGGCCTTGGCATCGCCCAGCCAGCGCAGCACCTTGCAGCACATTGCGTAGTCGAAGTCGCAGATCAGCCCGGTGTTCTCGGCGAAGGTGATCAGCTCGTAGGGCGAATGCTCCGACCGGCCGGCGAACCGCGCCAGCGCCTCGTAATGGTGGATCGAGCGGTCCGCGATGCTGACGATCGGCTGGAAGGCGATGTCGAAGTTGTCGGCGGCGACGAGCTGGCGGAAGCTCGACATCTTGACCGAGGTGTCCTTGACCAGCTGGTCGAGGTCGTCGGACAGCGAGTTGAGCGCCTCCGGCTGGCCGCTGGCGGCGCAGAACTTGCCGATCGCGACCAGCAGCGCCTTGACCACGTCGCTTTCCGACGCGCCGGCCAGGTCGCCCGCGATGGCGCCGGCGATCACCGACACGCCGCGGCCCTGCGGGTCGGCCGCCTTGAAGCGCGCTTCCAGCTCGGCGGTCAGGCTGCCGACGTCGAGGCCCGCGTCGTGGACCAGGCCGTAGCTGTTGTCGTCGAGGCAGCCGGCGGTCTGCCGGTCGGCCGACCGTGCGCGCAGGTACGAGCCGACCGATTCCATCAGCTCCTGCGACGACGCCTCGTCGAGCCGCGCGCGCAGCCCGTCGAGGTCGCCCATGTGGACCATGGTGAGCTGGACCTTGCCGCCCGCGCCGCCGCCCTGCAGCAGCCGGCGCGTGGCGGCGCGCGCGAAGTCTTCGCGGCGCATCAGGCCGGTCGCCGCATCGAGGCCCGGCGCGTCGCCGTCGCCCTCCGCCGGCCCGGTCTTGAGGCGCAGCGCGAAGAAGACCGTGTCGGGCACGTCCGGCAGGCTGTAGCCGGTCAGCAGGAGCGGCGGCGTCGGGCCGCGCGGACCGGCCAGCCGGACCGCCGCCAGCTCGATCCGCCGCCCTTCGGTCATGGCGACGACCGCCTGCTCGACCGCCGGACGGTCCTCCGCATAGAAAAGGTCGGCGAGGTTCGACCCGACCAGCGACTGCGGCGGCCGCTCGGTCAGCACCGAGGTGGCGCCTGCGACAAAACAGACCCGACGGTTACGGTCGACCTCGATCAGCACATCGGCGGCGCAGAACGCCAGCGCGACGAAACGGTCGCGTTCGCGCTTCAGCTTGTCGATGTATCCCGAAGACTGCGCGTCGGCGCTGAGATTGGTCGCCATGAAATCGCCTTTGCCGGTCGGTGCCGCATGTCGGAGCGCTCGCGCCGCCCGGCGGATACGTACAATCCCGCCAGGATCGGCACTTTGAATTAAAAAATGACTTAAGGACGGCGTGGCGGCGGACGGCATACCCGCGCATTCAAGACATTCGGAAGAGCAGGCGAAAGCTTCGCTTGCTTCGCATTTGGCCCGCCCCGCGGATGAACTAATCGCGCAGGGCTCAATCGTTCGATTTCGAGCCGCGTTTGCTTTCGTCTCCGCGCGATCGTCGCCGCAGCGCGGCCAGCATTGGGGCGGCGGCAAGGTAAACGGCCGCGCCGAACAGCCAGATGGCGCCGCTCCACCAGTCGCGCGTTGCGGAATAGAGCGTGCTGAATGCCAGCGGCCCGACGATGGCGGTCAGGCTGACCAGGCTGGCCAGCACGCCCTGCAGCTCGCCCTGCCGGTCCGCGCCGACCTCGCGCGACAAGAGCGACTGCAGCGCCGGCAGGCCGATGCCGCCGAGCGCGAACACCGGCAGCAGCGCGAAGACGATCCAGCCGCGCGTCGCGAACGCGAGGGCGACGAGCGCGAGGACCTCGAACGCCACGCCGGCCGCCACCGCGGGCCGTTCCCCCAGGCGCGCGGTCGCCGGGCCGGTCAGGAACGCCTGCGCGCCGGCATGGGCGAGGCCGTAGCCGGCCAGCGACAGTCCCACCGTCATCGCGGTCCAGCCGAAGCGGTCCTCGCCGTAGAGCACCCACACCGTGCCATAGACCTGGCCGACGAAATTGAGCGTCACGAACACCGCCAGCAGCGGCAGCAGGGCGGCGAACGTCATCGCCCAGCGCAGCGACGCGAACGGGTTGAGCGCGCCGAGCCGCAGGGGCCGGCGCACGCCCGGCCGCGATTCCGGCAGCACGAGCAGCGCCAGCGCGAAGTTGAGCGCATTCAGCACCGCCGCCGCGACGAACGGGTAGCGCACCCAGATGTCGCCCAGCACACCGCCGATCACCGGCCCCAGGATGAAGCCAATGCCGAAGCACGCGTGCAGGTAGCCGAACCGCCGCGCGCGGACCGCCTCCGGCGAGATGTCCGCCAGGTAGGCGGTGGCGACGGCGAGGTTGGCCGCGGTGATGCCGGCCACCGCGCGGCCCGCCAGCACCAGCCACAACGACGGCGCCAGCGCGAGCACCACGTAATCGACCGCCGCGCCGGCGAGAGACAGCAGCAGCACCGGGCGGCGGCCGTAGCGGTCGCTGAGCAGCCCCAGCACCGGCGCGCACAGGAACTGCATCAGCGCATAGAGCGACAGCAGCATGCCGTAGACGCCCGCCACCTCCCCCGAGCCGGTCAGCTCGCGCAGCAGCGCCGGCAGGATCGGGAAGACCAGGCCGATGCCGACGGCGTCGAGCGTCACGGCGGCCAGGATGACGACGAGCGGCTTGTTCATCGCTGCGGGGCGGCGGAAGGAAGCCGGATGGATAAGGCCTGCGCCCGGCCGGCACAAGCCGTGGCGGCCGCTATCGCCAGCAGCGCACCTGCGCCAGGCTGACGCGCGCGACCTCCAGCAGGTCGTCGTCCGAAAGCGCCGCGCCGTCGCCGACGGGTGGCGGCGCGACGCCGTGCGCGGCGAGGAAGGCGCGCACCGACGCCGCGCTGATCGCCGCGCCGACGTCGCGCACCACGCGGCCGGTCTCGGCGAACACCCGCGGCGTGTCCACCGCGCCGTACACCACGCCGACCACCGTCCCGGCGCGGTCGAGCACCGGGCCGCCGGAGTTGCCGCGCCGGACGTCCGCCGACAGCATGAAGCGGTCGCCGGGACGGGCGTTCGGCATCACCGTGCCCTGCTCCAGCACCGGCACGATGGTCACCATGCCGTGGGAGGGGTAGCCGACGACCGCCACGGAAGTGCCCGCCGACGGGTCGCCGGGCCCGAGCGGCAGCGGCGGCTGCGGCGCGGCCGGCGCCGACAGGAGCGCGAGGTCGCGCGCCCGGTCGGCCGCGACGATGCGCGCCGCGGCGGGCGATCCGCCGGGCGGGGTCACGGTGACCGCCGCGCAGCCGTCGATGACGTGCCGGTTGGTCAGGAAGCGGCCCTCCGTCGCGACCGAGAACGCCGTCCCCGACGCCGCAAGCCGGCGGCCGGCCGGCGCCGGCGGCGCCTGCAGCGCGCGGCGGATGCGCTCCGTCCGGTCGGCGTCGTCGCCGGCGCGCGCCGGAGACGGGCCGGCGGCTGCGACGATTGCGCCGGCCACGAGGGCTGCAACGGCCGCCCGCGATGGGCGATACTTCGCCGCGGCCCGCCGGGGCCCTGCACGCTGCCGCAACCGATCGAACGCCGCTGCCATGACCATGCCAGATAGGGCCGCATGACCGTCGAGATCAAGTTCTGCGGGGCCGCGGGCACCGTCACCGGCTCGTGCTTCCGGGTGCGCCATCCCGGCGGCGCGTTCCTGGTCGATTGCGGCCTGTTCCAGGGCTCCAAGACCCTGAAGGCGCTCAACTACGGCGCGTTCCCGTTCGACCCGGCCGGAATCGGCTTCGTCGTGCTGACCCATGCCCATATCGACCATGCCGGGCTGGTCCCCAAGCTGATCAAGGCCGGCTTCCGCGGCCCGGTCTACGCCACCCCGGCGACGCGCGACCTGAGCAGCTTCATGCTGCCTGATTCCGGTTTCATCCAGGAGACGGAGGTCGAGCTGCTCAACCGCCGCAACGCGCAGCGCGGCGTCGCGCCGGTCGAGCCGATCTACACCCGCGCCGACGCCGAGGCGGCAATGTCGCGGTTCCGCGGCATCGACTACGAGACCTGGTTCGAGCCCGCCGCCGGCGTGCGCGTGCGGCTGTGGAATTCCGGCCACATCCTGGGCGCCGCCTCGGCCGAGGTCGAGGTCGCCACCGGCGAGCGCAGCGAGCGCAGCCTGCGCGTGCTGTTCTCCGGCGACATCGGCCCGGAGCACAAGCTGTTCCACCCCGACCCGGCGGCGCCGCAGAACTGGGACGCCATCCTGTGCGAGGCGACCTACGGCGACCGCGAGCGCGCCGACCGCACGCCGGACCAGCGCCGCGCGCTGCTGGCCGGCGAGGTGACGGCGGCGCTGGCCGCCGGCGGCATGCTGGTGATCCCCGCGTTCGCGGTGGAGCGCAGCCAGGAGCTGATCTTCGACCTGGTGCGGCTGATGGATGCCGGGCGCATCCCGCGGGCGCCGATCTTCCTCGATTCGCCGCTGGCGATCCGCGCCACCGAGGTGTTCGCGCGCTATGCGCAGGGGCTGGAGGACATCGACGGCCGCGCCGACCTGTTCCGCCACCCCAGCCTGCACATCACCGAAACCGTGGAGTCGTCCAAGGCGATCGACCGCTTCGAAGGCGGCGGCATCGTGCTGGCCGCCAGCGGCATGTGCGAGGCCGGGCGCATCCGCCACCACCTCAAGCGCTATCTGTGGAAGGACAACGCGACCGTGCTGCTGACCGGCTACCAGGCGCCGGGCACGCTCGGGCAGCTCCTGGAGTCGGGCGCCGAGGCCGTGCGCATCCAGGGCGAGGAGGTGCGGGTGCGCGCGCGCATCCGCCGCATCGAGGACTACTCCGGCCACGCCGACCGCAGCGGCCTGCTCGCCTGGCTGGCGGCGCGCCTGCCGGTCAAGCGCGCCGTCTACCTGACCCACGGCGAGGCGCAGGGCCTGGCCGGGCTGCGCGACGGCCTGGTCGCGCTCGGCGTGCCGGCCGACCGCGTCGTGATCCCGCAGCTCGACGACGAGGTCGACCTGACCGCCGACCGGGCCGGGCCGCGCCGGCGCGCCGCCCCGCGCCGCATCGCGCCGGAGGCGATCAACCTGCCGGACTGGCACAACGAGCTGGCGCAGGTGACGCTCGATCTCCGCGCCCGCCTCGACGCCGCCGCCGACGCGCGCAGCCGCAAGGCGATCCTGCGCCGCGTGCGCCGCGCGCTCGACGGGGCGCAATCGGGAGGCTGAGCCATGCTGAAGCTCCGCCATTTCCGCATCGACACCTCGGGCGAGAACGTCGCGCTGCTGTCGCGGCAGTGCCCGACCTACCGGCCGGAGGAATACAAGGCGCTGAAGAAGATCGAGGTGATCCACGACGGCGGCCGGCTGCTGGCGACCCTGGTGATCGTGGACGACCCGGCGCTTCTTCGCGCGGACGAGCTCGGCCTCGCCTCGCCCGCGTTCCGCCGCCTCAACATCGCCGAAGGCGCGGCCGTCACCATCGCGCCGGCGACGCCGCCGCACAGCCTGGACGCGGTGCGCGCCAAGATCCACGGCCATGCGCTGCGCGCCGACGAGATGGACGCGATCATCGGCGACATCGCGGCGCGGCGCTATTCCGACATGGAGGTCGCCGCGTTCCTGATCTCCTCCGCCAGCTTCCTGACCACCGAGGAGGTGCTGAGCCTGACCCGCGCGATGGCCAAGGTCGGCACGCGGCTCGACTGGGACATGGACCTCGTCGTCGACAAGCACTGCATCGGCGGCATCCCGGGCAACCGCACCTCGATGATCGTGGTGCCGATCGTCGCCGCGCACGGCCTGCCGATCCCCAAGACGTCGTCGCGCGCCATCACCTCGCCCGCCGGCACCGCCGACACGATGGAGGTGCTGGCGCGCGTCGACCTGAC
>JBFWQM010000086.1:0-18798 GCA_050249455.1 Rhodospirillaceae bacterium | reverse complement strand
CGCTCCAGCGTGTCGATGCGCGCGCGCAGGGCTTCGACCTCCTGCTGCAGCGCCTCCAGCACCTTGGTGGTCGGGTCGGCGACGTCGCGGCCGGGGGTGCCGTAGGCGGCGAAGCCGGCCTCGCCGGTCCGCGGCCGCGGCAGCGCCTGCTTGGCCGGGATGCCGACCATGGTGACGCCCGGCGGCACGTCGGCCAACACGACCGCGTTGGCGCCGACGCGCGCGCCCTCGCCGACCGTGATCGGACCCAGCACCTGGGCGCCGGCGCCGACCACCACGTCGTCGCGCAGGGTCGGGTGGCGCTTGCCGGGGTTGAGCGAGATGCCGCCCAGGGTGACGCCGTGGTACAGCGTGACGTCGTCGCCGATCTCCGCCGTCTCGCCGATCACGCAGCCCATGCCGTGGTCGATGAACAGCCGGCGGCCGACCGTGGCGCCGGGATGGATCTCGATGCCGGTCAGGAAGCGTCCCATGTGCGACAGGAAGCGGCCCAAGGTGCGCCAGCCGCGCCGCCACGCCGCGTTGGCGCAGCGGTGGATCACCACCGCGTGCAGGCCCGGATAGCACAGCGCAACCTCCAGGCGCGATCGCGCCGCGGGGTCGCGCGACATGATGGAGTCGATGTCCTCGCGCAGTCGGCTCAGCACGGCGGACCTCCTTGCGGCAGGCGATACCCCAGGAAACTGGAGGGGCCGCCCCCCGGGGTCAAGCGCGGCGAGGCTGGAGGCGGCGGCGCCCGGCCGTCACAGATGGTCGCGGCGGATGGCAGCCAGCAGGGCCTCAGCCCCGGCCTCGATCAGGTCCAGGACGTCGTCGAATCCCTGCGGACCGCCATGATAGGGGTCGGGCACGTCGCGCGCCGCGGCGCCGTCCAGGTCATGCAGGAACATCCGCACCTTCGCCTTGTGCGCATCCGGCGCCAGCGCGCGCAGGCCGCGCTCGTGGCCGCGGTCCATCGCCAGAAGCAGGTCGAAGCGGTCGAAGTCGTCGGGCCGGACCTGGCGGGCGCACAGCGCTGCCATGTCGTAGCCGCGGCGCAGCGCCGCCGCCTGCGACCGCCGGTCGGGCGCCTCGCCGGCGTGCCAGTCGCCCATGCCGGCGGAATCGGTCGCGATGGCATGGGCCAGCCCCGCATCGGCGACGCGGACGCGGAACACCGCCTCGGCGGTGGGCGAGCGGCAGATGTTGCCCGAGCAGACGAACAGGACGTTGAACATGGCCGGGGGCCGTTCTACCCTCTGCGCCCCATCCCGTCGAGGGAGGCCATGCCGCAACCCCGCGTCCGCGCCAGGGACGCCGCGACGGATTCTTTGCCGCCGCTGCTTGCCGAGGCGCGCGCCTGCACCCTGTGCGCCTCGCATTTGCCGCTCGGCCCGCGGCCGGTGCTGCGCGCGGCGGCGACGGCGCGGCTGATGATCGTCGGCCAGGCGCCGGGGACCAAGGTGCATGCCACCGGCATCCCGTGGAACGACCCCAGCGGCGACCGGCTGCGCGATTGGCTGGCGCTCGACCGCGACACCTTCTACGACGAGACGCGCATCGCCATCGTGCCGATCGGGCTGTGCTACCCGGGCGTGCTGCCGCGCGGCGGCGACAAGCCGCCGCGGCCGGAATGCGCGCCGCGCTGGCACCCGCGGCTGCGCGCCGCCCTGCCGGCGGTCGAGCTGACGCTGCTGGTCGGGCAGTACGCGCAGGCGCATTACCTCGGCCGGCGCCGGGCCACGACGATGACGGAGACGGTGCGCGCCTTCCGCGACTACCTGCCCGACTTCCTGCCGACGCCGCACCCCAGCTGGCGCACCACCCACTGGCTGAAGCTGAACCCGTGGTTCGCCGACGAAGTGCTGCCGGAGCTGCGCCGGCGCGTCGGCGCGCTGGTCGCATGACCGCGTTCGGCCACGGCGCGCGCCGCTTCGCCGCGCTGCCCGGCGCCACCCGCGGCGCGTTGTGGATGGTGCTCGCCTCGGTCGCCTTCGGCGGCGGGTTCGTCGTCATCCGCCTGCTGACCGAGCATTACTCCGTCTACGAGGTCGCCTTCTTCCGCTCGATCCTCGGCACCCTGTTCCTGCTGCCGTGGGCGGTGCGCGCGGGACGCCAGGCGCTGCGCACCCGGCGCTACGGCGCCTATGCGCTCTATATCGCCGCGATGTACGGCGGCGTGCTGCTGTGGTTCTACGGCCTCGCCAACCTGCCGACGGCGGAGGCGACGGCGCTCTACTTCACCACGCCGCTCTTCTCGATCATCGGCGCGGCGGTGGCGCTGGGCGAACGGGTGGGGCCGCGGCGCTGGGCCGCCACCGCGATCGGCCTGCTCGGCGCGGTGGTGATCATCCGCCCGGGCGTGGTCGAGATCACGACCCCGGTGTTCGCGGTGATGGGGACGGCGGTGCTGTTCGGCATCGCCAATGCGGCGGTGAAGGCGCTGACCCGCACCGAGCCGCCCAACGCTGTGGTGCTGCACGGGCTGTGGGTGATGAGTGCGGTCGGCTTGCCGCCGGCGCTGGACGGCTGGATCACGCCGGTGCTGGCGCATGCGCCGCTGATCCTGCTGCTCGGCCTGTCGGGGTTCATTGGCCAGCTCTGCTTCACCCGCTCGGTCCAGGCGGCGCCGATGAGCGTGGCGATGCCGCCGTTCTTCCTGCAGCTGCCGTTCGCCGCCCTGTTCGCCTACCTCGCCTACGCCGAGGTGCCCGGCGTCTACGTCTGGATCGGCGCGACGATCATCTGCGGCTCCACCTACTACAACGTGCTGCAGGAGGCGCGCGCGGCGCGGGCGGGGCGGGCGTGAGAGGACTACCCGATACCGCGACGGACGAGTTCGGCCTTCAGTGCGTCGGTCCGCGTTCGCGCCGCCCAGAAAAGCCCCAGGTAGCGCTGCTCCGCGACCAGGAAGGCGCCCCGGTCATAGAAGGATTTCGCCGCCCAGCGAGACCGCCGAGGGTGATCACGATCGACGCGAGGGTCGGCTCCAGGAACTACAGCCCGCCAAACCCGGAAATCGTCGAGACCGCAAACCATGCGCTAGACGGGAATTGCCGGTCGTGCTCGTCCAGGATGTCCCAGCAGTCGGCGCGCGCCGGCCTAGCCGGCCTGTCCGCCGTCGTTGCGAAGGTGCGCGTCGAGCGACCGCTTCATGGCGGCAAGGTCGTCGGACGTGCGCCGGAGGTCGGCGCGGGTTTCCTCGTGGCGGATGCGAAATACGCTCTGCTGGCCAAAGAACATTCCGATCACGGACAGGAAAGCAGCCCCTGCGATCAGTTTGAGCAGGGCGCTGTCGCTCCCCGTCGGCAGGCGTAGTTCGGTCCCCGACAGAAACAGCCCTCCGGCCAGGACCAGCGAAGCCCCGACGATGACGGTAGGGTGCAGCAAGGCAAGCCATCTGTCGCGGCGGCTGCCGAAGCCGCCTGACGGCGCCGCGATCGCCTCATTCTCTCGGATCGAGCCCATGAAATACGGTATGGCCGGGATCGGAACGGTGTCCAGGATATAGGCGGCGCGTTTTGGCGTTTATTGACCATCGTCAATGCGTGCACTATGCAATCAATGGATTGTGCGACGCAACATAAGGTCTTGGCCATGACCCCTGCCAAGCGCGTGATCATCGTCGGGGGCGGCCCGGTGGGGGCGGTCGCGGCGCTGGCGCTGCACCGGCGCGGGGTGCCGGTGCTGCTGCTGGAGCGCGAGCCGTGGCCGATCGAGGACCAGCGCGCCGCCAGCATCCAGCCGTCGGCGTTCGAGATGCTGGCCGACCTCGGGCTTGCCGACATCATGCTGACGAACGGGTTGGTGTCGCCGATCTACCACTTCTGGGACCGGGTGACCGCCACCCGCATCGCCGCCTTCGACCACGGCGTCCTGCACGCCGACACCCGCTTCCCGTTCGTCGTGCAATACGAGCAGTTCAAGCTGGTGCGCGCGGCGATGGAGGCGATCGGCGAGACGCCGGACGTCGAATTCCGCTTCGGCTGCGCGGTGACCGAGGTGACGCAGACCGCGGACGACGTGACGGTGGCCTTCGACGGCCCTGACGGGACGGAAACGGCGCGCGGCGCCTACGCGATCGGCTGCGACGGCTTCCGGTCGGTGGTGCGGCGCTGCGCCGGCATCGAGCTCGAAGGGTTCACCTACCCGCAGCGCTTCATCAAGATCGGCACCACCTTCGACTTCTTCTCGACCGGCCAGCCTTACTCCACCCGCAATTTCTTCTTCGACCCCGACGAGTGGTGCAACCTGTTCAAGGTCGGCGGCTACGGCCCGCCGGGCATCTGGCGCTGCGTCTTCCCGACCCGGGAGGAGGAGGCGGGCGCCGAGGCGCTGCAGCCGGCGTCAATCCAGGCGCGGATGCAGAAATTCTTCCCGAAGGCCGGCGACTATCCGATCAGCTACGCCGCGTTCTACGACGTGCACCAGCGAGTGGCGGCGCGGTTCAACCACGGGCGCATCGTGCTGGCGGGCGACGCCGCGCACGTCAACAACCCGATCGGCGGGCAGGGGATGAACAGCGGCATTCACGACGCCGTGAACCTTGCGCAGAAGCTGGCCGGCATCCTGCACGACGGTGACGACCCCTCCGTGCTCGACCGCTACAGCCGCCAGCGGCGCAAGGCGCAGGTCGATTTCGTGCAGCAGAACACCATCCACAACAAGAAAATGCTGGAGGCGCGGGAACCGGAAGCCCGCCAGCGTTATTTCGATGATCTTCGCCGCACGGCCGAAGACGCCACGCGCGCGCGGCAATTCCTGCGCCGCGCGACGTTGATCGACAGCGTGGAAGCCGCAGAGGCGATGGCATAGCGCCGCGTGCCCGGCCCGGCGGCAGGTGCCGCAATCGTGAGCCGATGGCGCGCGTACAAGAATTCATCGCTATGCGATTCGGCCCGCAGTGCCGCAAGATTGCCAGAATTACCGACTAAAGACGCGCGGAATGCGACAATCCGGCGCGGTCTGGCCGGATGCGTCGCGCCGCCGATTTACCGTCGTTTAATGTTAACGGCGCTGAATATGCGGACGGCTCGACAGGATCGCAGATGATCCGGCACGGCACTTGCATCGAACATTTTTGTTTCTGACAAGTGGCGCTAGGTGGTCGACGAACATGCAACCGAATTCCATATCACTTGTTAGACGAGGGTCGATGCCTCGCTTATGAGCACTGAGCCGGTTTAGGCGAGGACGGCCTCGCTGCCGGCGGGGCCGTCCACGAGTCGCCGCTCGAACGGGAGCCCGTTTCCATGGACGTGTTTGACGCCTTCTCCGAGAACTACCGCCGCGAAGAGCACGAAGAGATCAGCCTTCGCGATTACCTGCTCGGCTGCCGCGACAACCCCATCATGCACGCGAGCGCCGCGGAGCGGATGATCGCCGCGATCGGCGAGCCCAAGGTGGTCGACACCTCCAGCGACCCGCGCTACAGCCGCATCTTCCAGAACCGCACGATCAAGGTCTACGAGGCCTTCTACGACTTCTTCGGCATGGAAGACACGATCGAGCGGATCGTCGGCTATTTCCGCTATGCGGCGCAGGGGCTGGAGGAGCGCAAGCAGATCCTCTATCTGCTCGGCCCGGTCGGCGGAGGAAAGTCCACGCTCGCCGAGCGTCTCAAGCACCTGATGGAGAAAGAGCCCATCTACGTGCTGAAGGCCGGCAAGGAAGTCAGCCCCGTCTTCGAATCGCCGCTCGGCCTGTTCCGGCCCGACCGCCTGGGCGACCTGCTGGAAGACAAGTACGGCGTGCCGCGCCGGCGCCTCACCGGCTTGATGTCGCCGTGGGCGGTCAAGCGCCTCGACGAGTTCGGCGGCGACATCTCGCGCTTCACCGTGGTCAAGATCATGCCGTCGAAGCTGCGCCAGGTCGGCATCGCCAAGACCGAGCCGGGCGACGAGAACAACCAGGACATCTCGACCCTGGTCGGCAAGGTCGACATCCGCAAGCTGGAGCACTTCAGCCAGAACGATCCCGACGCCTACAGCTACTCGGGCGGCCTCAACCGCACGACCCAGGGCCTGCTGGAATTCGTCGAGATGTTCAAGGCGCCGATCAAGGTGCTGCACCCGCTGCTGACCGCGACGCAGGAAGGCAACTACATCGGCACCGAGAACCTCGGCGCCTTCCCGTTCCAGGGCGTCATCCTGGCGCACTCGAACGAGGCCGAATGGCAGCAGTTCCGCAACAACAAGAACAACGAGGCCTTCCTCGACCGCATCTGCGTGATCAAGGTGCCGTACTGCCTGCGCGTCACCGAGGAATCCAAGATCTACGACAAGCTGCTGCGCGAGAGCGATTTGTCGGAGGCGCCGTGCGCGCCCGAGACGCTGCCGATCCTCGCCCGCTTCTGCGTGCTGTCGCGCCTGCTCGAGCACGAGAACTCGAACCTCTACACCAAGCTCCGCGTCTATGACGGCGAGAACCTGCGCGACACCGGGCCGAAGGCGCGTTCGATCCAGGAGTACCGCGACTCGGCCGGCGTGGACGAGGGCATGAACGGCGTCTCCACCCGCTTCGCCTTCAAGGTGCTTTCGGAGACCTTCAACTACGACAGCGAGGAGGTGGCGGCCGACCCCGTGCACCTCATGTACATCCTGGAGCAGGCGATCAAGCGCGAGCAGTTCCCGGAAGACACCGAGAAGCGCTACCTCAACTTCATCAAGTCCGAGTGCGCGCCGCGCTATGCGGAGTTCATCGGCCACGAGATCCAGAAGGCGTACCTGGAATCGTACAAGGAGTACGGCCAGAACCTGTTCGACCGCTACATTGCCTACGCCGACGCCTGGATCGAGGAGCAGGACTATCGCGACCCGGATACCGGCCAGATCTTCGACCGCGGCATCCTGGACGGCGAGCTGTCCAAGATCGAGAAGCCGGCCGGCATCGCCAACCCGAAGGACTTCCGCAACGAGGTGGTGAAGTTCGCGCTGCGCGCCCGCGCGCAGAACGAGGGCAAGAACCCGTCGTGGACGTCCTACGAGAAGATGCGCGAGGTGATCGAGAAGCGGATGTTCGCGCAGGTGGAGGACCTCCTGCCGGTCATCAGCTTCGGGTCCAAGCAGGACAGCGATACCGAGCGCAAGCACACCGAGTTCGTCAAGCGCCTGACCGAGCGCGGCTATACCGAGCGCCAGGTGCGCCGGCTGGTCGAATGGTACATGCGCGTCAACAAGGCCGGGTGATCGGATAGGATGCGATGCGGCGCCGTCACGACGGTCGTGAGCCAGCGGGCCGGCGCCGCCCGCATCCCCTCAACGCGGTCCGGCCGGATTTGACATGACCCAGTTCATCGATCGCCGACAGAACCCGAAGGACAAGAGCCTCGGCAACCGCCAGCGCTTCATGCAGCGCGCGCGAGCGCAGATCAAGGAGGTGGTGAACCGGTCGGTGAAGGACCGCAACATCACCGACATCGCCTCCGGCGAGACGATCTCGATCCCGACCCGCGGGATCGGCGAGCCCCGGCTGCGCCAGGCGCCGACCGGCGGCGTGCGGCCGCGGGTCTACACCGGCAACAAGCAGTTCTCCTCCGGCGACCGCATCCCCAAGCCGCAGGGCGGCGACGCCGGCGGCCGCGGCAAGGAGGGCGCCGATTCGGGCGAGGGCGAGGACGCGTTCGAGTTCGCGCTGACCCGCGAGGAATTCCTCGACCTGTTCTTCGAGGACCTGGAGCTGCCCGACCTCGTCAAGCGCGAGCTGAAGGAGGTCAAGACCATGCGCCGCGCGCGCGCCGGCATCACCACCGCCGGCTCGCCGTCCAACCTCAACATCCTGCGCACGATGCGCCATGCGCACAGCCGCCGCATCGCGCTGCGCCGCCCGCGCACCGCCGCCGTCGCGGAGCTGGAGGCGGAGATCGCCGCGCTGGAGGCGAACCCCCGCCGCAGCGCCGAGGAGGACGAGCGGCTGGCCGCATTGCGCACCCAGCTCGAGGTCTGGGAGCGGCGCCGCCGCGCCATTCCCTACATCGATCCGCTGGACCTGCGCTTCAACGCCTTCACCCACAAGCCGGAGCCCAACGCCAAGGCGGTGATGTTCTGCCTGATGGACGTCTCCGGCTCGATGGGCGAGCGCGAGAAGGATCTCGCCAAGCGCTTCTTCATCCTGCTGCATTTGTTCCTGCAGCGGCGCTACGACCACATCGACGTCGTCTTCATCCGCCACACGCACGAGGCGCAGGAGGTCGACGAGGAGACGTTCTTCTACAGCCGCGAGACCGGTGGGACGGTAGTCTCCACCGCGCTCGCCGAGATGGCGAAGGTGCAGAAGGATCGCTATCCCGCCAGCGAGTGGAACATCTACGCCGCGCAGGCCTCAGACGGCGAGAACCACTCGGGCGACGCGGAGCGCTGCATCTCGCTGCTCGAAGAGACGCTGATGCCGGTGTGCCAGTACTACGCCTATGTCGAGATCCTGGACGAGCGCGAGATCGAGATATTCCGCAACGCGCCCGACGGCACCGCGCTGTGGCGCGCCTATCGCGTGGTCGGCGAGGCGTGGCCCAACTTCGCGATGAAGCGCATCGCGCGGCCGGGCGACATCTACCCGGTGTTCCGCGAGCTGTTCGGCCCCAAGATGGCCGGGCAGACGATTTCCGGCGGGGCGGGTGCGCGCGCATGACCGACAAGCCCACCCTGCTCTTCGAGGGCACCGAGTGGACCTTCGACCGGATGCGCGCAACCTACGACGCGATCGAGGCGGTGGCCAAGGACGACCTCGGCCTCGACGTCTACCCGAACCAGATCGAGGTGATCTCGTCCGAACAGATGCTCGACGCCTATTCGTCGATCGGCATGCCGCTGATGTACCCGCACTGGTCGTTCGGCAAGCACTTCGCGCGCGAAGAGCAGATGTACCGCAAGGGCTACACCGGCCTCGCCTACGAGATCGTCATCAACTCGAACCCGTGCATCTCCTACAACATGGAGGAGAACACCATGGCCCTGCAGGCCCTGGTGATGGCGCACGCCGCGTTCGGCCACAACCACTTCTTCAAGAACAACTACCTGTTCCGGCAGTGGACCAACGCCGACACGATCCTGGAATACCTCGACTTCGCGAAGAAATACGTCGCGCGCTGCGAGGAACGCTACGGCCAGGCGGCGGTGGAGGAGATCCTCGACGCCGCGCACGCGATCATGGACCACGGCGTGTTCCGCTACCGCCGGCCGCCGCGGCTCAACCAGGAGACCCGCGACGAGCGCCGGCGCGAGCGTGACGAGTTCGTGCGCCAGTCCTACCGCGACATCTGGCGCACCGTGCCCGGCCGCCGCGCCGACGAGGAGCCGGACGAAGTCGACATCGACGAGATCGTGACCCGGCGCGACCTCAAGCTGCCGGAGGAGAACCTCCTCTACTTCTTCGAGAAGCACAGCCCCGTGCTGAAGGCGTGGCAGCGCGAGATCCTGCGCATCGTGCGCAACATCGCGCAGTACTACTATCCGCAGAAGCAGACCAAGGTGATGAACGAAGGCTGCGCGACGTTCGTCCACTACTACATCTGCAATGCGCTGTACGAGAAGGGCCTGCTGACCGAAGGCGCGATGCTGGAGATCCTGCACAGCCACTCCAACGTCGTGTTCCAGCCCGAGTTCGACGACCGCCGCTATTCCGGCCTCAACCCCTACGCGCTCGGCTTCGCGATGATGCAGGACATCCGCCGCATCTGCGAGGACCCGAAGCCGGAGGACCGCGAGTGGTTCCCCGACTTCGCCGGGTCGGGCGACTGGCGCGCCGTGCTGAAGGACGCGTGGGCCAACTACCGCGACGAATCGTTCATCCGCCAGTTCCTCAGCCCCAACCTGATCCGCAAGCTGCGGCTGTTCGTGCTGCTCGACGACGCCCGGCAGAGCCACTTCACCGTGACCGACATCCACGACGAGCGCGGCTACCGCAAGGTGCGCGAGGCGCTGGCCGGCTCCTACGACATCGCCATGCTCGACCCTGACATCCAGGTGGTCGACGCCAACCTCAAGGGCGACCGCCGGCTGCGGCTGGAGCACGTGATGCACAACGGCATCCCGCTGGTCGAGGAGGCGCGCGACGAGGTGCTGAAGCACATCCACCGGCTGTGGGGCTACGGCGTGACCTTGACCGGCGTCGACCGCGTCAGCGGCGAGAAGCGCTACGAGACCAGCATCAACCTGAACTGAACCAACTCGGATCGTACCGCGGCCGATCAGTGGATCGGCAGCGGCCAGCGCCCGTCGAACCGTGCCGGCAGTTCGGAAAGCGGCACGCCCTGGCGGCGTGCGAACAGCCCGGCCAGCCCGTCGCGCAGCGCGCTGTCGCGGCGGATCAGGAACAGGTCGTGGCGCGGGTGGCGCGCATAGGACGCCGTTTCGGTCCGGTAGAACGGCACCGCCCACGCCTCATAGCCGCCGCGCGCGCCCAGCAGCAGGTTCTCGCACTGGTTCAGCCACGTGCGCGCGGTGCGCGTCCGCAGCCGGCCCTCCCAGTCCTGCGGCAGCGGGACGTCGTAGTGCAGCACGATCAGGTCGGGGTCGAGCCGCGCGACGTCGTCCGGCGCCACCAGCCGCTTGGCGAGTTCGGGCGTGTTCAGCCCCCAGGCGTCGTAGGCGGTCCAGCGGCTGAAATAGGGCAGCCGTCCGGCCTCGGTGACCAGCATGGTCCCCCGCGGCAGCGCGCCGAGCCCGCGCGCCAGCGCGGTCATGTTCTCGTCGCGGCTGAGCCGCGCGGACTCGCGCACGCCCCAGCCGATCAGGACCAGCGCCGGCAGCAGCGCCGCCAGCACCAGGCGCTGCTTCGCCATCGGGGCGGCCGGCAGGTGCAGGGCCAGAACCACGAACAGGAAGTAGATCGGCGCCTGGAAGCGCATGCCGATGTTCTGCTCGGTCAGCACCACGCTGTAGAACAGGAGACCCGCGGCCGCGGCCGCGATCGGCGCCGCCATGCGCCGCAGGTAGCTGCCGAGGTCCGCCCGGCGGGCGAACAGGAGGAGCGGCGCCAGCACCGCGAGCGGCGAGACCGCCAGCGCGAAGCCGTTGTAGAGCACGCTCTTCAGGTAGAAGACGCCCAGGAGGTCGCGCACCGACGCCGACTTCACATAGAACGGCAGCGGCAGCAGGTGGCCGAAATAGGCGGCGCGCCAGGCGAAATAGGCCAGGCCCGGCACGACCGCCAGCGCCGCCAGCCGCAGCAGGAGCCGCGGCGCGAAGCCGCCGCGCAGCAGCGACGCGACGGCATAGGAAGCCGCGAACACGATCATGTCCGGCCGCAGCAGGCAGGCGAGGAAGCCGGCGAAATAGAGGCCGGCGTCGCGCCCGCTCAGATAGAGCCAGGTCATCGCCGCCACCGCGGCGACCGCCAGCGCCGGGCTGAACCCTTGCAGCACGGCGAAGAAGTAGAGGCTGCCGAACGACACGACCGCGACTGCCAGGGTCGCGGCCGGCCGGCCCGGCCCGGCGACGCCCGCCGCCGCGGCGATGCGCAAGGTCAGGGCGACGGTGGCGCCGATGCCCGCGGCCGACAGCAGGAAGGCCGCGGTCTCGCTCGGCAGGCCCAGGAGGTGCAGCCCGGCGATGGCGGCCATGAACAGGAAGTCGGTGGCGCCTTCCGCCGGCGGGCCGCCGGGGTAGAAACTGATGGCCCCGGTGCGGGCCAGGTTCTCGGCGTAGCTGAACAGGATGACCGCATCCTCGGCCGGCGCGGTCAGCCCTGCCGCCGCCAAGCCCAGGAGCAGCGCCAGGGCGGCGAGGCCGAACACGAGGCCGATCAAGGGGCCGATCACGTCCGGTCGCAGCATGGGGAGCACACGGGGCGGGTTGCGGGCGTCCCGTTCTGCCGCAGGAGGGGTTAACGCGGCGCCAAGTGCCGCATTGTTTCCGGCCGCGCCAGCAGGCGTTCGGACATCCGCTCCAGGATCTTGGCGATGCGCGCCGGCGCCATGCCGAGCTGCGCGAACGCGATGCCGGCGTTGAAGGTTTCCTCGTAGCGGCGGATCAGGCCGCCGTCGAGCTCGAACCGGCTCATGCCGTCGAAGACCACCTGCCGCCCGGCGAACTCCGGCAGCCGCGCGGTGTAGCTGAACAGCCAGCGGGCGTAGCCGGCGCGGCCGTCGAACACCGGGTCGGCGAGGTCCCAGCGGAAGCCGTCGGCGTCGCCCCAGAACCTCTCCTCCAGCATCGCGCGGATCGCGTCCCGGCCTTCGAAGGCGCCATAGAAGGTGTCGTGGTAGACCCCGTCTGGGGTGAACAGGGCGGCCAGCGCGGCGCCGTTCCCCGCCTCGACCGCGGCAGCGAAGCGGTGCAGCAGGCGGCCGAAATCGGTCTGCATGGCGATCCTCCCCCGGATGGCGACGGCGTCGAGCGGTACAGAAACACTCTGTCGGCAGATTTTACACGAATGCGCAGCGCCCATCGCAAGGTGTCGGGAATCTTTACATGAAGCGGGTGTCAATTCGTTCCACATTATTGCAACTCATTGATATAAAGAGATAAAAATTCCCTGGCATAGAACTTGCATCGCTAGAGGCACCTACCACCCGATCGAGTTGTCGGGCCAGCGTTTAGTGCGTAGCCGATAGAGGACGAGGAGCGGTTCCGATGAATATGTTCAAGTCGTTGCAGGTCGCGGGTTTGGCTTCGGCCGCGGTTCTGGCCGGCGTCTGCAGCGCCCAGGCCGCACTCAGCAACCTCACCGTGCTCAACCCGAGCTTCGAGGATCCGTCGCTCGCCAGCCCGGGTGACTTCTCCGGCACGGCGACCAACTGGACGGGCGCGGGCAACACCGGCGTGTTCGCCCCGGTCATCCCCACCACCTACGCGTCGATCCCGGATGGCAGCCAGGTCGCCTTCATCCATGAGACGGGCAGCCTGAGCCAGGTTCTCGGCGCCCAGCTCGTGGCCGGCGCGACCTACGTCCTGTCCGTCATGGTCGGCGACCGCGGCGACAGCGACGGCGGCGGCGCCGCGCTGAATGTCGGCACCTATCGCGTCGCCCTGTACCTGGAAGACGCGGGCAACCCGGGCAACCTCGGCGCCGCGACGCTCCTGGATGACACCACCACGCCATTGCCGTCCGACGGCACCTTCGCGAACGCTGTCGTGAACTACGTCGCGCCCGCCGTACTCGGCTCTCTGGCCGGTCGCAACCTGATCATCGCGCTGTTCGGCGACGTGGCGCCGGAGCCGGAGGTGGTCAACCAGGTCAACTTCGACGATGTGTCGCTGACCCAGCGCACGGTGGATGAGCCGCCGCCGAACGGCCGTATCCCGGAGCCGGCCACCCTCGCCCTGTTCGGCATGGGCTTGGCCGCCCTCGGCCTGTCGCGCCGGCGCCGCCACGCCTGACGCCGGGACGTCCATCTAGAATCAGCGTCGGCGGCCTCCGGGCCGCCGATTGCCTTTCCGGGGGTCGGCATCGCTGTCGGCCCGCTTTACACCCGGTGGCGGCCTTAACCGCGACGGCCAATACAAGTCTCTGTAATTCAAGGTTTTAATCGCATTGGCACGGCACTTGCACCGTGTCGGGATATCGATTTTCGGGCCGCTTTGGCCGCGCGTTGGATTGGAGTGCACGAAATGCGTACCACCGATGCATTGAAGATGGCCGGCCTGGCCGGCGCGTTGCTCGCGGCCTCGTACACAACCTCCCACGCGGGCCTGGTCGACCTCGGCATCACCAACGCCGGTTTCGAGGACCCGTCGCTCGGCACGCCGGGCGGGTTCACTACCTCGGTGCCTGGCTGGCTGCAGACCGGCAACGCCGGCGTGTTCGAGCCGGTCATTCCGGCGACCTATGCCTCGATCCCGGAAGGCGCGCAGGTCGCCTTCATCCATGAGACCGGCAGCCTCTACCAGGTGCTCGGCTCGCAGCTCGTCGCCGGCGCCAACTACGCCCTCTCCGTCCAGGTCGGCGACCGCGGCGACCTGGATGCCTTTGGCGCCATGCTCGACATCGGCGGCTTCAGGGTCGCGCTGTACCTCGAGGACCTGGGCAATCCGGGCAACCTCGGGGCGGCCACCTTGCTCGGCGAGGCGACCGCGCCGTCGCCGGGCGACGGCAGCTTCACCGACGTCACGGTCAACTACCTGGCGCCCGGCGTGCTCGGCGCGCTGGCCGGCCGCAACCTGATCGTCGCCCTGTTCGGCGGCGTCGTCCCGGCGCCCGAGACGGTGAATCAGGTCAACTTCGACGACGTGCGGCTGACCCAGCTCACCGAGGACCAGCAGCCCGATCCCGGCCGTATCCCCGAGCCGGCGACGCTGGCCCTGTTCGGCCTCGGCCTTGCCGGCCTCGGCTTCGCCCGCCGCCGCCGCGGCTGAGCCCGCCGGTCCCGAATGCACGAACGGCGGCCCGCGGGCCGCCGTTCGCCGTTTCGGGGCCTACCCGTCCAGCACCTTGCGCACCGCCACCAGCTTGCCGGCCCGCGCCGCGCCCAGCTTTTCCGCCGCGCCGGCCGGGTAGTCGTACATCCCCTTGCCGGCCTTGAGGCCGAGCGCGCCGGCCGCGACCCGCTGCTCGATCGCCGGGCTGACCCCGGTGCTGCGGTCGAGCTCGGCGTTGAGGTACGACGACACCGCCCGGTAGATGTCGAGCCCGGCGACGTCCAGCAGCTCCATCGGCCCGATCACCGACAGCTTCAGCCCGACCGACCACTTGACCAGCGTGTCGAGCGCTGCCGGCTCGATAACACCGTCCTCGACCAGCGCCACCGCCTCGCGCAGCAGCGCGTACAGCACCCGGTTGTGGACGAAGCCGGCGACGTCCTTGTTGATGCGCACCGGCTTGTGGCCGACCGCCGCGACCAGCGCGGTCAGCCGGTCCGCGACCGCGGGGTCGGTCGCCGCGCCGGGGATCACCTCGACGATCGGGATCACGTGCGGCGGGTTGGACCAGTGCATCCCGATCAGCCGCGCCGGCGTGCGGACCGCCTGCTGCAGCCGGCCGATCGGGATGCCGGAGGTGTTGCTGGCCAGGATCGCGTCGGGCCGCGCGGCGGCTTCCATCGCCGCCAGCACGTCGGCCTTGATCGCCGGGTTCTCCGGCACCACCTCGACCGCCAAGTCGGCATCGCGCATCGCCGCCGCCAGCGAGTCGACGTACGCGACCGCGCCCGGCGCGGCGGCGGCCGGCGCCCCGCCGATCGCTTCCAGCACGCGGGCCGCGGCCGCCACCGCCCCGCGCGCGCGCTCCAGCGCCGCGGCGCTGCTGTCGAACACCCGTACCTGCATGCCGCCGCGCGCCAGGGTCGCGGCGATCCCGGGACCCATCGTCCCCAGGCCGATGACGGCGGCAATGGTCATGGTCGCGCCTCCTGCGGTTGTGCGGGGTGCGACATTGGCGCGCGCTCCCGGCGCCGTCAACTTAACGGACGGTTAATGCGACGCCCCTTACGGTCATCTCCCGGCGGCGCGATCAATTGGGGATATCGCGGATGCGTGACGGCATGGATGAAGCAACCCTGATCGCGGCGGCGGAAGCCGCGGTCGAGGAACTGCGCGGCGTCTTCCTGGCGGCGCTGACGGCCGACCTCGACCGCATCGACGCCGCGGTGGCGGGCGCGGCAGACCCGGCCGCGCGGGAGGTCCGCCTCGACGATCTCTACACCTTGTGCCACGACCTCAAGGGCCAGGCCGGCTCGTTCGGCTTCGACCTCGTGACCGAGATCGCCGGCGCCCTGTGCAATCACCTGCGCACCGCCAGGCCGGCGTCGTCGCGCGACGTGGCCGTCGCCGCCGCCTATGCCCGCGCCGTCCGCCGCATCGCCGAAGACGGGCTGATGGGCGACGGCGGCGCCGCCGGACAAGCAGTCCGCGCCGCGCTATCGGCCGACCTCGCCGCCGCGGCCTGAGCGGCGCTCAGCGGCCGCGCCGCCGCGCCGTTTCCGCGGCGTCCACCGCGCCGTCGGCACGCAGCGCGACGCCGTAGGCATCGCGCGCCGCAGCCGGCGTCACATAGCCGTCGGCCACGTCGGCGGCCACCCGCTCGGCCGGTCGCTCGCGCGGGTCGCCGTAGCCGCCGCCGCCGGTCTGCATCAGGGTCAGGATCGTGCCGCGCGGCACCTGCCGCGTCTCCATGATGTCGAGCGATTCCTCCGCCCCGTCCGGCAGCTTCAGGGTGGTGCACGCCAGCGCCGGCCCCTGGCCGCCGGCCAACCCCCAGGTGCGCTGGCGGTGGTTCGACCGCCGCACCGTCAGGATGCAGTCCTCCTGCAGCTCGTAGGACCGGACCAGCCCGATGCCGCCGCGCTGGCGACCCGGCCCGGCCGAATCGGTCCACACGTCGTAGCGCAGCACCCGCACCGGGTACTCGGTCTCGACGATCTCCACCGGCGTGCCCGGCGCGAAATGGTTCATCGGCAGCAGCATCGCCGCCCCGTCGTGGGTGGCGGTGCCGCCCAGGCTGGAATTCGACAGCTCGTACTGCACGGTCGCCTTGCCGGCCCGCCCCTTGGCGTAGCCGATCGCGATCGCCCCGGTGCCGAGGCCCGACGGCGCCACCGCCCGCGCCGGGTTGAACTTGCCCAGCGCCGCCATCACCACGTTGTAGGCGAGGTGCGAGGTCGGGAAGTAGTGGTTCACTGTCGCCGGGTATTGCGGCGACACCACCCGGCCCGGCGGCATGACGAACTCCACCGCGTCGAGCACGCCGGAATTCATCCGGATCGACGGGTCGGAGATGGCGAGCACGGCGATCAGCGACACCGCCTTGATGGTCTGCTCCGGCGCGTTGACCGGCCCCTTGGCCTGCGGGTCGGAGCCGGAGAAGTCGAGCGTCAGCCGATCGCCCTGCTTGGTCGCCTTGACGTGGATGCGCACCGGCTTGGTCTTGTCGGCGCCGTCGTGGTCGAGGAAGCCCTCCGCCTCCGACACGCCGTCGGCCCAGCCGGCGATCGACGCGCGCACCCGGTCGCGGGTGGAGGTGAGGAGGTGCGCCATCGCGCCCTGCACGACGTCCAGCCCGTACTGGTCGCACAGCGCCTTCAGCCGCTGGCCGCCCAGCCGGGTCGCGCCGACCTGGCCGCGCAGGTCGCCGGCGACCACGTCGGGGATGCGGCTGTTGTTGCGCAGGATCGCCTCGACCTCGCGGTTCACCCCGGCGGCGGTCCAATACAGCACCGGCGGGATCAGGATGCCGTCGTGGAAGATCTCGCGCGACGCCGCGCCCGACGATCCCGGCACAAGCCCGCCGACGTCGGCCTTGTGCGCGACGCTGACGCCGAACGCGATGACCTTGCCGTCGTAGAACGCGGGCGTCGCCACCACCATGTCGGGGACGTGGCTGTTGCCGGCCTTGTACGGGTCGTTGGCGACGAAGCTGTCGCCCTCGCGCATCTCCGCTGCGGGGTAGCGCTGCAGGATGCTCTCGACCGAGCGCGAATAGAGCAGCGAATGGTACTGCAGTCCGCCGCCGACGATGATCACGCGGCCCGCCGCGTCGGTCAGCCCCGCCGTGCCGTCCTGCGATTCGCGCAGGATTGGGGAATAGCCGGAATGGAACAGCGCGTGCGCCATCGCCGCCGCCGTCTCGCGGATGCGGCTCAGCACCACCTCGGTGGTGATCGGGTCGATCGTCATGCGGCGGCTCCGGTGGCGATGATCAGGTTGCCGTAGGCGTCCACGGTGACGCTCTGGCCGGCCAGCACCACGGTGGTCGAATCGAACTGCTCGACGACCGCCGGGCCGGCGAACGTATCGCCGGCGCCCAGCTTGGCGCGGTCGTAGACCGCGGCGTCGGCGAACGCGTGGCGGGCGAAGTCGTACAGCGGCCGCGTCTCCTTCATTGCGCCGGCGGCGCCGGTGCCGCGCGCGATCTCCGGCAGGGTCAGGCGCGGCACCGAGATCTCGGCGATCAGCCGGAAGGTGACGACCTCCGCGTCCTCGTCCGGCGCGCTGGCGCCGTAGATGCGCTGGTGCGCCGCGTCGAACGCCTGCTTCAGCGCCGGCTTGTCGGCATCGCCCAGGGCGTGCGCCGGCGCATCGACGGCGAGCTGGTAGCCCTGGTGCGGATAGCGCAGGTCGAGCTGGCGCGTCAGCCGGACCTGGTCCTCGCGGAAGCCTTCCTCCGCCACGTCCGCCATCGCGCGCGCCCGCAGCTCGTCGAACAGCGCGTTCATCCGCGCCGGCGGGAACGACGACAGCCGCCCGATCGCCGAGTGCAGGTAGACGTGGCGCACGTCGGTGGACAGAAGCCCCATCGCGCTGGTCAGCCCGGGGAAGGGCGGCACGATCACGGTGGGGAAGCCGAGCTCCTGCGCCAGCATCGCCGCGTGCAACGGGCCGGCGCCGCCGAATGCCGCCAGCGCGTAGCGCCGCGGGTCCTCGCCGCGGCTCTGGAACGCGAGCCGCAGGTCGATCGCCATGTTGGTGTTGACGATGGTGATGATGCCCGCCGCGGCGCGGATCGGGTCCATCTTCAGGGGTTCCGCGATGTGCTCGCGCACCGCCGCCTCCGCCGCGGCGCGGTCCAGCCGCATCCGCCCGCCCAGCACGTTGCCGGCCGACAGCGCGCCCAGCATCAGGTTGGCGTCGGTGACGGTCGGCAGGGTGCCGCCGCGGCCGTAGCACGCCGGCCCGGGCGCCGCGCCGGCGCTGTGCGGCCCGGCCTTGAGCAGCCCATCGGGGCCGATCCAGGCGATGGTGCCGCCGCCGGCGCCGAGCGTGCGCACCGCCAGCATCGGCGTGCCGATGTCCTGGCCGGCGATCTTGCCGCCGGTGGTCTCGTCGGCCGCGCCGCGCGCGATCACCGCGATGTCGGCCGAGGTGCCGCCCATGTCGAGCGTGACGACGTTCTCGCGGCCCGTCAGCCGGGCGATCTCGATCCCCGACACCACGCCCGCCGCCGGGCCCG
>JBFWQM010000085.1:0-18890 GCA_050249455.1 Rhodospirillaceae bacterium | reverse complement strand
CCACGATGATCTACTTGCCGCTCACCCATACCGGCGACTGCTGCACGATGTTCGCCCACGAGCCGCTGCGCCCATGCAGCTCGCCGCGCTCGATCGCCAGGGTGCTCTCGTTGATGCCGGGATAGCCGGTGACGATCTTGAACTTGGTGCCGAGGACCGCGTTCATCATCGCCGGCACGATATAGGTCTCGCCGCCGCGGCCGGTGGAGCCCAGCACGGTCTCCGCCTGCCTGGCCTCATCGAGCGTCTTCGCCGGCGCGGTGTGCCACAGCGCGACGACGCTGTTCAGCACCACCATGTTTCCCATCCAGTTCACCTGGGTCATGTCGTAGCGCACGCCGGTCGGCTGCAGGTACTGGAACAGCGGCAGCATGTTGTTGGTCAGCCCGATCACGGTGCCGTCCTTCGCGGCGGCGGCATAGACGTGGTTCGCGGCGTTGCGGCTGCCGGCGCCGGGGCGGTTCTGGACGATGATCGTCGGCTTGCCCGGCAGGTGCCGCGGCAGGAATTCCGCGAGGAACCGCGCGTAGAAGTCGTAGGAGCCGCCGGCGGTATAGCCGACCACCAGCGTAATCGTCTTGCCGGCGAAGAACTCCGCCGGCGTCTGGCCCTGCGCCGGCACGGCGAAGGCCGCGGCGACCGACACGATCAGCGCGGCGAGCGGACGATGTCCCATCTGCGACCTCCCCGGAGCGGCCATCGCCAAGCTGGCCGGCCGCTCTCACCCTGTTATCGCGGGCAGCGGAGTTGACCGACTCGCACCGCCACCGGTACATCATCGCTCAGTCCTTGGCCCCCGCGAAACCCAAATCCATGCGGAACACGATCCTGGTCAAGCGGGTGGGCACGATCTGGCTTGGGCTGGGCTTTGCGGTCCTGCTCGCCGCCCTGGTCGGCGTGGTCTGGGTCGCTGGGCGGCAGTCCGCGGCATTCGTTGCCGTGCAGAAGGCGCAGGAGGTCGAGAACGACCTCTATCGCCTGCTGTCGCTGATGCAGGACGCCGAAACCGGCCAGCGGGGCTACCTCCTCACCGCGAATCCCGCCTACCTGGCGCCCTACCATTCGGCGCTCGCCGAGTTCGCCTCCCGGCGGGGGGATCTCGCCGGCGATGCCGCGGCCGACCAAGCTCTCTCGCCGCTGATGTCACGCCTGCTGCAGCTGGTCGATGCGAAGCTGGGTGAGCTTCGCCAGACCGTCGCCGACTTCGATCGCGGCGACGTGGGCGCAGCGATGGCCGCCGTGCGGTCCGACGTCGGCCGCCGGACGATGGACCAGATCCGCGACGTGATCGAGACGATGCTCGACCACGAGCGCCGCGTCCTGCGCCGGCTGACCGACGAAGCGGCGGCGGCGCGCGCCTGGATGCAGGGCGGCGCCCTGACGGTCGTGCTGCTGACGGTCATGCTCGGGTTCCTGGCGCTGCGCGAGGTCGTCGCGCTGCTGCGCGAGACGTCGGCAAGCCGCGACCAGCTGCAGGCGTTCAACCGCAACCTGGAAGCGCTGGTGGCGGAGCGCACAGCCGATTCGGAGGCGGCGCGCCGGTCGGAAGCCGCGATCGGCCGCCGGTTCCGCGCCGTCGCCGAATCGATGCCGCAGCTGGTGTGGTCAGCGCAACCGGACGGCCACTACGACTACTACAACAGCCGATGCTACGCCTACACGGGCATCCGGCCCGAAGCGGTCGATCGCGATGCGTGGCTGCGGGTGTTCCACCCCGACGACCTCGAGCGCACGCGCGAGAGCTGGCGGCACGCGCTGGCGACCGGCGAGCCTTACGAGATCGAATACCGGCTGCGCAGGGCCGACGGCGACTACCGCTGGTTCCTCGGCCGCGCCGAGGCGGTCCGCGACGAATCCGGGCGGATCGAGCGATGGCTCGGCACGTGTACCGACATCGACGCGATCAAGCAGGCGGAGCAGGCGCGCGAGCTGCTCAGCCATGAGCTGAGCCACCGCATCAAGAACATCTTCGCCGTCATCTCGTCGCTGATCGCGCTGTCGGTGCGCAACTATCCCGCTGCGCGCGCCTTCGGCTCGACCCTGCGCGAGCGCATCGCCGCGCTGGGACGGGCGCACGAGTTCGTGCGGCCGCACAGCGATGCCTCCAGGGTGGAGATCGGCGCGCGGACATTGGCGAACTTCCTGGCGTTCCTGTTCGCCCCGTATGCCACGACCGGAACGCAGCGGGTCAGGTTCGAAGGCGAGGACATCGATTTCAACGACCGCGCGGCGACCCCACTGGCGCTTCTGTTCCACGAGCTCGCCACCAATGCGATGAAGTACGGCGCGCTGTCGCGCCCCGACGGACACGTTGCGGTCACGGGCACGCGCGAAGAAGCGCTGTACCGGATCCGCTGGCGCGAGATCGACGGGCCCACGGTCCTGCAGCCGCCCGAGCGGAACGGGTTCGGGACGACCCTGGCGACGGCAAGCGTCCGGGGTCAGCTTGGCGGCACGATCGAGAAGCGGTGGCTGGCCGAAGGCCTCGAAGTGGAGGTGACGATACCGCTGGCCAACCTGACGGCGTGAGCGCGGGCAACGGTCAGGCGAACGGACGCAGCCCCGGCGGCGGCGGCGGGGTGGCGCCGGTACGGCGCAGCAGCGCGTAATCGACGGTGCGGCGCACGGCCGTCTCGTCGTAGGGCTTCGACAGGACGCCGTAGGTACCGGCCACGCCCTTGCCCAGGAGGCCCGGGTTCGCGGTGAGGAAGACGACCGAGACGCCGTGCTCCCGCACCAGGGCCTCGCCGATCACCGGGCCGGTCACGCCGTCGCGAAGGTTGAGGTCCACCAGGGCAAGATCGATATCCGGCGCCGCAAGCCGCCCGACGGAGGACGTGTCGGCGGCGATGCCGGCGACATCGTGGCCGGCCTCCCGCAGGATAAATTCCAGTTCCATCGCAACGAGGATTTCATCCTCGACGATCAGGATTCGTGCACCCATTACGCCGATCTTCCAGACACAGGCGAGCCAAACCGAAAGAGCCGGGGCAGACCGTCTGCGACCCTATCGTATCGGCTGCGCCGTTCCAAACACTCTATTCGCCGTATCAAGCGCTTAGCCTGTCTTCTGTGTTCTACGTAATAATACGTATTACTGGATTTGCCGCCGTAAGCGTTCCGGTCAGGCCTGAGGCCGGATGGCGAGCCGCACGGCGCCCCAGAACTTGCCTCGCACGGCGATCGGCGCATCGAACTCCTTCAGCATCAGCAGGCGTCCGTCGCCCATGTCGCGCGCGTAGGTCTGCACCAGCGGCGCGCCCTGGTTCTGGGTCGCCAGGATGCTGGCGCGATCGTTGAAGATCCGTCTGTTCCGGCTGTTCGCCGCGTTCCACGCCGCGTCGCCGCTGCGCTGCGGCCGGCTATAGTCCCGGTTGTGCGTCGGGATGTAGCCGTTGCGGTCCGCGGCGGCGCAGAAGACGATGCTGTTGTCCCCGTCCTTCACGGCGTCGATGATGCCCGGCAGCAGGCGGTCGGCAATCTCCGTGGAGCCCGTAAGGTATTGGCGCGGCTCGGTATCGGGTATCTCGGCGTAGCGGGTGTCGAACAGCGCCGCCTCGTCGGCGCGTCCCCGGGCGAGTTCCTGCTCGAACGCGTCGGCGATCCGGGCGGCGACCTGGCGGCATTTCTCGATGTAGCTCGCGTCTTGCGCCTTCCCCGCCTCGATCGCCGCGTCGATGGCCGCTGCCCAGCGGTCCGGGTCCAGCAGCTCCAGGTGGATCCCGAGGTCGGTGACGGCCACGATGCGGCAGTCGATTTTTCCGATCGTGCCGATCCCGACCGCAAGGGTGCGGCCGACCATCTCGGGTCTGCCCGCCGCGCCGAGCAGGATACCGTGCCTCGACAGGTCGATCGTGTGTCCCGTGAGCGCGAGCTCGGGCGCATCGAACCGCAGCGAGATCGCGAAGCGCTCCGAACGGCGGCGGTTGCCGCCGGCCGACGACCGCAGGACCACGGTCAGGCGCTTGCTCAGCGCCATAATTCCACTGGTGACGAGCGACGCGAACTCCTTCACCTGCCGGGCCGTCTCCTGGGTCGTCTCGGCCTGATCCAGGAGCGACTTCGCCATTTCCGCGACGTCGCGCGTGTGGTTCGCGACCCGGCCCGCGCTGCCCATGATCTCGCCGGTCGCCTGAAGCTGCTGCTCCGCCGAATCTGCCACCTCGGACGAGATCGCGCGCACCGCGTCGATCTGATCGGCGATGCCCGAAACCATGGAGGACGCCCCCTCCGTCGCGGCGAGGATGGAGCTCGCATGGGCGCTCACGTTGCCGATGGCCTGCTCGGTCTGGCCGGCCAGCGCCTTCACCTCGCTGGCGACCACGGAGAAACCCTTGCCCGCCTCGCCGGCGCGCGCCGCCTCGATCGTCGCGTTGAGCGCGAGCAGCCGCGTCTGTCCCGCGATGTTGTTGATGAGGGCGACCACGTCGTTGATCCGCGCCGTCGCCTCGGTCAGGTCGGCCACCGTCCGCGTCGTCGCCGTCGCACGTTCGACCGCCTGTCCCGTCGCGGTGGCGGCCCGCGCGATGCGTTCGCCGATCTCGCGGCTGGAGGCTTCGAGCTCGCTCGTGGCGCCCGCAACGGTCTCGACGTCGGATGCCGCGGTGGCGACCGAGTCGTGCACCGACTGCGACATTTCCCGGACAGCCAGGGCGATCCGGCTCAGGTTCTCCGCGCCGTCGGTCAACCGCCCCGCCTGACCGGAAATCTCGCCCACCGCCGCCTGCAACTCGCGCTCCAGCACGTCGGCGACGGCCAGCATCTCGCGCGCGCGCCGCTCTTCGTCCGCGTTGAGCTCCGCGGCCCGCCGCTCCTGCTCCTCGAGCTTCTCCTGCGTGCGGCGCTCGCGCTCGATCCGCTGTTCCTCGGCCATCCGGTCGGCCGCGGCGCTCCGCTGTGCGAGCACGTCGACCGACGCGGCCATGACGCCGAGCTCGTCCTTCTGACCGAGCGCCGGCACCGCGACCGCATAGTCCTTCTCGGCGATGCGCCCGACCGCCGCCGCCATGGCGCGAACCGGCCGCGAGATGCGCCAGCTGATCGCCAGCGAGACGGCGATTCCGCCGACAGCCAGAACGGCAATTAACGTCGCCAGTAGCGTCCGCGCCTGCGCCATGTCCGCTTCGATGGCCGCGGCGCGCGATGCCTCGACCTTCGCCAGCGACTGCTCGAAGCCGAGGAGCAGGCCGGAGATCTCGTCATGACGCCGCTGCGCCGTGGTCATCAGGGTCAATGCCATGCCGGCGTCGGTATCTGCCATGTCGACGACGGCACGGGCGGCCTTTAGATAGGCGGCCAGTGCGCCTTCCAGCGCTGCGATCTGTTCGGCGGACGCGTCGGTCGAGGCAACGGCCGACCGCAGCGCTGGCAGCTGCGCTGCGATGCCGTCGATCCGGGGCAGGAGCGATTTGCCCATGGCTGCAACCTTCGCCTCGTCACTTTCGTTGGCCGCGACGGAGGTCAGGGCGTAGAGCTTCGCGACCATTCCTTCTATGGACAGCGCAAACGCCGCGGCACGCTCATGCTCGTCGGCGGCCGCGCTCATCGCCGCGACGTGCCTTGCGTTGGCGCCGAGCAACGTCTCGGCATAAACGCCGATCCCGACCAGGCAGATCATGCCCAGGAACGGCGCGAGAGAGACCTTTGCCCAGATGGGCAGGTCGGCGAAGCGGAGCGGCATGAAGGACTCGACGGGCTGGTTGGGACGCTGGAGGCCGATGCGGCGGGTCGGACGGCTAGGCCTTGTAGATGCCGCCGCAGACCACGACTTCCTCGACGCGCTCGCAGTACGTCGTCTTCGGCTCGATCTTCTTGGTCAGCGGGTTGGTGAACTTGTAATCCTGCCAGAAGGTGCCCTTGCTGCGAGCCAGCTCGACCCGCTCCTTGACGTAGAACTTGCCGTCGACGTCCTGGACCTCGGAAAGGTCCTTGCCGACCAGCTTGGGATTCTGGCCATGCGCGCGCACCACGCCGTCGAGCCCATACACGATGATGTAGAGATCGCGGTCGATGAACGCGGCGTCCTTGCCGGTGAAGGTGGCGTAGGCCTTCTCGGCCCCGTTGGCCCGCAGGAAGGTGACTGCCTTCTTGACCATGGCCTCCGCCTCGGGAGCCGTGGCGCGGCTTTCCGCGGCGGCCTGTCCGACCGCAAGGGTGAGGCCGACAGAGAAGGTGGCAGCAAGCAGGCGGAGCGACATGGAGACCCCCAATACTAGCGTGACGAAACCTATCGAGAGACCGGCACTTCGGTCTGCCTGCGGTATCGGGGACAGCCGTTTAAGAAATCGCAAAATCCAAAGGCGAAAAATGCGACCGCGCTACTTGGTTGCGAACGGATTCGAGCGCGCCGGCGGGGTGTAGAAGGGGCGCGGGGTCTCTGCCGCGGCGCCGGGGCCGAAATGCCCGGCGAGGTAGTCGAGCACCGTCTTGCGGTCGGCCGGGTCGAACGGCGGCATGCCGTGGCGGCTTTCCATCCAGTCGAGCGTGTCGGACCACCGCTCGCGGGTCATCGCCTGGCGGCGGACGATCTGCGTCGAATGGCACGGCACGCAACCGTAGAAGACGAGGTCGCGGCCGTCGCCGTCGGGCAGCACCGCCGGTGTCTCCTCCGACGCCGGCGCGTCCTGCGCGGCGGCGCCCGGCGCCGCCAGCAGCGCCGCGAGCAGGACCGCCCGTGCGCCGCGCCGCATCGTCACGCGTCGAGCAGCAGCGCCACGCGATGATACGCGTTCGCGCCGTAGCCCTGCGGGTTCCAGTTGGCGGCGGCGAACGGCTGGCTGCGCCCGGTGCTGTCGGTGGCGCGCGCCCACACCTCGTAGTAGCCGGGCGTCGGCAGGCTGAGCGACGCCTCGAAGCGCTGCCAGGCATACGGGCTGGGCGGCGCATTCAGATGCGCGGCGATCCAGTTCTGGCCGAAGTCGAGCGACAGGTGGACCTCGCGCACTGTCAGGTCGCCGGCCCAGGCGTGGCCGCGCACGGTGATCGACGTCGTGCCGGCCGGCAGCCGCGCGCCGTCGGCGGGCGAAGTGATGATCGAGCGCACCGGCATCGATTCCAGGATGCGGAAGCCCTTGCCGTCGTGCGGACTGCCCGGGACGATCGGCGTCACCGGCAGGCGGTACGACGTGCCGGTCATGCCGGGGCCGTCGTGCTCCTTGTCGCGCAGGGTGATGCGGCTGAGCCACTTCTGGCTGGCCGAGCCCGACCAGCCCGGCACCACCAGCCGCACCGGGCCGCCGTGGATCGCCGGCAGCGGCGCATCGTTCATCGCGAAGACAATCAGCGTGTTGGGATCCATCGCCTTGGGCAGGCGCACCCCGCGCGAGATCGTCGGCTTGCCGGCGTCGCCGGAAAGGTGCAGGTCGGCGCCGTAGTGCGCCGTGTAGACCGCCGTGGACTTCGGTTCGGCCGCCTTCAGCACGTCGGCGAGGCGCACGCCGGTCCACTTGGCGCAGCCGACGCCACCGGTGGTCCACTGGTTGCCGCGCGCCGCGGGCTGGAACTGGGCGCGGCCGTTGCCGCCGCATTCCAGCACCATCGGCTGGCCGGCCGCCGCGTAGCGCTGCTTCAGCTCGCCGAGCCTGATCTTGATCGGCTTGTTGACCTCGCCGTCGACCGTCAGCTCCCAGGCGTCCGGATCGGCCGGCGCCTCCGGCGCCTGCCCGTTGTTGCGGATGAAGTGACGCGGCGTTGGCGTCACGTCGTCGTCGAGGAGGTGGGCCGGCGTCTCCGCCACCAGCGGCCGGTCGCCCAGCACCACCAGGCCGCCGTCCTTGCCGGGAAAGCTCAGCTTCTGGCTTTGCGCCAGCGCCACCGGCAGGTAGCCGGCCGGCATCGACCGCCCGAACGGTATCGCGTAGCCGATGGCCGCGCCCAGCGCCGCGAGCCCGGCGCCGTGCAGGAAGCCGCGGCGGCCCGTCGCCGCATCGCGCCCGAAGACGAGACGGTCGGCACGCTCCGCATCGTCGCCGTAAAGCTCGTTCAGGCCCCGTTCACGACGCATGTCCACTCTCCCCGCGCGGTCTTCTGTTGTCTGGCTATCGTAGAACGACGACTTCGGGAATCAACTTAACTTGAATCGCATTGCCGACAAATGTCCCGGCGGGCGCGCAACCCTTTCTAAACGGTGCCGCGCCACCCTGTTCGCCCGCGGGGTGGATGGCACGGCATGTATCTCGACGACGAAGACGACGAGGAATCCGCGGCGCCCGAAGAGCTGGAGATCACCTGGCGGCGGGCGCTGAGCGTGTGGTGGCTGCTGGTGTGGCGCACCGCGGCGATGGCGGCGGTCGTCGGGATCATCGTCAGCATGGCCTGGAGCATCTTCGCCGCGCCCAACGACTTCACGCCCGCCGTGGCGGCCGCGCTCGCCATGCCGCTCGGGCTGGTCGCGGTCCGCATGGCGCTGGGCAAGCCCTATCGCGGTTTCCGCCTCGTCGCCGTGCCGGACGAGCCCTTCCCCGTCCGGCGAAAGTCCGCGCGAAAGCCTGCCTCGATCCAAGCCGGCGCCGTGCGGCCGCGCCCGGCCGGCTGAGCCGGCGATTGCCAATCCGCCCCCGGCGCGGGCATAACCCGTGCCGAGGGAGGATCGCCGGTGACCATCGACATCCATTGCCACTACGTGCCGCCGCAGTTCTTCGCGCTGATGCAGCGCGAGCCCGCCTTCGCGGTCCGGCTCGGCCGGCAGGAGGGCGAGGACGTCGACGTCAGCGTGGGCGGCCTGCGCTACGGCCTCAACCGCACCTTCTTCGACGCCGACCGGCAGGTGGCGCGCATGGCCGCGCTCGGGATCGACCGCACGGTGGTGTCGCTGGCCACCCCGTTCGTCGGCTACGGCGCCGACGCCGGCCTCGGGATCGCGGCCGCGAGCCTGTTCAACGACGAGATCGCGGTGCTGGTGCGCGCCGATCCCGACCGCTTCGCCGGCTGGGCGTTCCTGCCGATGCAGGCGCCCGACGCCGCCGCCGCGGAGCTTCGCCGCGCGGTGACGACCTTGGGCCTGTCCGGCGGCCACATCGCGTCCAACGTGAACGGGCGCTATCTGCACAGCCCGGAATATGCGCCGATCTTCGAGGCGGCGTGCGACCTCGACGTGCCGCTGTTCGTCCACCCCGCCAATCCGCCGGGGCGCGAGCGCATGGCCGACTACGAGCTCGCGGTGGTGAGCGGCTACCTGTTCGATTCGACGCTCAACGTCTTCCACATGATCTTCGGCGGCCTGCTCGACCGCCATCCGAGGCTGCGCATGGTCATCACCCATGCCGGCGGCTACGCGCTGATGCTGCGCGCGCGCATGCAGCGCGAGGTCGACACCAACCCGGCGCTCGCCGCCACGATCGCCCGGCCGGTCGGCGACTACCTGAAGCAGCTCTGGTTCGACAGCATCTGCTTCGAGCCCGGCTACATGCGCTACGTCACCGAGGCGGTCGGCGCCGACCGCTTCCTGCTCGGCAGCGACGGCCCCTTCCCGCTCGGCGAGCCCGATCCGGTCGGCTTCGTGCGCCGCAGCCTGGGCGCCGGCCCGGCGACCGAGGGCGTCCTGGAAAGGAACGTCGCGGCCCTGTTCGGGCCGCGCTGGAGCGTCTGATCGACAAGCGATTAGATAACGAATTATTTCGGCCGCGTCGGGCAACCCCGCGTTAACCGGCCGCCGCTCATAGTGGCGCACATGGCGTCGGACTGCGACCGGCATTGATCCAGATCAACGATCGGCGCACATCATCGAGGACCATCCCTTCAATGCTTTGAACCGCACGCTGGCCGCCGTCGGCCTGCCGCGCGCTCGAGCTTCGTTTCGGGCCAGAGGGTGACGACTGAATGAGCTTCCCGCATTCGGCCTCCGATGCAGCAAGCCCGCAGCGGCGCTCCCGACCGGGCCGGATCGTCCGGTGGTCGGCGATCGTCGCCAGCCTGTGCATCCTGCTGGTCGTCGCCGTCGATGTGTACCGGCGCTACGACGACAGCCTGCGCACCGCGGAGGCGCGGATCTCCGCCGTCAACGCCATCTTCGTGGAGAACGTCGCCCGCACCGTCGAGCTTGCGGAGCGGGCGCTGACCGCGGCGGCGGCGGCGCACCGCGACTACGCGATCGCCGCGTCCCCGGTTGGCACCGATCCGCATGACATCCTGCGCGCAATCCACCACGGCTCGCCGGTGCTGACCGGAGTCGCGTGGGTGGACGCACAGGGAAGCCGCACCCACACGTCGGTCACCCGCGATCCGCCGCCGCTGGTGGTGGCCGGCCAGGAGCAGTTCACGGTCCACCGCGAGAATCCGCGCCGCGGTCTCTTTGTCGGCCGCCCGATGCGGTCGGTGCTGGACGGCCGCTGGCTGCTGATCCTGTCGCGCCGGCTCGACGATGCCGAGGGACGTTTCGCCGGCGTCGCCCAGACCGGGCTCGACATCGGCCACCTCGCCCGCACCTACGGCGGCCTCGATCGCGATCCGACCGCGAGCTTCACGCTCTTGCGCGACGACGGCGCGGTGCTGATCCGCGTGCCGGGCGACGACGGGTCGCCGGCGCATGACGACAGCCGGACGCCGCGCCTGGCGCAGGCGATCGCCGCCGCGCCGTCGGGCACCTTGATCGGGCCGGCCCCCCTCGGCGATCCCGACGGCCCGGCCTTGCTCACCGCCTACCGGCGCATTGCCGGCCTTCCCCTGGTCGCCGCGGTGAGCATGCGGCGCGGCGACGCCCTGGCGAGTTGGCGGACGAGCCTGTACGTGCTGATACCGCTGAGCGCCGGTGCCGTGCTGTTCGTGCTCAGCGGCGGCTTCTGGCTGGCGCGCCAGCTCGACCGCGACGAGGCGATGCGGGCGGAGCTGATCGCCGCGCGCGCTGCGGCGCAGTCTGCAAGCCAGGCCAAGTCCGCCTTCCTCTCGAGCATGAGCCACGAGCTGCGCACCCCCCTGAACGCCGTCCTGGGTTTCTCGCAGATGCTGCTGGTGCAGCGCCACGAAGCGCTGACCCCGACGCAGCGGGAGTATGCGGAACATATCCACGAGGGCGGCGAGCACCTGCTGTCGCTGGTCAACGAGGTGCTGGACCTCACGGCCATCGAGTCCGGCAAGCTGCATCTTTCCATCGAAGGCGTGCGCGCGCACGACGCGCTGCAGCAGGTGCGGCGCACGATGGCGGCCCTCGCCGACAAGGCGGGCGTGACGCTGGCGTTCGACGACGCCGCCGGCCTGCCGGACATGCGCGCCGATCCGACCCGGCTGCACCAGGTGCTGCTGAACCTGATCTCCAACGCCATCAAGTACAACCGTGTCGGCGGCTCGGTGCGGGTTGAGGCCGCCGCTGCATCGGGGCGGCTGCGCATCACCGTTGCCGACACCGGCGTGGGCATCCCGTCCGACAAGCAGGTGCGGCTGTTCGTCCCGTTCGAGCGGTTCGGCGCGGAGCACACGGCGGTGGAAGGCACCGGACTGGGCCTCACCATCACCCGGCGGCTTGTCGAGGCGATGGGCGGCGCCGTCGGCTTCGAGAGTCGCGCCGGGGAAGGGAGCCGCTTCTGGTTCGAGCTGCCCACCGAGGCGGAGCCGGCCACGCGGGCACCGCGCCACCCGATCGCCGCCGCGTCCGACGCGCCGCCGGCGGGGACGCACAGCATCCTTTACATCGAGGACAACGCCATCAACCTGAAGCTGATCGGCCACGTGCTGGCGGCGATGCCAGGCGTCACCATGATCGGCGCGCCGACCCCGCAGGCCGGCCTGGAGATCGCGCGCACGCAGCGGCCCGACGCGATCATCGCCGACATCCATTTGCCAGGGATGGACGGCTACGCGCTGCTGGCCAGGCTGCAGGCCCTGCCGGCGACCGCGGCGATCCCCGTGCTGGCGCTGAGCGCGGCGGCGTCCGCCGCCGACATCGAGCGCGGGATGGCGGCGGGGTTCTTCCGCTATTTGACCAAGCCGATCGACGTGCGGGCGGTTCAGGCCGCGGTAGCGGACGCGCTGCGGCGCGCCCGGCCGATCCCGCTCGACGACGAGCGGATCAGCGCGTGAGCGGCGGCGGCCGGCGCGGCATCCGGCCCGTCGCGGCCGGATGCCGCCGCCGGGAACGGGTCAGGCGGTGACCTTTTCCGCCTTGGCCTTCGCTTCGGCCTCGGCCTTCACGGTCCCGGTCTTCTCGGTCGCCCAGCCGTGCTCGGATACGTCGAAGACGAGGCCGTTGGGGTCGCGGAACTTTTCCTCCGCGAGCAGGCCCTCGTAGCCGCCCGGCAAGGTCGTCCAGTAGACGCCGCCTTCCGCCTCGATCTTCTTGCGGGTCTCCTCCGCGTCGTCCACGACGAAGCCGATGTGGTGCAGGCCGGCCCAGTCCGGCGTATTGAGCATGCCCTTGGCGCCCGGCGGGAACTGCAGCAGCGCGAGGTTGATCACCCCGTCCGACAGCATCAGCGCGTTGCCGAACGGCGTGTCGCCGCGCACCACGCGCTCCATGCCGAACACCTTCTCGTAGAACGCCGCCGCCTTCTCCAGGTCGGGCACCTGCATCGCGATGTGGCGCAGCTTGGCCATGGTCGGTTCCTCCGTAAAAGACTGGCCGCATTGTGGCCGAGACGGCGGTCCCAAGTCCACCCGGCGATCTTCACCTTTCGTTCGTTCCCCGGTTCCAAACTCGCCGGACATTGCGCAAAAGTCATTGGTTACAAGTCATGAACCTACACCCCACGATCGTTCCGGCCACGCGCGTCACGCCGTCGCATGCGGGGCTGGAGCATCCGTTCGTCTTTGGCGCGACCGCCGGCGCCTATTTCCGCATCTGGCTGGTCAACCTGGTCCTGACCCTGCTGACGCTCGGCATATGGTCGGCGTGGGCCAAGGTGCGGCGCAACCGGTTCTTCTACGGCAACACCACCCTGATGGGGCACGGCTTCGACTATCTCGCCACGGGCGCGACGATCCTGAAAGGACGGCTGGTCGCCGTGGCGCTGATCGCGGTCTATCTCGGGTCCGGCTACGTCAGCGAGTTCGTGCAGGGAAGCATCTTCATTGCGTGGCTCGTCGCCGTGCCCTGGGTCGTCGGCCGCGCGCTGGCCTTTCGCGGCCGGAACACCGCGTGGCGGAACGTGCGCTTCCACTGGCACGGCACCACCGGCGGCTGTGCCCGGACCTTCCTGCTGTGGCCGCTGGTCACGGCGATCGGGCTCGGCCTGCTGTTTCCCATGGCGTCGCAGGCGGCGGGCCGTTTCATCGTGCGCAACTACACCTTCGGCGTCGCGCGCATGACCGCGCCGGTGCCGCTGTGGCCGATCTACCGCGCCTTCGGCCTCGCGATCCTGATGTACATCGGAGTCGGGCTGCCGCTCGTCTTCGGCGGGCTCTACGCCGCGCAAGCCATCGTCGGGGACGACTACGAAACCACGATGGGCGCATTCAAGGGTGCGCCGGCATTGGCCGCCGGCGTCATCGGTCTGATCGCCGCCAGCGCGTTCTACCGGGCGCGGCTGCGCAACGTGATCCTCAACGGGCTGGAGATCGACGGCGGCCACCGGCTGCGCTCCAGCCTGTCCGGGCTGAAGCTGGCGTGGGTCTCGCTGTCCAACCTGTTCGCCATCCTGCTGTCGTTCGGCCTCCTGACGCCGTGGGCGCAGGTGCGGCTGTGGCGCTACCAGTGCGACAACCTGTTCCTGGTCGCGGGTGGCAGCGTCGACGGCCTGGTCGATGCCCAGGCGGAAAGCGGCGGCGCGCTGGGCGACGAGATCGCCGACTTCGGCATCGGCGTCGGCGTATGAGCGTACACGGCGACCTGTTCGCCGCCGGCGCCGCACGCCTGACACCCGCCACGCTCGGCGCGCGCGACGGGATGGCCTGGCTGGCGACCGACGGGAGAGAGGAAGCCGTCGCGGTTGCCGCCGCCTCAGACCGGTTGTCCGGGGTGGCGCGGCGAATCGCGCTGGCCGACGGGCGGCAGTTCGTCACCCGCGACGACGACGGCGTCGATGCGCTGCTGGCCGCGCTGGGCCGCCGGCCGCGCGGCTTCGTGGCTCGGCTGGAGGGCGGCGGCGCGCGCGTCGTTGCGGCGCTGCTGGTCGTCCTGGCGCTGGCGGTCGCGGGGCTGCGCTACGGCCTGCCTGTGGCCGCCGATGGGGCCGCCCTGGCCGCGCCCGAGTGGGTCGAGCACGTCGCCGGCGAACAGACGTTGGCGACGCTGGACCGCATCTGGTTCGAACACACCGCGCTGGCCGAAGACCGGCGCAAGGCGGTGTCGTCCCTGATGGACCGCCTCGCCGCCGTCGCCACGCTGCCGGCGCCGCCGCGGCTGGAGTTCCGCCGCGCGCCCGGGCTCGGCCCCAACGCGCTCGCGCTGCCCGGCGGCATCGTCGTCGTCACTGACGAGATGGTGGAGATCGCGCCGTCCGACGACGCGCTGGGCGGCGTGCTGGCGCACGAGATCGGCCACATCGAGGGCCGCCACGCGCTGCGCCAGGTGCTGCGCGCCGCCGGCTGGGCGGTGGTGTTCAGCCTGGCGGTCGGCGACGTCGGTGCGGTGACCGAGGAGGCGATCGGTGTGCCGGCGCTGCTGCTGTCGCGGTCGTATTCGCGCGACTTCGAGCGCGAGGCCGACCGGCGCGCCATGGCCTTGATGGCCGCCGCCGGCATGGACACCCGCGCGCTGGCCGAGCTGTGGCGCACGCTCGGCGACGCGTGCGGCAAGGGCTGCGGCAGGTCCGGCTGGCTCGACACCCACCCCGGCATCGAAGAGCGCATCCGCGCGGCGACGACGCCATGATCAGGCTGGCGCGCCGGCCCGCCAGCCCAGCCACGCCGCCGCCAGCCACGTCGCCAGCGACAGCGCGACGTTCGCCGCCGCCGCCGCCGTGTCGCCGGCCTGCGCCAGCTGCACGGTCTCCAGGCTGAACAGCGAGAAGGTGGTGTAGCCGCCGCACGCGCCGGTCATCACGAAGTGATGCAGCCGCGCCTCGGCCGGCGACCACACCGCCGGCCCGATCCGCGCCGCGTAGAACCCTATCGCGAACGAACCGCTGACGTTGACGGCCAGCGTCGCCGCGAGCGATGCCCACGCGGAGCCGGTCCACGCCGCGCCGAACGCGATCGACACCAGCGCGCGCAGCACGCCGCCGATCGCGCTGCCGGCGGCCACCGCGGCGACAACACCGTGCAGCGCCGTCATGACGCCACCGCCAGGCCGGCGGCCGCCGCGGCGAGACCCAGCGCCAGCGACAGCGCGACGTTCGCCATAGCAGCGCCGTGCGCGCCGGCGCGCCACAACGACAGCGTCTGCAGGCTGAACGAGGACACCGTCGTGTAGCTGCCCAGCACGCCCACCGCCGCGAGCTGCCAGACCGCCGCCAGCGCGCCCGTGCCGCCATGCCCCGCCGCCGCCAGCGCGCCGAGCGCGAAGGCGCCCGTGACGTTGACGGCCAGCGTCCCCCACGGCATCGGCCCGCCGAGCCAGCGCAGCGCCAGCTCCGAAACGATGAAGCGCGCCGCGCCGCCGAGCGCGCTGCCGAGCGCTACCCAAGCCAGCCCCGCCGCGAACTCCGCCATGTCCCGCACCCTGCACCGGCCAACGGAAAAGCCCGCCGCGCGGCGTGCGCGCGGCCGAAGCGCCTCCCGCCGCGGTCCTGCGCGGCAGGAGTCATCAGCCCGATCGGGCGGTTTCGGGGAATCCCATCCCCTCGTCTCGACGGCGCGATTATCCGCTTCCCTCGCCGCGGGTCAACCGGCCGGGGCAACGCTGTGGCACCGCCGCGGATGGCGGTCTAAGGTGGCTGGCAACGAGGATCAATCAAGCAGGGAAGCCATCATGTTCCTTCGAGTGCTCGTCGCCGCCGCCGCCGCGCTGGCTTTCGCCGGCACCGCCGCGGCCAAGGACCCTGTCCGGATCGTCGACACCCAGGCGCAGATCTACATCGACCTCGCGCTCTACATCGCCGAGCAGGAGGGCTACTACGCCGCGGAGAACATCGAGCCGACCATCACCCTCGGCCGCGGCGGCGCGGAATCGCTGCAGGTCGTCGTCACCGGCTCGGCCGACATGGTGTGGGGCCCCGGCGTGCTGAGCGTGATCTCCGCCTATGCCAAGGGCGCGCCGGTGAAGATCATCGCCAACGCCGCCTATGGCGCGCGCGAGACGTTCTGGATCGTCAAGGCCGACAGCCCCATAAAGAGCATCAAGGACCTCGACGGCAAGGTGCTGGCCTACTCCGCCGCCGGTTCGCTGACCCACCTCCTGGCGCAGACGATCGCAAAGGATCTCGGCGTGAAGCCGAAGCTGGTCGCGACCGGCAACATGTCCTCGTCGCGTACGCAGATGATGTCGGGCCAGACCGACACCGCCTGGTCGGCGTTCCCCGCCGGGCTCAGCATGGTCAAGGCGGGCGAGGCGCGCATCATCGGCACCGGCAACGACGCGGTGAGCCTGCGCAACCTGAGCACCCGCGTGGTGGTCGCCAACAGCAACTGGCTGGCGAAGAACCGCGACGTCGCGGTGCGCGCAATGCGCGCGATCTGGAAGGGCGAGGTGTTCGCTATGACCGACCCGCGCGCGCCGGCCCGCTTCGCCGAGAAGTGGAAGCTCGACCCGGAAGACACCAAGGCGGCTTGGGAATACAACAAGCTGGAGGACGTCGCCTACGCGCCGATCGGCGAGCTCGACCGCATCATCGCGCTGGCCCAGGAATACGGGTTCATCAAGGAGCCGCTGACGGCGGAGCAGAAGGCCGGGCTGGTCGACATCGTCTACGACCCCAAGAAATAGGATCGCGTCATGGCAACATCGCTGAAAGCGACGCCGGCGGCCGGCCGGCCGCCGTTCCGCGCCGAGATCGTCGGCAGCTTCCTGCGCCCGGCCAAGCTGAAGGCGGCGCGCGAGCGGTTCCTCGGGCCGCAGACGGCCGACAGCAACAACGGCCCGCACGACAATGCCGAGCTGCGCGCGGTGGAGGACGACTGCATCCGCGAGATCGTCGCGATGCAGGAGCGCGCCGGGCTCAAGGTCGTCACCGACGGCGAGTTCCGCCGGCGCAACTGGTCGATGGACCTGCTGCTCAACTGGGAGGGGCTGCAGGCATCCCGCACCGGCAACACCGAGCTCACCTGGAAGGGCCGCGAGGGACGCGCCAACGAGCAGTCCTCCGTGTTCACCTTCAGCGCGCCGCTGCGCTGGCGGCCGAGCAAGCTGGTGCAGGCGTTCAAGTTCCTGCAGTCCGCGACCCGCGTCACCCCCAAGGTGACGATGCCGGGCCCCTGCCTGGTCCACAACCTGGCCGGCGGCGACAACCGCATCCGGCAGTCGATCTACCGCGACACCGATTCGTTCTGGGCCGACGTGGTCGCCGCATACCGGGCGGAGATCCAGGCGCTGATCGATGCCGGCTGCCGCTACATCCAGCTCGACGACACCAGCTTCGCGATGCTGTGCGACCCCGACCTGCGGCGCACCATCGACGGCTGGGGCCAACCGGTCGATGCGCTGCTGCGCGAATACACCCGGCGGACCAACGAGGTCGTGGCCGGGTTCCCGGCCGAGGTCACGTTCGCGCTGCATCAGTGCCGCGGCAACCGCGAGGGGATGTGGATGGCATCTGGCGGCTACGACCCGATCGCCGACGTGCTGTTCAACCAGACCAACGTCGCCGCGTTCTTCCTCGAGTACGATACCGACCGCGCCGGGACCTTCGCGCCGCTGCGCTACCTGCCGCGCGGCAAGACCGCCGTGCTGGGCCTGATGTCGACCAAGACGGCGTCGCTGGAGTCGGCCGACGAGCTGAGGCGCCGCATCGACGAGGCGGCGGCGATCGCGCCGCTCGACCAGCTCGCGATCAGCCCGCAATGCGGGTTCGCCAGCTCCATCGGCGGCAACCCGCTGAGCGAGGCCGAGCAGGAGGCGAAACTGGCGCGCCTGGTGGCCGTGGCGACGGAGGTATGGGGCAGCGCCTGAGGCCGGCGCTGGCCTGGACGCGCGCGCGCTGATAAGACATCCGCAGCGCGTCTCAGGGAATTGCCGGTGTCGCAGTCGCATGGCGGGCGGGAGACGCGGCCGATGCGCGGCATCCCGACCCAACTTATCATCCTCGCCCTGGTGGCGGTTTTCGTGGTGCCCGGCATCCTGTTCGCGGGCCTGCTGCTCAATCGCTACGCCCAGTCCGAGACCGCGCGCTACGAGTTCGAGGGGCTGTCGGTCGCGCGCGCGGCGGCGGCGGTGCTGGACCGCCACCTGGGCGGGCTGCAGACCACGTTGCAAGCGCTCGCCACCTCCGACTTCCTGGAGAACGGCGACCTGGGTTCGTTCTACCGCCAGGCGGAGCGACTGAAGCGGTTCGTCGGCGCCGACATCGTGCTGCGGACGCTGGACGGTCAGCAGGTCATGAATACCCGGCGCCCGTGGGGCGCCGAACTGCCCATGACGCCGTTCCCGATCGATGCGGAGGCGATCGCCTCCGGCCGGCCGGCGGTGACCGACGTGTTCATCGGCGCCATCGCCAACCGGCCGCTGATCGCGGTCATCGTCGCGGTGTCGATCGGCGGCCAGCCCCGGTACCTGCTCCACATCAGCGCCGAGACCGACCGCATCCACCAGGCGTTGCGCGGCGTCGCCGGCCCGGACTGGCTGATCGGGATCGGCGACCGGCGCGGGACCTACGTGACGCGGTCCGAGGCGCACGAGCGGTTCACCGGCCAGCCGGGCGTGCCGACGTTCCTCGCCCGCGCGTCGGGCCGCGAGGGCACCTTCGTCGGCGAGAGCGCGTTCGGCGACACGGTGCTGGTGGGCTACACGCGCTCCGCGCTTTCCGACTGGCTGGTCGCCGCCAGCATCAAGGAGGCGGTGCTGGAGACGCCGCTGCGCCGGGCGCTGTACCTCTTGTACGGGTTCGGCGCGCTGGTGCTGCTCGCGATGTCGGGCGTGGCGCTATGGCTGT
>JBFWQM010000084.1:0-18897 GCA_050249455.1 Rhodospirillaceae bacterium | reverse complement strand
CGGTCGCCGCCGGGCGGTCGTACTTCTTCGGCTTCTGCGTGCTCTGCGCGCCGAAGAACACCGCGTAGTCGGTGTTCTTGTAGTGGCACAGCGGCAGGAAGCCGGCGTCGGACAGCTCCTTCTCGCGCCGGTCGGTGATGCCGACCTCGGTCGGGCATTGCAGATCGAGGTCGCCGTCGTCGGACTGGAACACGTGGCAGGGCAGGTTCTCCACCTTGCCGCCGCCTTCGGCGCCGCGGATCGCGGTGCAGAAGCCGTACTTGGCGAACGCGTCGGTCAGCTTGGTGCCCATCACGTAGGCCGCGTTCATCCAGCAATACTGGTCGTGCGGCAGCTGCTTCTTGGGCTGCGACTCCTCGTAGTCGAACTCCTCGACCGGCAGCGTCTTGGCGCCGTAGGGCAGGCGGGCCAGCACCCGCGGCATCGTCAGCGTGACGAAGCGCGAATCCTCGCTCTCACGATAGGACCGCCACTTGATGAACTCCTTGCTCTCGAAGATCTTGGCAAGGTCGCGCGGCTGCGACAGCTCGGTGAAGCTTTCCATGCCGAACAGGTTCGGGCTGGCCGCCGAGATCAGCGGCGCGAACGCCGCCGCCGAGATCTTGGCCAGGTTGTCGAGCATCTGGATGTCGCCGGGATCGCCATTGAACTCGTAGTCGCCGATCATGGCGCCGTAGGGCTCGCCGCCCGGCGTGCCGAACTCGTTCTCGTAGATCTTCTTGAACAGCTGGCTCTGGTCGAACTCCACCGCGCGCTCGAGGTCGCGGCCGAGCTCGCGCTTGGAGATGTTGAGCACCTTGAGCTTGAGCAGCTGGCCGGTCTCGCTGTTCATCACCAGGTAGTGCAGGCCGCGCCACGAGCCTTCCAGCTTGAGGAACTTCTCGTGGTGCATGACCGCGGCGAGCTGCTCGGAGATCTTGCCGTCGATCAGCGCGATCGCCTGGCTGAGAGACGCGATGAGGTTCTTGTTGAACTTCAGCGTGCCCTTCATCGCCTCGTCGGTCAGCGTCTTCAGCAGCGCCTGCGCCTCGCTCGGCTCGGTCTGCTTGGTCGCGGCGATCGCCTGGTCGAGCAGGCTCTGGCCGGCGTCGACGGTCTGCGTCGCAGTACCGGCGGCAGCCTGTTGTTCGGTTTCAGCCATCGGATGGGCCCCCCTCGCCTACTTGCTCTCGTCCGGCTTCTTGTCGTCCGCCCCGGAGGTGCCGAGCGCCGACGACAGGGCCTGCAGGTCGTCGGTGTTCTTCAGCACGCGCTCCAGGAGCGACTCGAGATCCTGCGAGCGGTCGGCCTTGCTCATCAGGTCGCGCAGCTTGTCGCGCGTCTCCTTGAGCTGGCGCAGCGGCTCGACCTGGTTCACCACCTGCGCCGGCTCGAAGTCCTCGATCGAGTTGAACTTCAGGTTCACCGCCATCTCGGTGCCGTCCTTCTGCAGCGTGTTCTCCACGCGCATGCTGAGGCCGGGCGCCAGCCGCGTCATCACGTCGTTGAAGTTGTCGCGGTCGATCTGGATGAACTTGCGGTTGGCCAGCGGCTCCAGCGGCTTGGTCGGATCGCCGGTCAGGTCGGCCAGCACGCCGACGACGAAGGGCAGCTCCTTTTCGACCACGCCGCCCTCGGTTTCGACGTCGTAGCGAATGTGGACGCGCGGCTTCCGCACTCGTTCAAGTTTGTCGTGAACGCTCGCCATGGGATCCCTCCGTCTTTAATCGCCGCCCGGACGGCGGCGGTTATGGTGAAGGCTTGTGCGGCAAAAGATTGAAGAATTCTATAGCACTCCGGCCGCAGATGCATCTTTGCCGTGGTTCTGCGCGCTCACTCCGGCGGCGGCGGGCGAATCCCCGCCGCGATCAGGAAGCGGCTGCGCACCTCATCGTCCGCGATCAGCTCCTTGAGGAGATCGGCCAGCGGCAGCCGGCCGCGGCGTACCACCTCCTCCAGCGTGTAGCCGACCGGCGAATGCGGCTCGGTCCGCTTGAAGAAGTCGGCCGCCATCGCAACCAGCCGGAACGCGTCGTCGCGGGTCTGGATCGCGCCGCCGACCGACAGGGCGCCGGCCGGCCGGCCCGCGGCCGCCGGCACGTCGCCGCCGGATTCGGCCGCCGCCGCCGCCCCCGCGCCGTCGGCCGCCAGCCCGCCGGGAAAGATCTCGTCGGCCAGCCCCTTGGTCAGGCGCTGGGCCCATTCCAGGGTGGATCGGATCGTCGAGCTCGGCGGCGCGTCGGCGGCGCTGCAGCGTTCGCCGAACGCCTCGCTCAGCTTGTCGAAGGCGTCGATGCAGTCCTGCAGGTCCGCCAGCAGGGTGCGGTAGAATTCGATGCCGCTCTCGCGGGCGCCGTTGCGCGCCTTGGCGAGCACCGACTCGCTCGCCTCGCCGCCTTCTTCGGCGGGCGCCGGCGCCGCCGGGCTGTCGATCGCGCGTTCGTAGGCCCACATCTGGACCGGCTCTCCGGTCAGCGGGCTGGTGATCCACGCCTTGCGGATCGGCTGGATCAGCGCGCCCTCGGCGCCGACCCCGTTGAGGTTGGCGAACGAGCTGACGGTGGTCGCGATCCCGTCCTCGTCCGGGCGGGGATGGATGCCGTCCCAGTACTTCTCGATCAGCTCGCGGCCGAGGCGGAAGCCGTCGCGCAGCCCGGCGAAGCCGTCCTGGCGTAGCAGCGCCTCGCACAGCCAGGCGACGAGGTCGAGGTCCTTGCTCTGCTCGCCGATGAGCGCCGGAGCCTTGGCGCGGATGACCTGCCAGTCCTCGCGCGGGTCGGCCTGAGTGTCGCCGGCGTCGGCCTGCCGCTCCTTGGTGCGCGCGGCGCTGCGCGCATCGCGCATCTCGTAGAAGGCATCGGTGCCGCGCAGGTCCGGACCGCACGGGTCGTCGCCCGCGATCGGCTGCGTCAGCGCCGCGAAGTCAAGCAGCTCGGCCATTCATGCACTCGAAATGCGGTCTGGCCGCGCGGCGGGCCGGGCGACCGGCCCGCCGCGTGCCGACACCTTGGGACTGACCGTTCGTCAGCGCCCGGTCACTGCGTCTTCGCCAGGGCGAGGTCGTAGCCCGCGACCGCCTTGCTGGCGGCGTCGTTCTTCACGTTGCCGGCCTGGTGGTTGAGCGTGATCTTGGTGAAGTTGAGCGAGAGGCTCTCGTTCGGCTTGTCGCCGCCGCTCGACACCGAGTAGCCGGAGACCAGCGCGTTCTCCAGCTCGTAGGTCAGGTAGACCTCGGCCTTGTTCTTGTCGGTGCGCACGAAGTCGATCTTGACCTTGACCGCGTCCATCGCGCCGACCGCGGCCTGGAACAGGCCCACCGACGAGGAGTCGAGCTCCTTGGTGAGCACGACTTCGCTGACGCTGGGATGCGACACGTCGCGGGTCTTCGCGTTGCCGACCGGCGTGGCGATGCCGCGGCCGACGCCCCACTGGCAGCTATTGCACTGGATCCAATCCTTATGACCGTCCTCGGTCGCGTCGCCCTTGACGTCACCGAACTTCAGGTAAATGCCAGCCATTTTAGTTTCCCTTCCCTTGTCACTTGTTGCGCCAGATCCGCGCCGGTCAGGAGCAGGTCTGGTATCTCACACAACGGCGACTTTGTTCACCGCTATTACTGACACCACCCGGTGCGGGCGGCAGTGATAGTTCGCACAGGTCGTCTTTCACTGGATGTCGTAGCGGAACGCGCCGTCGTCGGTGACCGTCATGTGCACCCCCGTCACCGGCGTGCCGGTGGTGGCGCGCGTCAGTAGCTCCGCCGACAGTTCGGGCAGCACGGTGCGGTTGAGCACGGAGTCGACGACGCGGGCGCCGCTCTCCACCTCGTGGCAGCGCGCCATGATGTGCTCGACCAGCTTTGGATCGTAGGTGAAGGCGGCGCCATAGCTGTCTCGCAGGCGCGCCGCCACCTTGCCCACCTTCAGCCCGATGATCTGGCGCAGGATCTCGTCGCTCAGCGGCAGGTAGGGCACCACCGTAATGCGCCCGAGGAACGCCGGCTTGAAGAACTTGAGCAGCTCGGGCCGCAGCGCCTCGGCCAGCGCCGGCGCGTCGGGCATCGTGTCCGGGTCGGCGCACAGCTTGTGGATCAGATCGGTGCCGGCGTTCGACGTCATGATGACGATGGTGTTCTTGAAGTCGATGTCGCGCCCCTCGCCGTCCTTCAGCATGCCTTTGTCGAACACCTGGTAGAACACGTCCTGCACGCCGGGATGCGCCTTCTCGACCTCGTCGAGCAGCACCACCGAATAGGGCCGGCGGCGCACCGCCTCGGTCAGCACGCCGCCTTCGCCGTAGCCGACATAGCCCGGCGGCGCGCCGGTCAGGGTGGAGACCTTATGCTCCTCCTTGAACTCCGACATGTTGATGACGGACATGTTCTGCTCGCCGCCGTAGAGCAGGTCGGCGAGCGCCAGCGCGGTCTCGGTCTTGCCGACGCCCGAGGTGCCGACCAGCATGAAGACGCCGGTCGGCTTGGTCGGGTCGGCGAGCTTGGCGCGCGAGGTGCGGATCGCCTCCGAGATCGTCTGCAGCGCGTAGGGCTGGCCGACGACGCGGCCGCCCAAATGCTTCTCCAGCTCCAGCACCGTGCGGATCTCGTTGGAGACCATGCGCCCGACCGGGATGCCGGTCCAGTTGGCGATGATCTGCGCGATCGCCTGGCTGTCGACCATCAGGTTGGTCAGCGGGTTCTCGCCCTGCAGCGCGGCCAGCTCCTTGCGCAGCCGGGCGATCTCCTCCAGCTTGCCGTCGCGCTCGCCTTGCTTGGCGGGATCGGCGTCGGCGGCGAGCTTCTCGACCTCGCCGATCAGCGCGATGATCTGGTTGCCGAGCTCGAGCTCCTGTTTCCAGCGCGCCTCCAGCGCGACGAGCTCCTCCTCGACCTGCTTCTGCTCGGCCTCGGCCTCGGCCAGCCGCTTGCTGTGGTCGTAGCCGACCGCGGTCTCGCGCGACAGGATGTCGATGGCGCGCGCCAGCTCCTCCAGCCGGCGGCGGCGGTCCTCCACCGGCGCCGGCACCGCGGCGCGGCTCATCGACACGCGCGCGGCGGCGGTGTCGAGGATGCTGACCGACTTGTCGGGCAGCTGGCGGGCGGGGATGTAGCGGGCTGACAGCCGCACCGAGTCCGTCACGCCCTCGTCGAGGATGCGCACCTTGTGGTGCTTCTCCAAGGTCGCCACCAGGCCGCGCATCATCTCGATCGCCTTGGCCTCGTCGGGCTCGTCGACCTTGACGACCTGGAAGCGGCGGGTCAGCGCGGCGTCGCGCTCGAAGTATTTCTTGTATTCGGCCCACGTCGTCGCGGCGATGGTGCGCAGCTCGCCGCGCGCCAGCGCCGGCTTCAGCAGGTTCGCCGCGTCGCCCTGGCCGGCCTGGCCGCCGGCGCCGATCAAGGTGTGCGCCTCGTCGATGAACATGATGATCGGGCGCGGCGAGGTCTTGACCTCCTCGATCACCGACTTGAGCCGATTCTCGAACTCGCCCTTCACGCCGGCGCCGGCCTGCAGCAGGCCGAGGTCGAGCGAATGGATGGCGACGTTCTTCAACGCCTCGGGCACGTCGCCCTGCGCGACGCGCAGCGCGAGGCCTTCGACCACCGCGGTCTTGCCGACGCCGGCCTCGCCGGTGAGGATCGGGTTGTTCTGGCGGCGGCGCGTCAGCACGTCGATGACCTGGCGGATTTCATTGTCGCGCCCGAGCACCGGATCGATGTGGCCGGCCTTGGCGCGGCTGACGAGCTCCTGGGTGAACTGGTCGAGGCCCGGCGTCCCGCCGGGACGGCGCGGCGCGGCGCCGGCTTCGCCGGGCGCGGCCTCGGCGGCGGCGGCGATCGCCTCCTCGCTCGATCCCTCGGTGACCTTGGCGTATTCGCGGCGCAGCGCCTCGACGTCGACCAGCGCGAAATATTTCGACGACTGCTGCGTCAGGTTGGCGAGGCCGTCGTTGGACAGCAGCGCGAGCAGCAGGTGGCCGGAGCGCGCGCGCGGCGCGCCGAATTCGACCGAGCCGATCAGCCAGCCCTCGCGGATCACCGTCACGATGTGCGGCGACAGCGCCGGCGCGCGCGCGTTGCCGGTCTTCGCCTTGTCGAGCGTGCGGTTGAGGTCGGCGACCAGCCGGCCGGGATCGATCTCGAACCGGCGCAGGATCAGCGCCAGGTCGTTGTCGCGCTCGTCGAGCAGCTTGAGCAGCCAGTGCTCCACCTCGATGTTGTAGTGGCTGCGCGACAGCGCGAGGCCGGCGGCGGCCTCCAAGGTGCGGCGGCACGGCTCGTTGAGCGTCTCGATGAGGGACTTCAGGTTGAGCGAGAGCATGGCCTGTTCCGACTCCTTGGTTTACCGCCCGACGGGACGCGGGCGGACGGACATCGCGTGCCGTGCCGCAACGGCGGACAGGACGTTTCTCGCGCAGCGTGGGAAGTTCAACTCGACCCCCGTCTTGTTGTGTGCGTGTCGAGCATCGTCACGGATGATTAAAAAATTCCGATGACTCTGCCGGCGACGTTGCGGCGCCGCCCGCGCGACTCGAGACCCGGACTTGTCGGCACTGCCGGCACCCGTCCCGGCGGCTTGAATCCCCGCGAGCAGGATATGTTCGCGGCGCATCCGTGGCAACGACGGCGCTGCCGCCATTTCGCTAACAATGGTCGGACTTTATGCTGTACCCTGCGACCCGCGACAGTTCATCGGCAACGGCGATTATATCGATGAGCCTGACACTGACCCTGGTCCAATCGCCCGCCGGGGTGCGCGCTCCCGCCGAAAGCAAAGCGTTCGACCAACGGGGCGGCACGATCGGACGGTCGGCCCAGAATGACTGGCATCTTCCTGATCCGTCGAATCGCGTATCACGCGAGCATTGTCGGATCATCTGGGACGGCGCACGTTATTATTTGGAGGACGTCAGCGCGAACGGCGTGTTCTTGAACGGCGCGCCGGCGCCGGTCGGCCGCGGCAACCGCGTGCCGCTGGGCCACGGCGACCGGCTGGCGATCGGCGACTACCTGGCGACGGCGAGCCTGGCCGAAGCGCCCGCGACGACGGCGCCGGCGGTGTTCGGCCCCCAGGACGACGACCCCTTTGCCGCGGGCGATGCGCGCCCCGGCGCCCAGGCGCCCTTTGGGCAAGGCGCCCAAGCGCCCTTTGGACCCGGCACGCAGGCGCCCTTCGGACAAGGCGCGCAGGCGCCCTTCGGACAGGACTCCGATTCGCCCTTCGGACCCGGCGCGAGTGCTCCGTTCGGGCCGAGCGTCGGCGTCCGCTCGACCACTGCGTTCGACCCCGCCGGCGGGACGGCCGGCCATGGCAAGGCCGCGCCGCTGATTCCCCTCGACGACGACATCTTCGGCAGCGGCGACGCGTCGTCCGGCTTCGACGCGCCGCGGGCCGAGCCGCTGCCGTGGGAACCCGAGCCGGTGGAGACGCCGCCGTCCGCGGCCGACCATTCGCCGTCGCCGCAGGACTATTTCCGGCCGCCCGGCGTGGTCGGGCCGGCGCCTAGCGGCAGCGCGATCCCCGACGACTGGGATGCCGAGCCGGCGCCGCCGCCGGCGGCCGGGGCGCCGCCGAAGCCGGCCCGCGCGGGCGCGCCGCCGGCACCGGCACCGGACCCTCTCGCACCGCCACCCGCCGCGGCCCCCCGCGCACCGGCGCCGCCGCCGGACGAAGCGGGCGACCGGGCGCTGCGCGCCTTCCTGGACGGCGCCGGCATGCCGGACCTGATGATCCGGCCCGACCAGGTCGACGCCGTCATGCGGGTGGCCGGCGCGACCTATCGCGAGATGACGACGGCGCTGCGCGAGATCATGGAGGCGCGCGCCGCGCTGAAGCGCGAGTTCCGCGTCGAGCCGACCCTGATCCACGCCGCGCGCAACAACCCGCTCAAGTTCGCGCCCTCGGTGGAGGCGGCGCTTGCGACGATGCTGTCGAACGACCAGCGCGGCTACCAGCCGGCGCCGGAGGCGGTGCGCGAGGCGGCGGGCGACATCAAATCCCACGAGCTCGCCACCTTCGCCGCCGTTCAGGAGGTGATGGCCGAGCTGCTGCAGCGCCTGGCGCCGGCGGCGGTGGAGCAGGCATCCGCCAAGGGCGACGGCCTGGGCTCGCTGGTCGGCGGCGGCCGCCGCGCGCGGGCGTGGGAGGAATACCAGCGCGCCTATGCCGCCGCGAAGGAGCACTTCGACGACCGCTTCGCCGAGGTCTTCCGCCGCAAGTACGCCGAAGCCTTCCGCCAGATGCGGTGAGCGGGCCGACCGGCAACGGCCGCGGCGCCCGCCGCCGGGGTCGCGGCGTCCGCGCCGTCCTCGGCCTCCTGATCCTCGCCGCCTGCACCCCGATGCGCGAACAGATCGCCGATCGGGGCCGGCCGCTCGGCTTCCGGCCGGTGACGATCGCGGCGGGCGGGTTCCCCCTCTTCGGCATGCTGCGGACCGGGCCGCCGGGCGCGGCGCTGACGGTCTATATCGAGGGCGACGGCTACGCCTGGATCGACCGCGCCACGCCGGCCGCCGATCCCACGCCGCGCGAGACGCCGGTGTTCGACATGGCGGCGGCCGACCGGGCGGCCCCGGCCGTCCTCTACCTGGCGCGGCCTTGCCAGTTCGCCGCCGCCCCCGCCTGCACGCCGGCGCTGTGGACGACCGCGCGCTACGGCGCGGCCGCGGTCGCGGCGCTGTCGGGGGCGATCGACCGCGCCAAGGCCGATGCCGGCGCGGGCGCGGTGGAGCTGGTCGGCTGGTCGGGCGGCGGCGTGATGGCGGCGCTGGTGGCGGCGCGCCGCCGCGACGTCGCCCTGATCGTCACCGCGGCGGCGAACCTCGACACCGCCGCGTGGGCGCGCCACCACGGGGTCACCCCGCTCGACGGCTCGCTCGATCCGGTCGCCGCGGCGCCGTTAACGAAGGCGGTGCCGCAGATGCACTACCATGGCGGGCGGGACGGCGTCGTTCCGTCCGCCACGGCGATCCGCTACCTTGACGGCCTTGGGGAAAGCGCGGCGGCGCGGCAGGTGGTGATCGCGGAATTCGACCACCGATGCTGCTGGGCGGCGCGATGGCCGGACTTGATGGCCGAGGCGCGCAGGCTGCGCGAGCGGGACGGAGCGTTGCGATGATGAATCTGGCTCGGCACGGACGCGCGGCCGCAGCGCTGGTCGCGGCGGGAATCGCCGTGGCGACGACGGCGTGGAGTGCGCCGGCGCTGGCGCAGGCGCGCGACATCATGCGGGCGCAGACCCAGCAGATCCAGCGCGCGATCCAGAACCAGCTGCGCCAGGCGGTGCGGCCGCAGCTCGCCATCCGCAATTCGCCGGGGCCGGTGGAGCGCATCGCCATCGGCACCGTCGGCGCCACCGTCGCCACGGTGCTGCAGAACGGCACCATCTGCATCTGGGATCTCGACCGCGGCTTCGAGCGCCAGCGCGTGCGCCCGGGCGGCCGGCCGCGCGCGATCGCGCTGTCGCCCGACGAGACGCGCCTGTTCGTCGCGCTCGACGGCGGCCGCATCGAGGTGTGGGACCTGATGACCAACACCGCGGTCGGCCGGCTGGAAGGCCACCGCGCCACCGTCACCGCGCTGGAGGTGTCGGCCGACGGCGCGGCGCTGGTGTCGGCGTCGGAGGACGGGACGGTGCGCCTGTGGGACGCGGCGCAGCTGCGCCCGTCGCACGAGTTCCGCGGCCACGCCCGCGCCGTGCGCGCGGTGGCGATCGGCGCCAACCGGCTGGTGGCCGCGAGCGCCGGCGAGGACGGGACGGTGCGGCTGTGGGACCTGCAGTCCGGCCGCGCGCTCGACACGTTCAGCAACGTCGCCGCCGTCAGCGGCGTGCGCTTCGGCGCCGACCCGGCGACCGTGTTCAGCGCCGGTTCGGACGGCATGCTGCGCCAGTGGCGGCGCGGCGCGGCGCAGCCGGTGCGCCAGGTCAACGTCGGCAACGGGGCGGTGTCGTCGCTGGCCGCCAACTATCGCGGCGGCAGCCTGGCGACGGTGTCGGCGGACGGCACGGTCGACACCTTCGCGATCGAAACGCTGGCCCAGCGCGCCGAGATGCAGGCGCCTGCCGGCTCCACGCCGACGGTGGTGTTCGACGTCAATGGCGGGCGCGTCTTTTCATCGGGCCCCGACGGCACCGTTCGCGTGACCGACGCGGGCTCGGGCGCGGCGGTGATGCAGATGATCTCGACCCAGAACGGCTGGGTGGTGCTGGACGGCCAGGGCCGCTTCGACGGCTCCGAGCAAGGCATGGTCGACATCCGCTGGCTCGCCGCCAACCAGGATCTCGCGCTCGACAACTTCTCGCAGGGCTATTTCGAGCCTGGGCTGCTCGCCCGGCGGCTCGCCAACAACACCGCGTTCGCGAGCCCGGCGCCGGCGCCTGTGCCCGAGGGCTTCCTGCTGCCGCCGCGGGCGGAGATCGCGGTCTCCGCGCCGACCGGCACGCCGGCGACGGTCGACGTCACGGTGCGGGCGGAGGACCAGGGCGGCGGCGTCGCCGCCGTGGTGCTGCGCCACAACGGCCGCGTCCAGGGCGGGACCGCGGTGGTCAGCGACCAGACAGCGACGATCAACAATGCGCAGGTTCGCACCGTGGTGGTCCGCGTGCCGCTGTCGCCCGGCCAGAACGTGTTCGAGGCCGCCGGCGTCGGCGCCAACGAGATCGAGGGCGAGCCGGCGGTGTCGAGCCTCGACAACCCGGCCCCGCCGTCGGTGCCGCGCATGCACGTGCTGGTGGTCGGCATCAACAAGTACGCCGACGCGAGCCTGAACCTGGACTACGGCGTGCCGGACGCGCTGACGCTCCTCAAGCAGCTCAGCTCGTCGACGCGCGGGCTGTTCCGCGAGATCGTCGCCTACCAGATCACCGACGAATCGGCGACGCGCGCCAACATCCTGCGTTCGCTGCAGGTGCTGCAGGCCAGCGCGCCGGAGGACGTGGTGCTGATCTACCTCGCCGGCCACGGCGAGGTGGTGAACAAGGAGTGGTACTTCCTGCCGCACGAGATCGCGAGCCCGACGCCGGACGAGATCGCGCGCAAGGGCATCCCGTCGCGCGAGCTGCGCAACCGCATCTTCGAGGTCGGCGCCGACCGCGTCATGCTGCTGATCGATTCATGCAAGTCGGGCAGCGGCATCCGCAACTTCGACGATTTCGTCGACCGCCGGATGCTGCGCGACGTCGGGCGATCGACCGGCGTCGCCGTCGTCGCCGCCACGCGCAAGGACCAGCTCGCAGCGGAAATCAGGACGCTCGGCCACGGCGCGTTCACCTATGTGGTGCTGGACGGGCTTCGCGGCGGCGCCGCCGGCGCGCGGCAGGCGGGCGGCACGGTCACCGCCCAGGCGATCGTGCGCTTCGTGGAGAATTCGCTGCCGCTGCTGACGCGGCGGATGATCAACTGGGCGCAGTATCCGGCCACCTATACGCGCGGGGCGGACTTCCCGATCGCCGCCGCGGCGCGCAACTGAGCAGGCCGCGCGGGCGCACGCCCGCGCGGCCGACCCCAAAGGCGCGTCAGTTGGTGATTTCCTTCTTGGTCTGGTCGGCGGTGTTCGAGATCGCGCGGCCACCGGCGGACAGGTCCTCGCCAGCGCCCTCGACCGTGTTGCAGGCGGCGAGCGGAAGCGCAACGGCGCCGGCAAACGCAAGCATCATCAGGCTCATCAGAAAGCGACGCATCGGAAGCTCCTTTTCATCCGTCGTTCCGCGGCCACAACGCGCCGCTCGCGCATTGGTTCCCGTTGCGGAACGCAGCGCACGCCTGGGTGAGTTGCGCGACCGCGGCGAACGTCGCACCATCGCGCGGGGCGGCGGGCGTTTCGCGCGGTCGGCGCGCGCACGGTTAACCAAAGAAGGGCGGAAACGATGGTGATCCGCGTCAACGAGAACGTCGGCACCGCCGGCGCCAACGCGTTCACCGCGTTCGGCGGCAACGCCTATTTCGGCCTGGGCGGCAACGACCGCTTCGGCATCTTCCCGTGGCAGGACGGCCTTCTGGTGATCGGCGGGCGGGGCGCGGACTCCTATTTCGCCGCCGGGAACTCCGTCATGACCGTGATGGACGTGGGGTCGTCGGAAGGCGACAGCCTGAACATCCCCGGCTTCGGCTTCGGCCGGCCGAGCGCAAACGTGGCGCTGATCGACGGCAGCCACCTGCTGCTGAGCGACAGCCAGACCGGATCGACCGTCATCGTCGTCGACTGGCAGTCGAACGCCGGGCGCATCGAGACCTTCAACACCGCCGACGGCGCCCTCGGCAGCAGCGCCGTGGCGCAGGCCCTGGCCGCGCGCGCGGTGCCCACCGTGGCGTGGGAAGACCTCGGCATCTTCGGCCTGCGCCCGCTCAGCACCGCCGAGATGAACGAGGCCATCGCGTTCTACACCAACCGCGCCCTGGAGCTGGAGGGGCTGGCCGGCAATCCGGGCGGCCCGCCAGGAAGCCCGCCGCCGGCCCCGCCGCCGACGCCGCCAGGCTCGCCCGCGGCAAACCCGCTGTTCGATGCAGCCTACTACCTCGCCGCCTACCCCGACGTCGCCGCGGCCGGAATCGACCCGCTGCAGCACTACCGCGCCTTCGGCTGGCAGGAGAGCCGCAACCCGAGCCATTGCTTCGACACCGCGTACTATGTCGCCAACAACCCCGACGTCGTCGCCGCCGGCCTCAACCCGCTCGACCATTTCTACCTCTACGGCGGCCGCGAGGGCCGCAACCCGGGGACCAATTTCGACAGCGCCCGCTACCTCGCCGAGAACCCGGACGTGGCGGCCGCGGGCGCCAACCCGCTGCTGCACTTCTTCCAGTTCGGCGACGCGGAAGGGCGCGCGGCGTTCGACCTCGCCGGCAACGTCAGCCCGTGCGACCCGACGCCGCCGACGGTCGCGCCGCTCGACTTCACGCTCGGCGACGACAACCTGACCGGCACCGGCGGCAGCGACACCGGCCGGGCGCTCCTGCTGTCGTTGGGCGGCGGCGTGCGCGCCTCGATCGGCTCCAGGGACAAGGCCGACTTCGGCGGCGGCTTCGACACGCTGGAAGCCTCGCTCAACGGCGACGGGGAGGACGGCAACGGCGGCGGCCCGCGCCCGACCCTCCTCGGGCTGGAGGCGATCGTCTTCATGCCGGTCAAGGGCACCCAGGGCAGCCCGACCCTCTTCGACGCCGGCGGCACCACCGGGCTCGAGCGGATCTCGGTCGTCAACGGCGCGAGCCCGATCGCGATCGGCAATGTCGGCACCCTGCTCACCGGCGGGCTGACCGTCGTCAGCCCGGTGACGCCGGGCACCGTCACCGTCGGGTTCGATTCCGGCGCGACGGCAGGCACCGCCGACGCGCTGACCGTGACGATCGACAGCGGCGCCGGTTTGTTCGCGAACTTCGGTGCCGTCACCGTCGGGCCGGGCATCGAGACGGTAAACCTGGTGTCGGCCGGTGCGGCCGCCAACCAGCTCGACGACATCGTCGGCGGCACCAAGTCGCTCAACGTCAATACCGGCGGCGCCGCGCTGACCATCGCCAGCGACACCTCGCACGCCGCGGTGACCGTCAGCGGCGCGCATGACTTCACCGCCCTGGGCGAGCTCCTGCTCGCCGCCTCGATCAACGCCGGCGGCCTCAGCGGGCGCCTGACCATCAACGTGGACGATAGCCTGGCCGTCGACGTCATCAGCGGCGGCGGCAACGACACGGTCGATTTCTCCGACGACCAGTCCGGCTACACCATGTCCGATACCTGGAACGCCGGCGGCGGCATCGACCGGATCGTCTTGCGCTCCGCCGACCTGTCGGACGGCAGCTCGTCGCTGTTCAGCGGCGCGCACACCAACCTGACGGGCGTCGAGGAGCTGCAGGTCCAGGACACGTTCGTCGGCACCGCGGACCTGCAATACTTCGGCGCGGTCGGCATCCACGACTACTTCTTCAAGGGCGCCAGCGGCAACGACATCCTGAACTTCGACGGTACCGCCAACGGGATCACCTTCACGGCCGACGCCCTGGGCGACCTGACCCTGAACCACGTCGGCGGCGGGGGCGGCGATTCCATCACGTTCACGCTGCAGAACGCCGACGTGAACGGCGTCCTGACCCTGGACGGGTTCGAGACGGTGCGCCTCGTCTCAATCGGCGGCAGCAACGCCATCTCCGACATCCTGTCGCCGTTCACCACCAGCGGCGCCTTCGCGCCGGTGTTCGTGTCGGGGTCGAGCGACCTCGCGCTCAACGGCGCGTCGGAGGCGCAGGTGCTCGACGCCAGCGCCTTCACCGGCGCGCTGCTCATGTCCGCCTTCCTGGGCACCGACCTCTCCGCCGTGCCGGGCCCGGCCGGGGCGACGATCACCGGCGGCTCGGGCAACGACCGGCTGGTCGGCGAGGCGAGCAGCGGCCGGCCGGACACCATCTCGGGCGGCGCCGGCAACGACCTGATCTATGGCGGGCCGACCAACTTCGACGGCGGCTCCAGCGGGCAGGGCGACACCCTGACCGGCGGTGGCGGCGCCGACGTGTTCGTCTTCGCTGGGGAGGACAACGACGCCGTCCGGGTGATGTCGGCCGGCACCGTCCACGTCACCCGCATCACCGACTTCACCGCCGGCAGCGACAAGATCGCCCTGGTCAACACCGGCACGCCGTTCTCCTCCTTCGCCCTCGAGGGGACCCAGACGGTGGGCTCGGCCGGCAACCTGGCCGCGGTCTATGCCGCGATCGCCCCCATCGCGGCCAGCAGCGGTTCGTCCCTCCACGGCGCCCTGATCGTGGTGACCGGCGGGGCCGCCGCCGGGACCTACCTCTACGTCAACAACGACACGGCCGGGGTCTCCGACTCCGAAGACACGCTGATCAACCTGACCGGCCTGGCCGGCAGCTTCGGGGCGGGGGACGTGGTTTTCGCGGTCTGACCGTGGCTTCCGGGCCACGGCGGCGCGCGACCTTTGCCCCCGGCGCGCCCTTTAATTGCCTTGTGGCAGGCCGCTGTGTAGGTTTCCGGACAATCGACGTAACGGGGGTCCGGCTATGAAGGTTCTTTTGGGCGCGTTCTCCCGCCTGGGGCGCGGGACGCGGCTTCGCCTGCTGGCCGTCCTGGCGGTGATCGGCCTGGCGCCGGCGGTGGCGCTGGTCGGCCAGACGCTGCCGATCTTCGATTCGAGCTGCATCGGCAGCACCTGCACGCTGTCCGACGGCTCCACCTTCACGTTCAACGAGACCGGCGGCAATTCGCTGTCGGCGACCTTCTCGGGTCCCAGCTTCGGCGGCTCCGGATCGATCGACGTGACGTTCTCGGAGAATGGCGAGCTGTTCACGATCACCGGGCTGCAGGTGCTGAACGGCACCTCGACCTCGATCAACTGCACGATCAACCTGTCCACCGGCGAATTGGTGGGCGGCGAATGCGGCCAGTTCTTCGACACCGCCGTGCTGAATGCCGAGGCGCCGGCCCAGGTGGTCGCCGAATCGGTCGCCACCACCAGCAAGAACGTGGTGCGCGACCAGGTGCGCTCGACCACGGCGCTGATCTCCAACCGCCTGCGCAACCTGGTCGGCCAGTACGTCCGCAGCCGCCTGCAGCCGGCCAGCGCGATGCTGGAGGAGCGCCCGCACCGCTACGGCACCGGCCTGTCGGCGGGTTCCAACGACGCGCGCTTCGGCGTGTGGATCGACGGTTCCGTGACCCTGGTGGACAACGACAAGTCGAACGTGCAGAGCGACGGCAAGACCGAGGTCGCGCTGGTCGGCATCGACTACCGGCTGCGCGACGACGTGATCGTCGGCGTCTCGGCCGGCTACCAGGGCGCCCAGCTGACCGTCGGGTCGATCCGCGGCCGGCGCGACAGCAACGGCTACGTGTTGACGCCGTATGCCTCCTACATCCTGGCGCCCAACATGTCGGTCGACGCCAGCGTCTCCTACGGCGGGTCGGACACCGACGTGGAGAGCAACCTGACCGGCAGCCGCGTCACCGGTAGCTTCGATTCGCGGCGCGTCACGGCGACCGGCAACTGGAACATCTACGAGGCGGTCGACGCCTGGTTCCTCACCGGCTTCGCCGGCTACAGCTACTCGTGGGAGTTCCAGGACGACTACACCGACACCTCCGGCGCGCGCATCGACAACGGCACGATCCGCTACGGGGTCATCCGGTTCGGCGGCGAGGCAGCCTATCGCGCCGGCGCGTTCGAGCCCTATGCCCTGTCGATCCTGGAGATCGAGACCACCGACCCGAAGGACAGCGACCGCGAGACCCTGGTGGTCGGCGCCGGCCTGCGCTATTTCGCCGGGCCGATCACGGCGGCGGTCGAGTTCTCCGCCCAGACGTTGCGGGCGGACGAAAGCGGCTACACCTTCGGCCTGAACCTGCGCTACGTCTTCTGAGCCGGCGCAGAAGTCGCGAATGCGAAAGGGCGGGCCCGCGGGCCCGCCCTTTTTCGTTGCCCGGGTTACGGCGCCAGCGGTCGCGGGATCGAATCGCCGCGCCGCAGCATGGCGAGGCCCTTAGTCGGAAAAGTGCAGACCAGGCTCTCGGCCTGGCCCACCGTATGCTTTCCCCACACCCGGAACAGCCCGGCCCCGAGGTCGGACGGCGCTGCGCCGAAGCCTTCGACGCTGGCGCGCAGGAACTGGACCACGAAGCGCACCTCGGCCACGTCCTGCTGCACGTATTCCTTCAGCGGCAGGTCGCCGAAATAAGGATTGCGCTCGGCGAACGGCATCGGGATGTCGAGGCGGCGCTCCGCGACGGCGCCCGCCGCCAGCTTCAGGCCGAGTGGGATCAGCCGCACAGCCACCATGCGGTCGCCCGGCACCGGCGGAATGCCCTTGTGAATCGTCGCGCTGCCGTTGTTCAGCCATGCCGCGTAGCCGTGGTTGATGTCGGCCACCGGCGGCTCGCCGGTCGGCAGCACGTCGAGCACGTAGATGTCGCCGGCGCTCTTGTTCGCCACCCGGTAGGCGAAGCGCAGCGTGTTGCCGTCCTTCGAAGGCACGCAGTCCAGGGTGACGTCGGTGACCGGCGGTTTCGAAGCCATCGTCTGTCCTTCCGCGTCGCTGTTAGAGATCGTGATGATCATTGCGGCGAGGCTGGCCGCGCTCATCGCGATAACGGTTCTCCGGGCCGATCGTATTGAATTCCTCGTTGGTGTCGAAGTTGTCCGTGCGCGGCGTGCCATCATAGGTGCCATTCGCCATGTTGTTCGAATGCGTCATTTCGTGGAACAGGATGGCGTCGCCCTGCGGGTTGGTCCGGTAGGCCGACGACGGCCACTGGTTGGGATCGTAGGTCACGTTCGAGTCGGTGCCGGTGCCGGTCCCCGTCATCTGGTTGCCCGATGCGTCGTTGACCGGCTGTCCGGCGCCGTTGAACACCGGCTGGCCGGCCGGCGTCGCGTTCGCGAAGTCCTGCGGCGTCGAGGCGGTGCCGGGCCCGGCGAACGCGTTCGGCGGCGTCGGCGACGGGCCGGGGCCGGGATAGTTGTGGATGTTCACGTTCTTGCCCGACGCATCGAGGTTGTCGAGCATCTTCTGACCCTCGGTGGTGGTGCTGATCGTCGTCAGGTCGTTGATCACTTTGGCGGCGTAGTCGGGATCGCCGGTCACCTTGACGGCCTTGCTGAACTGGTACGACCCGTCGGCGTTGCGCGTGACGACCGGCCCGTGCTGCGGGTTGAGCGTGCGCCAGCGGCTGCCGCCGCCGCCCTTGTACTCCAGCAGCTTCTCCAGGTAGCCGGGCTCGCCGTTGTCGGCGATCGTGGCGTCGACCGGGTCGCCCATCTTGGTCGGGGCGCAAGCATCCGCCGCGCCGCCGGAGTTGATGCGCACCATCGGGCCGACGATGTGCACGCCCGCCGGATCGATCACCACGAAGCTGCCGCCGACCTTGAGGCTGATCTTGGTCTTGGCCTCGATCACGATCTTCATGGCATTCACCTCGAGCGTGCTCTTGGTGAAGTTCTTCTGGTTCGAGCCGACGTCGAGCGTGAGGTTCGAGCCCGACGACTGGTAGTGGTCGGTGTCGGTGCGCTTGTAAAAGTCCTTATAGGCGTGCAGGTCGTATTCGCCGCCGGCAGTGACGTAGAGGCTGCCGCCGGATTCGTCGGTGTCGTCGTCGTGGTAGCCGACCTTCATGTGGCGGTTGGCGTGCGTCGTCTCGTAGTAGGAAGCGAGCACGCGCACGTCCATGCGCCGCTGCGAGCGCATCAGGATCTGTTCCTTGCCGCGCTTGTCCTCGAACCGCAGCATGTGAAAGCCGCCGCGGTCGCTCTCGCCGGTCGGCGTCGAGTTGGTCTTGATGCCGCTGCGCGTCTTGACGTCGACCAGCTTGAACGGATGCTTGTTGGTGCCGTGGTAGACGCGGCCCGTCACGATCGGCCGGTCCGGGTCGCCTTCGAGGAAGTCGACGATCACCTCCTGGTTGACCCGCGGCAGGAACTGGATGCCGTACTCCTTCCCCGCCCAGCCGTGCGACACGCGCATGAACGCGCTGTCGAAGCCGTCCTCGACCTTGTTGAGGCCTTCCGGGTCCGGCTGCTTCTGCGTGCTTTCGTGCTTGCGCCGGTCCCAGTGGAAGCGCACGCAGACGCGGCCGAACTCGTCGGTGTGGATCTCCTCGTTCTGCGGGCCGACGACGATCGCGGTATGCGGTCCGAAGACATGCGGCTTCTGCGTCACCCGCGGCGGGCGGATCGGCGTCGCGAACGGGATGCACACGAACGTCATGTGGTAGTTCTCGGGGATCTGCTCCAGGTTCAGCCCGATCTTGTCCTGCATCCACTTCTGGACGCCGCCGGCGTCCTTCGTCCATTCCGGCCGGCTGTCGGTGAACGCGCCGCCGAGGTTGCTCAGCACGCCGCCGAAATTGCCGGTGAAGATGTTCTTGCCGATGTCGGGGATCGCCTTGGCGAGGTTCTTCAGGAACGACTTGCCGCCCTGCT
>JBFWQM010000083.1:0-19398 GCA_050249455.1 Rhodospirillaceae bacterium | reverse complement strand
GGCCCCGACCACCGCGATGCGGCCCTGGGCCGGCAGCCGGAACGACAGGCCTTCGAGCACCGGCTGGCCGACGTCGTCGAGCACGGTGACGTTCGACGCGACGATCTCGCCGCGCAGCGGCTCCACCCTGTCGGGTTCGCCGACCAGCGTCGCCGGCTCCATCAGGCCGGGCGGCTGGAACTGGGTGATGATCTGCTCGTACTTGATCCGCGCGTCCTCCCGCCACTCGTAGTAGGTCAGGAGCTCCTTCCACGGCGCGGCGAGGTCCTTGTGCGCCGCCACCGCCGCCAGCAGGGTGCCGACGTCGAGCTGGCCCTGGATCACGAGGTAGCCGCCGATCGAGTAGAAGCAGAACGGCCCGAGCTGGTTGATCGTGTTGTTGAGAAACTTGACCAGGAATTTCCAGTTGTAGATCTGGAACCGAATCTCGTAGATGCGACCCAGCCGCAGTGCGAAGTCCGCGAGCTCGAGGCGGGCGGCGTTGTTGGCGTGGACTTCCGGCACGCCGGCGACGCTTTCGCCGATCCGCTCGGACAGGCGGCGGACCAGGCGCACCCTCTCCTTGGAGAAGGCGTTGACCTTCCGCTGCATTTTAGGGATCAGGTAGAACTGCAGCGGATAGAACGCCACCGCCGCCAGCGCCATGTAGGGGTTCTGGTACATCAGGAACCCCAGGATGACGAGCAGCGTTCCGCCCTGGTAGACGGGCAGCGAGAACGATTCCCCGATGAAGCCGCCCAGCGGCTCCACCTCGCCGGTGAGCATGGCGATGATCTCGCCCGACGACAGCTTGCGGAAGGTGGACGACGGGAAGCGCAGGACGCGGGCATAGAGCTCGTAGCGCAGGCGGCGGAGCATGCGCTCGGCCATGCGTCCGCGGTAAACATTGATGACGTACTTGAATGTCTGGTTGACGGCGACCAGTGCCAGGAAGGCGCCGGTCAACAGAAACAAGTAATCGACCTGCTCGAATTCCATCCCGCCGAGTTCGACGGGATAGTTTATGTTCTTACCCTGGATCGCCTTGTTGACGATTTCCTTGGGAAGCTCATAGAACGCGTAGAGAAACGGGAACGACGCCACGGCCATCAGCGTCAGCACGATCTGCTGGCGCAGGCTGTGGCGCAAAATGTATTGATAGATCGTCTTTTCCACAGCCGTTACGATGTCATGCGCGCGCAAGCATGCTCGTTCATCATTACCGCACTGCCGCCGAGTGCAGCAAAAGAACAATACCACGGGTGTCCCTGTGACCGAAGTTACTGCCAAGCCGGGCCGCAAGCGGCATAAGCGGGCCACGATGAACGGACGAGCCAACAGCACCGGCCGGAATGCGCGCCTGCCAGCGCGCAGCGGCCGCCATGCCCGCGTCCTGATCTACAGCCACGACACTTTTGGCCTGGGCCACCTGAGGCGGTGCCGCGCGATCGCCCATGCGCTGGTCGAGCGCAACCCCCACATGTCGGTGCTGATCCTGTCGGGGTCGCCGATCATCGGTAATTTCGACTACAAGTCGCGGGTCGATTTCGTGCGCATCCCGGGCGTGATCAAGCGGCGCAACGGCGAGTACACCTCGCTTAAACTTCACATCGACATCGACGAGACGCTGGCCATGCGGGCGTCGATCATCCAGCACACCGCCGAGATCTTCGATCCCGACCTGTTCATCGTCGACAAGGAGCCGCTGGGCCTGCACGGCGAGGTCAAGGCGACGCTCGAGATGCTGCGCGAGCGCGGAGTGCCGCTGGTGCTGGGCTTGCGCGACGTGATGGACGAGCCGTCGCTGCTGGTGCCCGAATGGCAGCGCAAGAAGGTGCTGCCCGCGCTGCAGAACCTCTATGACGAGATCTGGGTCTATGGCCTGCCCCAGATCTGCGACCCGCTGGCCGAGATCAAGCTGCCGGAATCGGTGCGGCGCAAGATGGTCTATACCGGCTATCTGCGCCGGGCGACCGCCGCCAGTCCGGCGGCCGGACCCGCCGTCCCGATCCTGGAGGAGCCCTACCTCGTGGTGACCGCCGGCGGCGGCGGCGACGGGGAGGCGCTGTTCGACTGGGTGCTGCGCGCCTACGAGCACGGCCGGGCCGCGCCGATCCCGGCGCTGCTGGTGCTGGGCCCGTTCATGCCGGCCGAGACCCAGGCCGAGCTGACGCAGCGGGCGGCGCGCCTGCCGCAGGTCCGGACCATGGTGTTCGACGCCAACATTGAGACCTACCTGTCGCGCGCGTCCGGGATCGTCGCGATGGGCGGCTACAACACGTTCTGCGAGATCCTGTCGTTCGACAAGCCGGCGCTGATCGTGCCGCGCACGGTTCCGCGGCTGGAGCAGTACATTCGCGCCAAGCGGGCCGACGAGATCGGTCTGGTCAAGATGCTGGTCGATGACGAGAAGCGCCCGCCGCAGGTGATGGCGACGGCGCTGCGCCACCTGCCGCAGCAGGCGGTGCCGTCGAACGTCATCGTGCCCGGCCTGCTCGACGGCCTGGGCAACATCAACCGCGCCGCCAAGCGCCTGATCGCAACGCGCGGCCGACCGCGGGTGACCCTGGCGCGGGGGGCCGCCTGACGTCGTGACGGAGCGTGTCGCCTTCGTCGTCAAGGGCTACCCGCGCCTGTCCGAGACCTTCATCGCGCAGGAGATCCGCGGCCTGGAGGCCGCTGGCCTGCCGATCGAGATCTGGTCGCTGCGCCACCCCACCGACCGCGCCGTCCATCCTGTCCACCGCGAGATCGCGGCGCCGGTGCGCTATCTGCCCGAATATCTGTGGCGGGAGCCGCTGCGGGTGTGGCGCGCTCTCGCCGCGATGCGCCGTGACGCGCGCTTCGGCGCCGCGCTGAAGGCATGGCTGGGCGACCTGCGCCGCGACCCGACGCCCAACCGCGTGCGCCGCTTCGGCCAGGCCCTGGTGCTGGCCCACGAGCTGCCGGCCGACGTCGCCCGGCTGCACGCCCATTTCCTGCACACGCCGGCCTCGGTCGCGCGCTACGCGGCGATCCTGACCGGCCGGCCGTGGACCGGCTCCGCCCACGCCAAGGACGTGTGGACGACCCCCGACTGGGAGATCGCGGAGAAGCTCGCCGACTGCGACTGGCTGGTCACCTGCTCGGCCGCCGCGCGCGGGCACCTGGCGGCGCTGAGCGCCGATCCCGACAAGGTGGAGCTGGTCTACCACGGCATCGACCTGGCCCGGTTCGCGCCGCGGCCGGGCCTGCGCCCGCACCGCGACGGCAGCCGGGCCGACGACCCGGTGGTGGTGCTGGCGGTCGGCCGCGCGGTGGAGAAGAAGGGGTTCGACACCCTGATCGACGCACTGGCGCAACTGCCGGACGAACTGCAATGGCGGCTGGTGCACATCGGCGGCGGCCGCGACCGGCGCCGGCTCGCCAGGCACGCCGCGGCCGCGGGCATCGCCGGCCGCGTCGCCTGGCTGGGCGCCCGCGCCCAGGAGGACGTCCTGGCGTGGTACCGCAAGGCCGACCTCTTCGTGCTGCCCAGCAAGGTCGCGCGCGACGGCGACCGCGACGGCCTGCCCAACGTCCTGATGGAGGCGGCGAGCCAGGGGCTGGCCTGCGTCTCCACCCGCGTGTCGGCGATCCCGGAGCTGATCGTTGACGGCGCCACCGGCGTGCTGGTGCCGCCGGGCGACGCGGCCGCGCTCGCCGGCGCGCTGGCTGGCCTGATCGCCGCGCCCGACCGCCGCCTGTTCATGGGCCGCGCTGCCGAGCGCCGGGTGCGCACGCAGTTCTCCAGCGCCGCCGGCATCGGCCGCCTGGCCGAGAAGTTCGGCCTCCGCGCCGCGGCGCGCACCGAAACCCCCGCAGCCTGACGGGGGCGGCATGCGGGTCGCCTTCTACGCCCCCATGAAGCCGCCCGACGACCCGGTGCCCTCGGGCGACCGCACGATGGCGCGCCAGATGGTGGCGGCGCTGCGGCTGGCCGGGCACGCGGTGACCTTGGCGTCGCGCCTGCGCAGCCGCGACGGCAACGGCGACCCGGCGCGGCAGGCGCGGCTGGCCGCGCTGGGCGCGCGGCTGGCCGACCGGCTGGCGCGCCGGCTGCGGCGGCGACCGCCCGACGCCTGGTTCACCTACCACGTCTACCACAAGGCGCCCGACTGGATCGGGCCAGCGGTCAGCCGCGCGCTGGGCATCCCCTACGTGATCGCCGAGGCCTCCGTCGCCGGCAAGCGCGCGGACGGGCCGTGGGCCACGGGATACGCCGGCGCCGCCGCGGCGATCCGGGCCGCCGATGCGGTGATCGGGCTGAATTCGCGCGACGCGCCCGGTGTCCTGCGCCTCATCGGGCGGGACGACCGCCTGCATCTGCTGCGGCCGTTCGCCGACGTCGCGCCGTTCGCCGCCGCCGCCGCGGAGCGCGACCGCCACCGCGCCGCGCTGGCCGACCGCCACGGGCTGGACCCATCGCGGCCGTGGCTGCTGGCGGTCGCGATGATGCGGCCGGGCGACAAGCTGGCGTCCTACCGGGTTCTCGCCGGCGCGCTGGCGGGCCTGGGCGGCGCCCCCTGGCAGATCGTGGTGGTCGGCGACGGGCCGGCGCGCCCCGCGGTTGAGGCCTTGCTGCGGCCGCTGGGCGACGACCGGGTGCGCTGGGCCGGTCTGCAGCCGCCGGAAGCGCTGGCCGCCTATTATGCCGCCGCCGACGTCCTGGCATGGCCCGCCGTTCGCGAGGCCTACGGCCTGGCAATCCTGGAGGCGCAGGCGGCCGGGCTGCCGGTGGTCGCCGGCGACGCCGGCGGGGTCCCCGACATCGTGCGCGACGGAATCACCGGCCGGCTGACGGCGGAAGGCGATGCGGCGGGGTTCGCCGCGGCAGTCGCCGACATGCTCTATTTGCCGGCGGCGCGGCGCGCGATGCGCGAGGCCGCGCTGGCTGCGACCGCGCGCGACCACGCGATCGCCGTCGCGGCCGGGCGCATCGACGCGATCCTGCACAGCGTCGCCCGGGTGCCGGCATGATCGAGGTCGCGCTGATCCGCCACGGACCGACCGGCTGGAACGAGGAGAAGCGGCTGCAGGGCCGCGCCGACCGGCCGCTGAGCGAGACCGGCCGCGCCAAGGTTTCGGGCTGGCGGCTGCCGGCGGAATTCCGCGACCACGTCTGGCACGTCAGCCCGCTGGTCCGCGCCGCGGAGACCGCGCGCCTGCTCGGCATCGCGGGCGCGACCGAGCACGCCATCGTCGAGATGGACTGGGGCGCCTGGGAGGGCCAGACCCGCGAGGAACTGATCGCCCGCTATGGCGACGAGTTCAAGCTGCGCACCCGCCGCGGCATCGACCTGCGCCCGCACGACGGCGAGAGCCCGCGCGAGGTGCGAGACCGCATCGCCCTTTGGCTGGAGACGGTGACCACCCGGGGCCGGCACGTCGGCGCCGTCACCCACCAGGGCGTGATCCGCGCCATGCTGTCGCTCGCCACCGGCTGGGAGATGGTCGGCCCGCCGCCGGTCGACATGGACTGGTCGTCGGTGCATGTCTTCCGCGCCGCGCCGGGCGGACAGGTGACCATCCACCGCCTGAACGTCAGCCTGGAGCCGCCGTGACCTCGGCCGGCCGCATCCTGTTCTACGTCCAGCATCTGCTCGGCATGGGCCACCTGCGGCGCAGCGTGGCCATCGTGCGGGCCGCCGCGCGCGCCGGCCTGGACGCGACCCTGGTGACCGGCGGGCGGGTGCCGGACAGCCTGGACGTCGCCGGCCTTGACGTCGTCGCGCTGCCGCCGCTGCGCGCGGCCGACGAGAACTTCAAGCGGCTAGTCGACGACGACGGCCGCGACATCGACGACGCCTACAAGGAGGCGCGGCGCCGGCTGCTGCACGACACCCTGGCCCGCGTGCGGCCGCAGGCCCTGGTGACCGAGCTGTTCCCGTTCGGCCGGCGCCAGCTCGCCTTCGAGCTGGTGCCGTTCGTCGAGGCGGCGCGCGCGATGCAGCCGCGGCCGCTGATCGTGTCGTCGGTGCGCGACGTGGTGGAGCCGCCGTCGAAGCCGGAGCGGCTGCAGGAGATGATGGCGCTGGCCGAGCGGCTGTTCGACGTCGCGCTGGTGCACGGCGATCCGCAGCTGGTGCGGCTGGAGGACAGCTTCCCGACGCTCGGCTGGCTGCCTGCGCAGCTGATCTACACCGGCTACGTGGTGGAGGACCCGCTGGTGTCGCCAGCCGCCGCCGGCGACGGCACGGGCGAGGTGATCGTGTCGGCCGGCGGCGGACGGGTCGGCGCGACGCTGCTGCATGCCGCCATGGACGCGCGCCCGCGCACCGTGCTGCGCGATGCGCCGTGGCGGCTGCTGGCCGGGCCGCTGCTGCCCGACGAATCCTTCGCCGCATTGCGCGCCGCGGCGCCGCCCGGCGTCGCGGTCGAGCGCGCGCGGCGCGATTTCATCGCGCTCCTGCACCGGGCGCGGCTGTCGATCAGCCAGGGCGGTTACAACACGGTCTGCGAGACGCTGGCGGCCGGCGTGCCGGCGGTGGTGGTGCCGTTTTCCGGCGGACGCGAGACCGAGCAGCGCCGTCGCGCCGAGCTGCTCGCCGCCCGCGGCGCTTTCGAGGTGGTGGCGGCCGACGCGCTGACCCCGGCGGCGCTGGCCGCGGCGGCGGACCGCGCCGTCGCGGCGCCGCGCCGGATGGCCGCGGTCGATCTCGACGGCGCCGCGGCGACGGCGCGCATCCTGGCCGGGCTGCTGGCAGGGCGGGCGGCGGCATGAGCGCCTGGGCCGCCCTGGACGCGGAGCTCGACCGCTGGCGATCGGAGGGGCGGGCGGCGACCCTGTGGTGGCGCGACGACGACGCGGCCGCGGCGACGCCGGCGCTGCACCGGCTGCTGGCGGTGCGCCGAGGCGCCGGCGTGCCGCTGGCGCTGGCCGCCATTCCGGCCGCGGCGGAGGACAGCCTGGCGGCGGCGCTGGCGGGAGAGGCCGGCGTGACCGTGCTGGTCCACGGCTTCGCCCATCGCAACCATGCCGGCCCCGGCGCCAGGAAGGCGGAGTTCGGCGCCGGCCGCGACCCGTCCGAGGCGGCCGCGGAGATCGCCGCCGGCAAGACGCGGCTGGAGGCGCTGCTGCCCGGCCGGACCGCGCCGGTGTTCGCCCCGCCGTGGAATCGCATTGCTGCGGCGATCGTCGCGCGGCTGCCGGGGCTTGGGTTCGTGGGCATCAGCGCGATCGGCGCGCGGGCCGGACGCGAGGCGGCGGCGGGTCTTGTCCAGGTCAACGTCCACGCCGACCCGGTGGACTGGCGCGGCACCCGCGGCTTCCGCGGCGGCGGCGCATTGGTTAACGACCTGGCCGGGCATCTGGCGGCGCGGCGCACCGGCGCGGCCGACCCGGACGAGCCGACCGGCCTGATGACCCACCACGCGGTGCACGACGGCTGCACCTGGCGGTTCCTGGAGCGCCTGTTCGAGCGCAGCCTGGCGCGGGGCGCGCGGTGGATTTCTGCGCCCGCCGCCTTCGGCCTGAAATCGTGAGCGTGCACCGCTACCGCCGCGACGCCCTGGCCGCCGATGGCGCGCGCAGCCTGGCCGGCATCGCCGCCACCGCAGGCCCGCTGGCGCTGGTGGAGGCGGCCACGCCGATCGCCGTAGCGCTGGGCGTGCTCGCGGCATTGTTTGCTGCCTATGGATTGCGCACCCTGGCGCGTATCCCGCAGCGCATCAAAATCGATGACGCGACGATCGCCGCGACAGGATTGCGCACGGCGCAATTGCGCTGGGTAGACCTTTCGTCGATGAAGTTGAATTATTATTCGACCAAACGCGATGGCCGCGGAGGCTGGATGCAGCTCAAGCTCGACGCCGGCGGACGGACCCTGAGGATCGAGTCGACCCTGGAGGGCTTCCCGGACGTCGTGGCGTGCGCCGCCGGCGCCGCCGAACGGCGCGGGCTCGACCTGCCGCCCGCCACCGCCGCCAACCTGTCGCTGCTCGGCATCCGCGCCGGACGAGGGAGACCGGCGTGAGCGACCTGCTGACGGTCGAGGACCTGCGGGTCGAGTTTCACGTGTCGGGCGCCGTGGTGCGCGCGGTGGACGGCGTGTCGTTCCGGGTGCCGGCGGGCAAGACCGTCGCGCTGGTCGGCGAGTCCGGCTCTGGCAAGTCGGTGGTCGCCCAGACCATCATGAACATCCTGCCCAAGCCCGGCCGGGTTACCGGCGGCCGCATCCTGTTCCGCGACCCGGCGGCGAATGGCGAGGCGGTGGACATCGCCGCGCTGCCGCCGGACGGTCCGGCGGCACGGTCGATCCGCGGCGGCAAGATCTCGATCATCTTCCAGGAGCCGATGACCTCGCTGTCGCCGCTGCACACGGTCGGCGACCAGATCAGCGAGGCGCTGCATCTGCACCGCGACGTCGGCCGCGCCGAGGGCGAGGCGCTGACCCGCGAGATGCTGCGCCTGGTCGGCTTCCCGGAGCCGGGCAAGGCGCTGAAGACCTATCCGTTCGAGCTGTCGGGCGGGCTTCGCCAGCGCGCGATGATCGCGATGGCGCTGGTGTGCCGGCCGTCGCTGCTGATCGCCGACGAGCCGACCACGGCGCTGGACGTCACCATCCAGGCGCAGATCCTGAAGCTCCTGATGGACCTGCAGGACGAGCTGCAGATGGCGATCCTGATGATCACCCACGACCTCGGCGTCGTCGCCAACCTGGCCGACGAGATCGTGGTGATGTACCACGGCCACGTCCTGGAATACGGCACGCGGGAGGACATCTTCCGCCGGCCCGGCCACGACTACCTGCGCGCGCTGCTGCGCGCGGTGCCGCGCTTCGACATGAAGCCGGGCGAGCGGCTGGTGCCGCTGCGCGAGATCAAGCACGAGACCGGCCACCTGCTGGCCGCCAAGGAGCCGTGGCCGGCGGGCACCGACCCGCGCACCCCGCTGCTCGAGGTGAAGGGCGTGTCGAAGCGGTTCCGGCTGCGCAAGGGCGGGCTGTTCGGCCGCGGCGGCGGCGAGGTGACCGCGGTGGAGGACGTCGGCTTCTACGTGTCGCGCGGCGAATCGCTGGGCATCGTCGGCGAATCCGGCTGCGGCAAGACCACCCTGTCGAAGCTGATCATGCGCGCGCTGGAGCCCGACACCGGCGAGATCCTGTTCAACGACCGCGGGCGCGTGGTCGACCTGGCGCGGCTTAGGGACAGCGAGATGCTGCCCTACCGCCACCGCATGCAGTTCATCTTCCAGGACCCGTTCAGCTCGCTGAACCCGCGCATGACGGTGTTCGACATCATCAGCGAGCCGCTGGTCATCCATCGCATCGGCGACCCCGCCTACCGGGTCGAGATGGTGAAGGAGCTGCTGGCGCTGGTCGGGCTCGACCCGCGCTTCCTCAACCGCTATCCGCACAGCTTCTCCGGCGGCCAGCGCCAGCGCATCGGCATCGCGCGCGCGCTGGCGCTGAAGCCGGACCTCCTGATCTGCGACGAGCCGGTCTCGGCGCTCGACGTCTCGGTCCAGGCCCAGATCCTCAACCTTCTTCGCGACCTGCAGAAGGAGCTGGGGCTGACCTACATCTTCATCTCGCACAACCTGGCCGTCGTCGATTACATCGCCGACCGGATCGCCGTGATGTGCGCCGGCCTGATCGTCGAGACGGCGCCGCGCGAGCTGCTGTTCCGCAACCCGATGCATCCCTACACCAAGGCGCTCCTGGCCGCGGTGCCCGAGGCGAGCCTCGATGCCCGGCTCGACTTCACCGCGCTGATGGAAGGCAAGGCGTCGATCCCGTCGGCGTGGCCGTCGCCGTTCACCGTCGCCCCCGACAGCCGCACGGCGCTGGTGGCGCTGGGCGGCGGCCATTTCGTCCGCGCCGATCCAGCAGCAAAGTTCGCGAGGGCCGCATGATGCCGGTTTCATTGCGTAGTTTCGCCGCGGCGGCGGCCGCCGCATTCGCCCTCGCCGCCGGCGCGGCGTCGGCGCAGGAGCGACCGCTGATCGATGCGCCGTCGTTGGCCAAGGACGTCGCGGAAGGCCGGCTGCCGCCGCTGGCCGAGCGGCTGCCGCAGACGCCGGCGGTGGTCGACGTCCATGCCCACCACCGCAAGCCGGGACGCCACGGCGGGGCGCTGTCCACCGTGGTCGGGCGCAGCAAGGACACCCGGCTGATGGTGGTGTTCGGCTACGCGCGGCTGGCCGTCTACGACACCGACTTCAAGATCAAGCCCGACATCCTGGCCGGCTACGAAGTCGAAGAGGGGCGCCGCTTCACCCTGCGGCTGCGCCCCGGGCATCGCTGGTCGGACGGCCACCCGTTCACCGCCGAGGACTTCCGCTACTTCTGGGAGGACGTCGCAAACAACAAGGAGCTGTCGCCTGTCGGCCCGCCGCACGAGATGATGGTCGACGGCAAGCCGCCGAAGGTCGAGTACCCCGACCAGTGGACCGTGCGCTACACCTGGGACGGGCCGAACCCGCGCTTCCTGCCGGCGCTGGCCGGCACCGCGCCGCTCTACATCTACCGGCCGGCCCACTACCTGCGCCAGTTCCACGTCAGGTATGCCGACAAGGCCGCGCTGGACGACATGGTCAAGAAGGCCAAGCGGCGCAACTGGGCGGCGCTGCACAACAACCAGGACAACCAGTACCAGAACGACAACCCGGCGCTGCCCAGCCTGGAGCCGTGGGTGCTGGTCACCAAGCCGCCGTCGCAGCGCTTCGAGTTCGTGCGCAATCCCTACTACCACCGCGTCGACGCCGCCGGGCGGCAGCTGCCCTACATCGACAAGGTGATGCTGCACGTGGTCGATCCGAAGATCACCCCGGCCAAGGTCGGCGCCGGCGAGGTCGACCTGCAGGCGCGCGGCCTCGCCTTCTCGAACTATCCGTTCCTGAAGCAGGGCGAGAAGAGCTACGGCTACAGCGTCTACCTGTGGGAGAGCGCCAAGGGCGCGCAGGTCGCGCTGTACCCCAACCTGAACGCCAACGACGCGGTCTGGCGCGCCCTGTTCCGCGACGTCCGGTTCCGCCGCGCATTGTCGCTGGCGTCGAACCGCCACGAGGTCAACCAGGTCGTCTATTTCGGCCTCGGCCTGACCGGCAACAACACGGTGCTGCCGCAGAGCCCGCTCTACCGCAAGGAATACCGCGAGGCGTGGACGCAGTTCGACTTGAAGCGCGCCAACGCGCTGCTCGACGAGATCGGGCTGACCAGGCGGGATTCGCGCGGCGTCCGCCTGCTGCCCGACGGCCGGCCGATGGAGATCGTCATCGAGACGGCGGGCGAGGAGACCGAGCAGACCGACGTGCTGGCGCTGATCCACGACTCGTGGCTCAAGGCCGGCATCAAGACCTACACCCGGCCGTCGCAGCGCGAGGTCTTCCGCAACCGCATCTTCGCCGGCGAGACGCTGATGTCGGTGTGGTCGGGCTGGGAGAACGGCCTGCCGACGCCCGACATCATGCCGGCCGAGCTGGCGCCGACCGACCAGCAGCAGCTGCAATGGCCGAAATGGGGCCAGTACCTGCAGACCGGCGGCGCTGCGGGCGAGGCGCCCGACATGGACGGGCCGAAGGAGTTGCTCGACCTCTACCACCGCTGGATCCGATCGGCGACGGAGGAGGAGCGCGTCGCGATCTGGCACAGGATGCTGGAGATCAACGCCGAGCAGGTCTACACCATCGGCCTGGTCGCTGCGGTGCCGCAGCCGATCGTCGTGCGCAACACGGTCCACAACGTGCCGCGCAAGGGATTCTACAACTGGGAGCCGGGGGCGCATTTCGGCATCTACCGCCCCGACACGTTCTGGATCGAGGAAGAGGCCCCGCGCCAATCGGCACAGGCCCCATAACAAGCGAATGCTCAGCTATCTCGTCCACCGCCTGCTGATCATGATCCCGACGCTGATCGCGATCAGCGTCATCATCTTCGTCATCATCCAGCTGCCGCCCGGCGACTACCTGACCACCTACATCACCGAGCTGCAGAGCCAGGGCGAGGCGGTCAACGAGGCCAAGATCGCGTTCCTGCGCGAGCAGTACGGCCTCGACCGGCCGATGTACGAGCAGTACTTCGTCTGGGCCGCCGGCTTCCTGCAGGGCGATTTCGGCTACTCGTTCGAATACAACCTGCCGGTCAACGAGGTGATCGGCGACCGCATGTGGCTGACCGTCATCGTCTCGTTCGCCACCGTGCTGTTCACCTACCTGGTGTCGTTCCCGATCGGCATCTATTCGGCGACCCACCAGTACAGCTGGGGCGACTACGGGCTGACGTTCATCGGATTCCTCGGGCTCGCGACGCCGAGCTTCCTGCTGGCGCTGGTGCTGCTCTATGTCGCCAACGTGGCGTTCGGCACCTCGATCGGCGGGCTGATGGACGACCAGTACATCGACCAGCCGTGGACGTGGGGCAAGTTCGTCTCGGTGATCGAGCATCTGTGGGTGCCGGTCATCGTGATCGGCACCGCCGGCACCGCGGCGATGATCCGCCGGCTGCGCGCCAACCTGCTCGACGAGCTGCAGAAGCAGTACGTCGTCACCGGCCGCGCCAAGGGCCTGCCGCCGCTGCGCCTGCTGATGAAGTATCCGATGCGGATGGCGCTGAACCCGTTCATCTCCGACATCGGCAGCCTCTTGCCGCAGATCATCTCCGGTGCGGCGATCGTCTCCGTCGTGCTGTCGCTGCCGACCACCGGGCCGATGCTGCTGACCGCGCTGCAGAGCCAGGACATGTACCTGGCCGGCTCGTTCCTGATGTTCCTCGCCATCCTGACCGTGCTCGGCGTGCTGGTCTCCGACATCGCGCTCGCCGTCCTCGACCCGCGCATCCGGCTGCAGGGCGGCATCCGCCGATGACCGCCGAGACCCGCGAGGCCGCGTCGCGCATCCCCCACTTCGTCGCCAAGGAGCCGTTCGACCCCTACGTCGCGGAAAAGCTGACCCCCGAGCAGGAGCGCTTCTTCCTCGCTTCGCAGTGGCGGATGATGTGGTGGCGGCTGCGCCGCCACAAGGTGGCGGTGATCTCCGGCGCGTTCCTGGGATTGCTCTACTTCTCGATCCTGGTCACCGAGTTCCTGGCGCCCTACGAGCTGTCGACCCGCCACACCGACTTCATCTACGCGCCGCCGCAGGCCGTGCACCTGTTCCACGAGGGCCGGCTGGTCGGGCCGTTCGTCTACGGCCTCGACTACAAGCTCAACATGGAGAACCTGCGCCGCGAGTACACCGAGAACCGCAGCGCCGTGCAGCCGATCCGCTTCCTGTGCCGCGGCGACGAGTACCAGTGGTGGGGGATGTTCACCGGCAACGTCCACCTGTTCTGTGCGGCCGAGGGCGGCACGCTGTTCCTGGCCGGCACCGACCGGCTGGGGCGCGACGTGCTGTCGCGCATCGTCTACGGCACGCGCATCTCGCTGACCGTCGGGCTGGTCGGCATCACCATCAGCTTCGTGCTCGGCATGCTGATCGGCGGGCTGGCCGGCTATTACGGCGGCTGGGTCGACAACCTGACCCAGCGCTCGATCGAGGTCCTGCGATCGTTCCCGGAGCTGCCGCTGTGGATGGCGCTGTCGGCGGCGCTGCCGGTGACGTGGAGCCCGATCCTGATCTATTTCGGGATCACCATCATCCTGGGCCTGCTCGACTGGACCGGGCTCGCGCGTGCGGTGCGCTCGAAGCTGCTGGCGGTGCGCGAGGAGGATTTCGTCTCCGCCGCCCTGCTGATGGGCGCGCGGCCGTCGCGCATCATCTGGCGCCACATGATGCCGTCGTTCATGAGCCACCTGATCGCCTCGGCGACCCTGTCGGTGCCCAACATGATCCTGGGCGAGACCGCACTGTCGTTCCTCGGGCTCGGGCTCCGGCCGCCGATCACGAGCTGGGGCGTGCTGCTGACCGAGGCGCAGAACATCAACGCCGTCGTGCTCTACCCGTGGCTGCTGATCCCGGTCATCCCGGTGATCCTGACCGTGCTCGCCTTCAACTTCCTGGGCGACGGCCTGCGCGACGCCGCGGACCCGTACCGCTGAGCTCTCCCTCTTCGCCCCGCTGGGGGCGGAGAGGGTTGGATCACCGCGCGATGACCGCGATGTCGACCGGGTCGGCGATGCCATCGACCCGGCTGGCGGGCAGCAGGACGGGTGCCTGCGGGGCGGTCCAGCCCTGGGCGCGGGCGCGGGCCAGCGCGTGGGCGGTGGCGAGCGCCTGGACGCCGGCGACCTTGGCGTGCTTCTCCAGCTTGGCGGAAAGGTTCACCGGCTCGCCGATCACCGTGTAGTCGAGCCGGGACGGATCGCCCAGCGCGCCGGCGACGATGCGCCCGGCGGCCACCGCGACGCCGATGCGCACCGGCGCAGCGCCGGCCGCCGCGCGCTCGCGGTTCCACGCCGCTATCGCGGCGACGATCCCCTCCGCGGCGTTGAGCGCGTCGGCGGCATAGGTGTCGGACGGACGGTGCGCGCCGAAGCCGGCCAGGACGCCGTCGCCGAGGAACTTGTCGACCGTGCCGCCCGCCGCGTCCACCGCGGCGCCGACCCGCGAGCGGTATTCCGCGAGCAGCGCCAGCAGCGCCGCGGGCGCGATCTCCTGCGACAGCAGGGTGAAGCCGCGCATGTCGCAATAGAGGATCGCCGCCTCGCGCACCTCGCCGACGCCGGGGCCGAGCGGCTCGCGCCCGGCGGTGATCCGCTGCACCACCTCCGGCGCGAAGAACCGCGACAGCTCGCGCGCCGCGGCGCCTTCGGTGACCGCGCTGATGAGCAGGTTGCGCCCGCGCACGATCGCGACCGCGAGGATCGCCGTCACGGTCAGGATGGAGACGATCTTGTCGACCTCCGCCCCGATCAGGATCGAGTTGGCGGTCATGTAGTAGACGTAGTCGCGCGTCACCATCGCGCCGTCTTCCGCCAGCACCGCATAGACCACGAGCGCCAGCCAGCCGAGCGCGCCCAGCGCGCCGGCGACCAGGACGAAGCGCGCCTCGAACCGCAGCGCCCGCAGCGCGATGAAGATGAAGACGTAGAGCAGGGTCGGCGCCTTCAGGTAGAAGCTGGGCGGCTGTCCGTACTGCAGGTGGAAGCTCCAGATCAGCGCGAACAGCAGCCCCATGTCGACCGCGACCGACAGATAGAGCGCCCAGTCGGGCAGCGCCCCGCGCCCGGCGGCATAGACCCGCGCCAGGGTGAAGACGAAGTAGGCGCCGAGCACCCACGGCACCGGCGCGAAGGTGTCGGCGGCATCGAACGTCTTCGGCGAGACGAGGTAGAGCGTGCCGAACAGCACGACGACGGCGAGCTGGCATAGGCCGATCAGCCGTTCGCTCGCGACCTGCTGCGCCGCGATCGCCGTGGCGATGCGCGGCGGCAGCGCCGCGGCGCGCGAGGTCAGCGGCGGACCAGCCACAGGCTCGACTCGTAGGCCGGCGCGCCGCCGGGCAGCCGCGCCGCGGCGGAGGCCGCGACGTCGGCGGCCATGCGGGTGCGCACGTAGCGGCTGGCGAACACCGGCGCCATGCCGCCACCGGCGAGCCACGGCACGAGCAGCAGCTGCTCGGCATAGCCGCGCCACGCCCATTCCGGCGGGTAGGGATCGGGCAGGAAGACGTCGTGCACGTGCACCAGCACCCCGGCCGGCAGCGACGGCACGATCCGGTTGAGCAGGATGTCGACGTCGCTGCCCGGCGCCAGCACGTGGCTGGAATCGATGAACAGGACGTCGCCCGGCCGCAGCGCGGCGAAGATCGCCCGGTCCGCGTCCTGCAGGGTGCCGCGGCGGAAATCGACCGCGAGGCCGTCGAGCGTCGCGCGCGGCGCCGGGTCGATCGCGACGAGGCGGGTGGCGAGCCCGCCGTCGGCGACCGCGCGCGCCATGAACCGCGTCGAGTGGCCGGAGCCGACCTCCACGACCAAGGCGGGCTGGCGCGCGCGCACGAGCGCGTAGGCCGCCGCAGCGTCGAGGCCGGCAAACCAGTCCTGGTCCCAGCGCGGCGCCGGCGGCGGCCCGCCGATCGACATCAGGTCGCCGGCCACCGCGTCGATGTCGGCGAGGACACGGCGGAACGTGGGCCGCGCGGCGTCGAACGCGGCGGCGGCCGCCGGGTAGGGCGCGTCGGGCGGCGCCAGGGTGTCGGCGTGGCGGTAGGGGATGAAGACGCCGCCCGGCCGGAGGCCCAGCACGGTGGCGAGGCCGAGGCGGCGGTAGCGGCCGCGGGCGCGGCGATCGGGGAAGCCCGCGCTCACGGCGCGAGCGTCAGGCCCTCGCGCGCGACGACGGCGCCGGGAAACGCCCGCGCCGCCGCCGCGCCGATGGCGTCGAGCTCGGCGTCGGTCCGGCCGGGCAGATGGTGGAACAGGGCGAGGGTCTTGACGCCGGCGGCGCGGCACAGCCGCACGCCTTCCTCCCACGTCGAGTGGCCCCAGGTGACGTAGCGGGGGAACTCGGCATCGGTGTAGGTGGCGTCGTAGACCATCACGTCGGCATCGGCGACGAGGTCGAGGATGTTGCGGTCGGGCTGGTCGGGCACGTGCTCGGTGTCGGTGATGTAGCAGATCGCCTTGCCGCCGTATTCCAGCCGGAAGCCGGTGGCACGGTTGGGATGATTCAGCGGAGCGGTGCGAACCCGCACGCCCGGCCGCGGCTCCAGGGTGGTGCCGGCGAGGAAGTCGTGGCACGAGATCTGGGCGCGGAAGATGTCGAGCGGCACCGGGAACAGCGGCGGCGTCATCATCGAGCGCAGCACCGTCTCCACGTCGTTCTCCGGCAGCAGGTGGCCAGCCCAGATGCGGAAGCGGTTGGCCGGGATGAACGCCTGGCCGAAGAACGGCAGGCCGACGATGTGGTCGATGTGGGTATGGGTGAGGAAGATGTCGGCATCGAGCGGCATCTGCCCGCCCAGCGCGCCGCCGAGCTCGCGGATGCCGGTGCCGGCATCCAGGATGAAGAGCTGTTGGCCGCAGCGGATTTCCAGGCACGCGGTGTTGCCGCCATAGCGCTCGGTGTCCGGACCGGGACAGGCGATGCTGCCGCGGACGCCCCAGAATCGAACGAAGAACTGGTCGTCGCCTGCGGGCAAAGTGGACGTTCCTTTTGCGGCCCCGCCAGAGCGGGCACCCTAAAGCGTTGCCCCCGCAGTGTCAAAGAAGGGCGGCCCGTTCGGGTGTGACGGCGGTCACACCCGTTGTCGCCGCCGGCGCGAGCCTGTAGTCGTTAACGAACGGGACGGGCGGCCGCGGCTGCCGCCGGAGGAGGGGGTCATGTCGGACGTCACGGCGACGGTTGCGGGCGCGCGCCGCGTCCTCGTCACCGGCGCGAGCTCGGGTATCGGGCGCGCCGCGGCACTGGCGTTCGCGCGCGCCGGTGACGACGTTGTCGCGACCGGCCGGCGCGCGGACGCGCTGGCGGCGCTGACCGAGGCGGCGGGCGGCGCCGTGCGCGCGATCGCCGGCGACGTCACCGAAGCCGCGTTCGTCGACCGCCTCGCCGCCGCGGCGGGGCCGGTCGACGTGCTGGTGAACTGCGCCGGCACGCTTCGCCATGCGCCGTTCCTCGACAGCGACCCGGCGGACTGGCAGCAGGTGATCGACACCAATCTGATCGCGCTGCTGCGCCTGACCCAGGCGGTGGCGCGCGGCATGCGCGACCGTCGGCGCGGCCACGTGATCGTCGTGTCGTCGATCCTGGCGCGGCAGGTGTATCCCTACACGCTGGTCTACGCGGCGACCAAGCATGCGGCGCGCGCGGTGTGCAAGGGATTGCGGCTGGAGCTGATGCCGTTCGGCGTCAAGGTGACCGAGGTCGCGCCCGGCATCGCCGACACCGCAATCCTGCGCGCGATCGACCATCCCGAGGTGCAGGCTGCCTACCGCGCCCGCGCCTACCCGCCGCTCGCCGCGGACGACGTGGCGGCGGCGATCCTCTATGCGGCGAACACCGATCCCAACGCCTGCCCGGAAGTGATCGAGCTGAACCCGGCCGGGCAGACCTGACAGCAAGGAGACGACGACGATGGACCTCAACCTCAGCGGCAAGGTGGCGTGGGTGGCCGGCGGCACCGGCGCGCTTGGCGCGTCGATCGCGCTGGCGCTGGCGCGCGAAGGCGCGCGGCCGGTCATTACCTCGCGCCGCGCCGAGGCGGCGGCGGAGGTCGCGGCGCGCATCCGGCAGGAGACCAACGCCGCCGCGCTTGCGGTGGCCGCGGACGTCACGCAGCCCGACCAGGCGAAGGCGGCGGCGGCGCGCATCGTGCGCGAGGCGGGGCGCATCGACATCCTGGTCAACACGATGACGGTGCCCGCGTTCGGCCCATTCGCGGAGCTCGAGGCCGCGACGTGGCGCGCGGCGATCGACACCAAGTACCTCGGCTACATCAACACCATGCAGGCGGCGCTGCCGCACATGGTCGCGCAGGGCGACGGCCGCATCGTCAACGTCACCGGCACCGGCGGCAAGCAGCCGATCGCGATCCACATGCCGGGCGGGTCGGTCAACGCCGCGGTCAACCTGCTGACCAAGGGGCTGGCGACCGACTACGCCACGCGCGGCGTCCGGGTGAACGCGGTGTCGCCGGGCCCGATCGCCTCGCCGCGCCAGGACCAGATGATCGCCGCCGGCATGGGCGGCGCCGAGGGACCGGCGAAGGCGATTCCGATGAGGCGGCTGGGCCGCGCGGAGGAGGTGGCCGACGCCGTCCTGTTCCTCGCCTCCGACCGCGCCAGCTACATCACCGGCACCATCCTGCAGGTCGACGGCGGCGGCGTGCTGGCGGTGAGCTGACGGCGCGCCTTTTCGTCGCGTTCGGCGGCGGCCTTACGCAGAACCCCGACCCACCGAATTGTGAACGCGCACGGCCGGCGTTTGCGGCGGCCGTGCGGCCTGGGCGCGGAACGGGCGTCGCGCCGGCGCCGTTGCAGCCGTGGGATCGCAACGATCGCCGTTGGTCAACCGCACAAAGGAGACGGCCATGCGAACGCCACGCTTTGCATTGACTGAGACTGCCGCCGCGGTGGCGGCCCTGGCGCTGATCGCCGGGCCCGCCGCAGCCGCCGACCAGGCCAAGACGGCCGCCGCGTCGAAAGGCGACGCGGCGACGAACAGCCAGATGCGCCAGATCAGCACGATCAGCATCATGGCGGCCAACGACCTGATCGGCCGCGAGGTCTGGGACAAGGACTACAAGTCGGTCGGCACCCTGCAATACCTGCTGATCCGCCCGGATACAGGCCGCATCGTCCTGGCGCTGATCGGCGCCAACGACTCGCTCGCGTCGCAGAAACAGTTCACTGCCGTGCCCTGGGACACGCTGAACGCCGACGTCTGGTACGGCCGCTTCTCGCCGGGGCTGACGCTCAAGGTCTCGCACGACAAGTTCGCCAAGGCGCCGCGCTGGGACATCGATCGGCTCACCGAGATGACCAAGCCTGTCAGCCGTCGCCAGACGTTCGAGTACTTCGGCGTCG
>JBFWQM010000082.1:0-19434 GCA_050249455.1 Rhodospirillaceae bacterium | reverse complement strand
AGACCGAGCTGGAGGAGGTGGTGGAGTTCCTGCGCGACCCGCAGAAGTTCCAGCGCCTGGGCGGCAAGATCCCCAAGGGCGTGCTGCTGGTCGGCCCGCCGGGCACCGGCAAGACCCTGCTGGCGCGCGCCATCGCGGGCGAGGCAAACGTGCCGTTCTTCACCATCTCGGGCTCCGACTTCGTCGAGATGTTCGTCGGCGTCGGCGCGAGCCGCGTGCGCGACATGTTCGAGCAGGGCAAGAAGAACGCCCCCTGCATCATCTTCATCGACGAGATCGACGCGGTCGGTCGCCACCGCGGCGCCGGCCTGGGCGGCGGCAACGACGAGCGCGAGCAGACCCTCAACCAGCTCCTGGTCGAGATGGACGGCTTCGAGGCGAACGAGGGCGTGATCCTGATCGCCGCGACCAACCGGCCCGACGTGCTCGACCCGGCGCTGCTGCGCCCCGGCCGCTTCGACCGCCAGGTCGTGGTGCCGAACCCCGACGTGTCCGGCCGCGAGCAGATCCTCAAGGTCCACATGCGCAAGGTGCCGCTGGCGCCCGACGTCGATGCCAAGATCATCGCGCGCGGCACCCCCGGCTTCTCCGGCGCCGACCTCGCCAACCTGGTCAACGAGGCGGCCCTGCTCGCCGCCCGGCGCAACAAGCGCCTGGTGACCATGGCCGAGTTCGAGGCGGCCAAGGACAAGGTCATGATGGGCACCGAGCGCCGCTCGATGGTCATGACCGAGGAAGAGAAGCGCCTGACCGCCTACCACGAGGCCGGGCACGCGCTGGTGTCGCTGCACGTGCCGCAGCACGACCCGCTGCACAAGGTGACGATCATCCCGCGCGGCCGCGCGCTGGGCGTCACCATGTCGCTGCCGGAGCGCGACCGCTACGGCTTCTCCAAGAAGGAGCTGCTGTCGCGCATCGCCATGATGTTCGGCGGCCGCGTGGCGGAGGAGCTGGTGTTCGGCTCCGACAACATCACCACCGGCGCCGGCGATGACATCCGCCAAGCCACCTCGCTGGCCCGCCGCATGGTGACCGAGTTCGGCTTCTCCGAGAAGCTCGGGCCGCTGCGCTATAGCGAGAACGAGGAGGAAGTGTTCCTCGGCCACTCGGTGACCCAGCGCAAGAACGTGTCCGACGCCACCGCGCACCTGATCGACGAGGAGATCCGCCGCATCATCGACGACGCGGAGCAGACCGCGCGGCGCATCCTGACCGAGAACCGCGACGCGCTCGACCGGCTGGCCAACGCGCTGCTGGAATACGAGTCGCTGTCGGGCGAGGAGGTCAAGGCGCTGCTGCGCGGCGAGTCGATATTCCGCCCGTCGGAAGACGACACGCCCAAGGACACCGGCCGCCGCTCGTCGGTGCCGACCTCGGGCAGCCGCCCGCGCGGCGAAGGCCTCGGCGACGCCGACGGGCTGCCGGAGCCGCAGCCCGGCACATGACGACGCCGGCATGACGACTGTCGTCGCGCCAAGCCCCGGGTTCGCCCGGGGCTTTCCGCTTGCGGGCGACGTGCTGGTGGAGCCGCGCGGCCTGCTGTCCGGCGCGGCGGCCCTGCTGGCGCGCGAGGCCGGCTTCGCGCTGCCGCTGGCCGGCGGGCCGCTTGCCTTCACCGCCTGCCGGCTCCTGTTCGTGCCGCCGGAAGGTGCGGTGGAGCCGGCGATGGCCAGCGTGCCGGCGCTGCAGGACTGGGTCGCCGGCCTGCCGGCCGCGGCGGAGCAGGCGGTGCGCGCCCGGCTGGACGCGCTCGTCGCGCCGCGGCCGCCGTTCGCCGGGCTCGCCCTCGACCGGCCGCGGCTGATGGGCGTCGTCAACGTCACGCCGGACAGCTTCTCCGACGGCGGGCAACTGCCCAGCGCGGCCGCTGCGATCGCCCACGGCCTCGCGCTGGCGGAGGCGGGGGCCGACGTGATCGACGTCGGCGGCGAATCGACCCGGCCGGGCGCGGCCCCGACGCCGGTCGCGGCCGAATGCGACCGCGTGCTGCCGGTGGTGGCGGCGCTGTCGGCGCAAGGCCTGCGCGTCTCCATCGACACCCGCCGCGCCGCGGTGATGGCGGCGGCGCTCGACGCCGGGGCGGCGGTCGTCAACGACGTCACCGCCCTGCGCGACGATCCCGACGCGCTGCCGCTGGTCGCCGCGCGCCGCGCGCCGGTGGTGCTGATGCACATGCAGGGAGCGCCGGCGACGATGCAGCGCGACCCGCGCTACCGCCACGCGCCTGCCGACGTGTTCGCCTTCCTCGCCGCCCGCGTCGCGGCGTGCCGCGCGGGCGGCATCCCAACGTCCGACATCGCCGTCGACCCCGGCATCGGCTTCGGCAAGACGGTGCGCCACAATGCCGAGCTGCTGGACGCGCTGACCCTGTTGCACGGCACCGGCTGCGCGGTGCTGCTGGGCGCCTCGCGCAAGGGCTTCATCGGCATGCTGTCGAAGGGGGAGGCGGCGCAGGATCGCCTCGCCGGCACGCTGGCCGCGGTCTGCGCCGGCGTTGCGCAGGGCGTCCAGTTCCACCGGGTGCACGACGTCGCCGCGGCGGCGCAGGCGCTGGCGGTCCTTCGCGCGGTCTGTGCGTGAGGTCACCGCGAACTCACACGATTCGGGCTATTTAAACCGCGATTTACTTTTTTGGTGCACTCAAGAAATGAACCAGTCATGATTCGTGCAACCCATGGCCGACGGCAACCGCATGATGCGTAGATCCCTGTTCGGGACCGACGGAATCCGGGGCAAGGCGAATGCCGAGCCGATGACGCCGGAAACGGTGCTTCGGGTCGGGATGGCCGCCGGGCGGCTGTTCACCCGCGGCTCGCACCGCCATACCGTGGTGATCGGCAAGGACACGCGGCTGTCCGGCTACATGCTGGAGCCGGCGCTGACCGCCGGCTTCATCTCGATGGGGATGGACGTCATCCTGATCGGCCCGATGCCGACCCCCGGCGTCGCGATGCTGACGCGTAGCCTGCGCTGCGACCTCGGCGTCATGATCTCCGCCTCGCACAACGGGTTCCAGGACAACGGCATCAAGCTGTTCGGCCCCGACGGATTCAAGCTGTCCGACGAAACGGAAGCCGAGATCGAGGCGCTGGTCGACGGCGACCTCACGGTCGGCTACGCGGGGCCGATGCAGCTCGGCCGCGCCCGCCGGCTCGACGACGCGGAAGGCCGCTACATCGAGTTCGTGAAGAACACCTTCCCCAAGGGCCTGCGGCTCGACGGGCTCAAGGTGGTGATCGACTGCGCGCACGGCGCTGCCTACAAGGTCGCCCCCGCCGCGCTGTGGGAGCTCGGCGCCGAGGTGGTGAAGATCGGCGTGTCGCCGGATGGCTTCAACATCAACAAGGGCTGCGGCTCGACCGCGACGGAGGCGATGCGCCGCGCGGTGGTGGAGAACGGCGCCGACATCGGCATCGCGCTCGACGGCGACGCCGACCGCGTGCTGATTGCCGACGAGAAGGGCGCGCTGCTCGACGGCGACCAGCTTCTCGCCATGGTGGCCGGGTCGTGGTCGCGCGACCGCCGCCTGCAGGGCGACGCGGTGGTCGGCACCGTGATGTCGAACCTCGGGCTGGAGCATTTCCTGGAGGCGGCCGGCCTCACCCTGCACCGCGCGCCGGTCGGCGACCGCTACGTCGTGGAGCGGATGCGCCAGCACGGCTGCAACGTCGGCGGCGAGCAGTCCGGCCACATCATCCTGTCCGACTACACCACCACCGGCGACGGGCTGATCGCGGCGCTGGAGGTGCTGGCCGTCGTCGTCCAGTCGCAGAAGCCGGTCAGCGAGGTCGGGCGCATGTTCGCGCCGGTGCCGCAGCTCCTGACCAGCGTCCGGTTCAACGGCGTGCAGCCGCTCGAGATCGATACCGTGCAGGCGGCGATCCGCGCCGGCGAGACGCGGCTGGGACACGGCGGCCGGCTGGTCATCCGCAAGTCGGGCACCGAGCCGGTAATCCGCGTGATGGCGGAAGGCGACGACGAGTTGCTGGTGAAGGACGTCGTCTCCAACATCGTCGGCGCGATCGAACGCGTTGCCGGACACTGATCGCGGCGTGCGCGGCCGGGTGCTCATCATCGCGGGCTCCGACCCGAGCGGCGGGGCCGGTATCCAGGCCGACATCAAGACCGTGACCGCGCTGGGCGGCTACGCGATGACCGCCATCACCGCGCTCACCGCGCAGAACACCACCGGCGTCTACGGCGTCCACGCCGTGCCGATCCAGTTCATCCAGCAGCAGATGCGGCTGTGCATCGAGGACATCGGCGTCGATTGCGTGAAGACCGGCATGCTGCATTCGGCGGAGGTGATAGACGCCGTGTGCGACGTGCTCGACGAGATGGCGCCGGCGGCGCCGCTGGTGGTCGATCCCGTGATGGTGGCGAAGGGCGGCGCGGCGCTGCTCGCCGACGAGGCCAAGGCGACGCTCAAGCGCCGGCTGGCGCTGATCGCCACCGTCATCACGCCCAACGTGCCGGAGGCCGAGTCGCTCGCCGGCATGGGCATCCACTCCGAAGTCGACATGGTGCACGCCGCCACCGCGCTGCTCACCCTCGGCGCGCCGGCGGTGTTCCTCAAGGGCGGCCACATGCCGGGCCCGGCGGTGCGCGACCTGCTGGTCGCGCAGGACGACATGGAGTGGTTCGAGCAGCCGCGCATCGACACAGTCCACACCCACGGCACCGGCTGCACGCTCGCCTCGGCCATCGCCACCGGCCTGGCGCAGGGACTCTCCTTGCGCGATGCCGTCGCCCGCGCCCAGGCCTATGTCCACGCCGCCATCGCCGGCGCCCCCGGCTACGGCCACGGTCACGGCCCGATCGACCACGGCCACACGGTCCGCCCGTTCACCGGCGGGTGAGCGGTTCGCGGTTTTGACTCGCGCTGTTCGCCGTCATAGATCGGTGCGGCGGCGACACCCACCTCACCCGCTCGCTGCGCTCGCACCCTCTCCGCCCCGGGGGGCGGAGAGGGTCGGGGTGACGTGGGGGATTGCGCCGACGCAAGGATGCAGGAGGTCGAGATGCGCCTGCCAATCTACCAGGTCGACGCGTTCGCCTCCGCGGTGTTCCGCGGCAACCCGGCGGCGGTGGTGCCGCTGGACGGGTGGCTGCCGGACGCAGCGCTGCAGGCGATCGCGGCGGAGAACAACCTGTCGGAGACGGCATTCTTCGTCGCGGCCGGCGGCGGCTACGCCCTGCGCTGGTTCACGCCGACCATGGAGGTCGACCTGTGCGGCCACGCGACGGTGGCGTCCGCGTTCGTGATCATGACCGTGCTGCAGCCCGGCCGCGACTCGGTGGCGTTCGAGACGAAGAGCGGACGGCTCGACGTGACGCGCGACGGCGACCGCTTCGTGCTCGACTTCCCGGCGCTGCCGGCGGCGCCGGTTGTCGCGCCCGACGGCCTCGCCGCCGCCCTCGGGGCGCCGCCGCGCGCGGTGCTGACGGCGGCGAAGTGGCTCTGCGTCTACGACGACGCGGCGACGGTGCGCGCGCTCGCGCCCGACATGACGGCGCTCGCCCGGTTCGACGGCGGCGTCATTGTCACCTCGCGGGGCGAGGACTGCGACTTCGTCTCGCGCTTCTTCGCGCCGTCCTACGGCATCCCGGAAGACCCGGTCACCGGGTCGGCGCACTGCACGCTGATCCCCTACTGGGCGGCGGCGCTGGGCAGGGAGGCGCTGTTCGCGCGCCAGGTCTCCGCCCGCGGCGGCGAGCTGTGGTGCGAAGACCGCGGCGCGCGCGTTTCGATCGGCGGCCGCGCCGTCCTCTACCTGACCGGGACGATCGACATCTAGCTCAGCGGTCGCGCCGTTCCGTCCCGATGCGCGCCAGGATGCGCGAGCGGTCCTCCGGGTTGACGATGCCGAGCAGCACCTTGCGGAAGCCCTCCACCGCCTCGGCGCCGGCCTCACGATAGGCGTTGGCGATGCGCGCGCGCTGCGGCTCCGACAGCCGGCGTTCCATCTCCGCCCCCTTCTCGGTCAGCGCCAGCAGGCGCTGGCGGCGGTCGCGCGGGCCGGGGCACTGCACGATGAAGCCCTGCTCGACCAGTTGACCCAGGACGCGCGACAGGCTCTGCTTGGTGATCTTAAGTATGCCCAGGAGCTCCGAGACCGTCATCTGCGGGTTGCGGCCGACGAAATAGATCACCCGGTGATGGGCGCGCCCGAAGCCGTACTCGGCCAGGATCGCGTCGGGCTCGGACGTGAAGTCGCGATAGCCGTAGAACAGCAGCTCGATGCCCTGGCGCAGCTCCTCTTCGCGCAGGAAAAGCGGATTTGCGGAGGATTTTACGTCAACCATGTTGACATATATGCCTCTGAATGTTACTGGGTGCAACCGTTTTTCGTAATAAAATGTCTTCGTCTGGGGTGTTACCGCGATGATGAACTTCGACGACCAAGACGGCGAGATCTGGTTCGACGGCCGGCTAATCCCCTGGCGCGACGCCAAGATCCATGTCCTGACCCACGGCCTGCACTACGCGAGCTGCGTGTTCGAGGGCGAGCGCGTCTACAGCGGCGCGGTGTTCAAGCTGCGCGATCATTCGCAGCGGCTGATCGATTCCGGAAAGATCCTGGGCTTCGAGATCCCGTGGACGGTCGAGCAGATCGACGCGGCGACCAACGCGGCCGTCAAGGCCGCCGGCCATCAGGACGCCTATGTCCGCCCGATCGCCTGGCGCGGGGCGGAGCAGCTCGGCGTGTCGGCGCAGGCCACCAAGATCCACCTCGCCATCGGCGTGTGGGAATGGCCGTCCTACTTTTCGCCCGAAGCGCGCAACCGAGGCATCAAGCTGACCCGCGGTCCGTGGCGCCGCCCGGCGCCGGACACCGCGCCGGTGAAGGCGAAGGCGTCCGGCCTCTACATGATCTGCACGCTGTCCAAGCACGAGGCGGAGGCGAAGGGCTTCGATGACGCGCTGATGCTGGACTACCGCGGGCGGCTCGCCGAATCGACCGGCGCCAACCTGTTCCTGGTGCAGAACGGCGAGCTGCACACGCCGGAGCCCGACTGCTTCCTCGACGGCATCACCCGCCGGTCGGTGATCGGGCTCGCGAAGAAGCGCGGCATCAAGGTGATCGAGCGCGCGCTGATGCCGGCCGAGCTCGACAAGGCCGACGAGGTCTTCGTCACCGGCACCGCCGCCGAGGTGACCGCGGTCGGCCAGATCGACGAATACAATTTCCAGGTCGGCCCGGTCACCCGCCAGCTCCGCGACGACTACGAGAAGCTGGTGCGGACGGTCTAGGGACCGGCCTACGGAGGATCGGCCCATCGCCCAAGCGGTCCGCCGCCTCGGCATACCGGGCGAGGCCGATCCGCCGATCGCTTCTTATCGCGACAACGCGCTGATCAAGCGGCACGCGGCTTATCTCGACGCAAAGGCCGGCGACACGCTGGCGGCCGAACATCTGATCGCCGAATGCGTGACCTCCGCTGCCGCGGAAGAGACGCGCCGTCGCTTTGCGGCGGATTCCATATTCGTGCCGGTCCTTGCCGAGGAGGCGGCGGGTCGAAACAAGATCCCATTGATGCTGGCGGCGCGGCACGCATTGGCGATCGGCGCCGAATTCTCAACGCAGATCGTTCAATCGTCGCGCGCCTTCCACACCGGCGCGCGGCCGCTGGAACGCATCCTTTCGCGCGCTATGTTCGACGGCGAAGTGACTCGGGGACGGCGTCACGTCCTCGTCGATGACGTCACGGTCATGGGAAGCACCCTGGCCGAGCTGGCCAATCATATCCGGACGAACGGCGGCGAGGTCGTCGGCGTGGTGGTGCTTGTCAATGCGGGACGCGGCGGTGTATTGACCGCGAAGCCACCTCAGGTCCGGCATCTGGAGGCGCGATTTGGCGACGAAATCCGCGAATGGTTCGGGATCGAATCCGGCGCCCTCACGGCCGCAGAAGCCGGCTACCTCTCCGGATTCCGAGATGCTCAGTCCCTCGGAAATTCAATCGCTAAGGCAAGAAATGAACGAAGCCGGCGCTTACGCGCGAAAGGCCTTCGCTCACCTGAGGCCGAAGACTGACGACTGAACCTCGGCCCCCGCGAACGGGGGCGGGACGGCAGAAAAAAACCCATCGGGGAGGCGGCGCGTGAAGCTCGTGACGTTCGAGGTCGAGACGGCTGTCGGCAGGGCGCGGCGGATCGGGGCGTTGATCGACGGGCACCAGGACGGGCGGATCGCCGACCTGACGGCGGCGTATGAGGCGCACCTCAGGGCGGAGACCGACGAGCCGACGCCGCGCGAGCTGGCGCACTTGCGCACGCCGCCCGACATGATCGGCTGGCTGCGCGGCGCGCACAAGTCGCGCGCGGCGGCCGAGGACGCGGTCGCCTTCGCCCGGCGGCAGCTCGCCAAGGGCACCGACCCGCGCGGCGCCGGCGGCGAGCGGCTGGTCTACGCGCGCAAGGACGTGCGCCTCCTGGCGCCGGTGCCGCGGCCGAACAGCCTGCGCGACTTCTCGATCTACGAGGAGCACATGAGCCGCGCCGACCGGCCGTTCCCCAAGCGCCCGGCGTGGTACGTCACGCCGCCCTACTACAAGGGAAATCCCGACACCATCGTCGGTCCGGAGGACCCGATCCCCTATCCCTATTACACCGAGCGGCTCGACCTCGAGATCGAGATCGGCATCGTGATCGGCAAGCAGGGCAGCAACCTGACCTTCGAGCAGGCGAAGGACCACATCGCCGGCTACACCATCCTGATCGACCCGAGCTGCCGCGACGGCTACGAGCGCGAGCCGTTCGGCCCGACCAAGCGCAAGGACTGGTGCACCGTGCTGGGCCCGTGCCTGGTCACCGCCGACGAGATCGACGAGGCGGACCTCGACGTGCGCGTCGCGGTCGACGGCGAGACCTGGTTCGAGGGCAACACCGGCCACAAGCGCAGCTTCCTCGCCGAGCACCTGGTCGCCTACGCCTCGGACAACGAGACGCTCTATCCCGGCGACGTGCTCGGCACCGGCACGGTCGGCTTCGGCTGCTCGATGGACCTGCACCGCTGGATCAAGGTCGGCCAGACCGCGACCTTCGAGGTCGAGGGCATCGGCACGCTGTCGCACAAGGTGGTCGCCGGCGAACGCGTGGTCGGCCACACGTTGGGGATGAAGGGGCTGCTCCAGGCGCCGGGGTGAGGCGGCTGTTACAGCATTCGGCGGAGGCGCCCCGTCTCCCAACCCCCTCCCGCGAGGGGAGGGGGGTTGGGGGAGGGGCGCTCGCGATAGCGAGCAAAAAAACGCGGTACCGGCCCTACCCCAGCTCGCCGCGGAACTCCTGGTAGCAGCGGCGGATATCTTCCGTGGCGCGCTCCTCGGCGTCGGCCCAGTCGGCGAACGGGCCGAGGTCGAGGATGTTCCACGCCTCCTCCGGCGTGAGGCCACGGTCGAAGGCGCGGCGCGCCGCCTCGTAGATCAGCGCCAGACAGTCGCGCGTCTCGGTCAGCTCGCGCTTGGTGCCGACCGGGCCGTGGCCGGGCACCACCACCTCCACGTCCTCCATCGCCAGGACGCGGTCGATCACCTCGATCCAATGGCCGATGTGGCCCTGGAAGCCGGCCGGCACCACCCGGTAGAAGAAGATGTCGCCGGCGAACAGCACGCGCTCGGCTGGCAGATGCAGCATCGCGTCGCCCGCGGTGTGCGCCGGGACGCCGGGATGGAAGAACTCCACCACGCGCTCGCCGAGGTAGAAGGTGACGCGGTCGTCGAACGTCTCGTCGGGCAGGCACACGCGGATGCCGGTCAGCCCCGCGGCGAACTGCGGCCGCCGCTTGGCCCAGCGCTCGGGCAGGTCCATGCCGTTGGCGATGATCTCCTGCCGGCAGCGGCTGTGGCAAATCACCCGCGCCGGCAGGAAGTTCTGGATGCCCAGGATGTGGTCGACGTGGTGGTGGGTCAGCAGCACCTCGTTGACCGGACGGTCGGTGACCCGGCGGATGCCGGCGATGAAGTCCATCGCCATCGGCGTCGTCGCCAAGGTGTCGAGCACGATGGCGCGGTCGGGGCCGACGATCAGCCCGGCGTTGCTGATGCCGGCGCGGCCGGAGGCCTGGATGTAGGCGTAGGTGTTTTTGGCGACCGGCACCAGGCCGGTCTGCCACTCGGTCGCGGAACGGGAACGCTCGGGCATCGTCGGCTCCGCCTCAGCGCGCCTTGCCGGTGAAGATCGCGCTGATCTTCTCCGCCACCGCGCTCGCCTTCTCGACGTCGGCCATCGACTTCGCCTCGACAATCATCGCTTTGCCGGCCTCGGTCTTCACCGCCTTGGCGAGCTTGGAGTCGGGGTCGCTCACCCGGCTCGGCGCCTCGCGCTCCTCGGCGATGCGTGCGCCCTCGGTCACCAGCCATGCCGCGAACAGCCGCGCGGTGTTGGGGTTGGGCGACTTCTCCGGCACGTAGACGTGCAGCGGCACGACCGGGATCGTGTCCTCGAAGAAGCGGAACTGCTGCGGCTCGCCGCCGCGCTGGGCGCGGTCGGCGTTGAAGTACGACGACAGGCCGATGTGGCCCTCGCCGGTGGTGATCGCGTTGCTGACCGACGGCGTGCCGCGCTGCAGGTTGGGCTGGTTGGCGACGAGCTTGCGCACCAGGTCGAGCGTCTTGTCCTCGCCCACCGAAAGGCTGAGCACGTCGAGCGGCGCGCCGCCCAGCGCGTTCAGCACGAAGCGGCCCTTCCACTTTGGGTCGGCGAACTGGTCGAGGCGGGTCGGCACGTCCTCGGCCTTCACCAGCTTGGTGTTCCACGCGATGCCGTAGACGTTGTCGAACCAAGACAGCGCCGAGCCGCGGATCTCCGGCAGGACGCGGTCGACCGGTTCGGCGATGGTCGGCAGCGCGGCCTTGAACGTCTCGACCCACGGGTAGGCCTTGACCAGGTCGCGCTCGCGCAGCTTGTTGATGTGGTCGGCGCTGCCGGCGCCGACCAGGTCGACATTGATCCGGCCCGCCGCCGCCTCGGTGATCACCCGCGTCACCGACTGCTGCGGGTGCATGGCGACCCACTCCCATTTGGTCTGCAGCCCGAAGCGCTTGTTGAACGCCTCGGCGAGCGCGCCGTGGGTGGTCTCCTTGTTCGGGGTCGAGACCCAGACGACGAGCTTGCCTTCCTTCTTCGCGCCGGCCAGCACCTCGTCGAACGACGCCGCGATCGCGGGCGCGGCCGCCAGCAGCAGCGCGGCGAGCGCCGCGACGGCGGGGATGGATCGGTTCATGGTTGCCTCCCTTTCGAGTCTTGTTCGCATCGCTAGTCGCTGCCGCGGGCGGTCAGGATCTGCGCCGGCACCACCAGCGCCATCAGCCCGGCCATCATCATCATCGACAGCGCCGCCGCGCCCGGCGCGTTGGGGTACTGCCACATCAGCCACAGGAGCGACGAGAACACCAGGTTGCCGGTGGTCATCAGCATCAGCGGCACGGTGAGGTCGCGCGCGCTGTGCGCCACCACCCACAGCCAGCCGTTGACGAACTGCGGCCACAGGATCGGCAGGATGATGCGGCGCAGGGTGGTCGCCCACGGCGCGCCGCTGACGGTCGCCGCGTTCTCCAACTCTTGGTGAATCTGCAGCAGCGCGGCGTTCATCGTGCGCGTGCCGAAGGCGATGAAGATAGTGACGTGGGCCAGCACCAGCAGCCACACCGTCCCGTGCAATGGCGTGTGCAAATAGAGCATCAGGATCGCCATCGCGATCACAATGTTGGGCACCGCGATCGGCGTGAACGCCAGCGCGTCGAGCAGCTTTCCGGCGCGCCCCTTGGTCCGCACCGAATACCAGCTGATCAGGCCAGACAGCACCATCACCGCGGTGGCGCTGACGAAAACCAGGATCAGCGTGTTGCCGAGGGCGCGCTGCACCGTCGTCTGCGACAGCACGTCGGCGTACTTGGCGAACGACAGCGCCGCCAGCGACTCGAGCGACGGCGTCTGGTAGAACGGCAGCAGGCTGGTCCACAGCAGCAGCAGCAGCGGCAGGAACATCACCGCGAAGTAGACGGCGACGAATCCGATCGCGAGCGGCCGCCAGCGCCGCAGCGGCAGCCGGCGCGGCCGGAACGCCTTGCCCGTGACGACGCGGAACTTCTCGCCCACCCGCACGACGCGGAAGTAGCACCACATCAGCCCCAGCGCGAACATCATCAGCACGACGCCGAACGCCGCCGACAGGCCGTAGTCGGGCAGGCCGGAATCGGCGGTGCTGAGGACGTAGATGCGGGTGGACAGCACCGGCACCCGCGCCGTCAGGCCGATCGCCAGCGCGACGTCGAACGCCTGCACCATCACCATGAACAGGTAGATCGCGACCGACAGGATGCCGGGGCTCAGCAGCGGCAGTGTCACCCGGCGCAGCACGGTCAGCCGGCCCGCACCGGAAACGGTCGCGGCGTTCTCGAGCTGCGAATCCATGTTGTGCAGCACGCCGCTGATCATCACGAAGGTCGTCGGCACCAGCGACAGGCCGGTGATGGCGATCATCGCCCACATCGAATAGATCGAGAGCGGGCTGTGGTCGAGGCCGAACAGGCCCTTCAGCAGCGCGTTGATCGCGCCGTTGCCGGGGTTGAGCAGCAGGATCCAGCCGAACGCGAAGACCAACGGCGGCACCGCCATCCAGGAGAACATCAGGATGCGCACCGTGCGCCGCAGCGGCAGGTCGGTCCGCTCGGTCAGCCACGCGATGGTGGTGGCGACGGCGACGGCCAGCATCACCGTGCCGCCGGCGTACCACAGCGTGTTGAGGACCAGGTAATAGGTGTCGGACTGCGCGAAGATGCGCACGTAGTTCTCCACCGTCGCCGACAGCGCGGTGAAGGGCAGGCTGCGCGGCGGCAGCAGGCTGGTGTGGATCAGCACCACCAGCGGCCCGGCAACCAGCGCGACGACCAGGGCGACCAGCACCGGCCGCGCCAGCGCCTGCTGGGTCCAGCGGCGGGCGGGCAGGGCGGGTAGCGCCGGGCGGGCGATCGTCGCCATGCGGCTCAGCCGGCCTGGGACGGCGACGGGCGGATCGCGACGCAGCGCTCGGCCGGCGCCTCCAGCCGGACCGGCTGCTGCGGCGCCAGCTCGGCCAGCGCGTCGAGCCGTACGCGCAGCGCCTGGTCGCCGACCCGCACCCGGACTTCGACGCTCTCGCCGATGAAGCTCGCATGCTCGATCGTGCCCGCGACGACGTTGGGCGGGTTGATGCCGTCCGCCGCCCCGTTGCGCAGCCGGAATGCCTCCGGCCGCAGCACCAGGTCGACCGGCTGGCCGGCCGCCGCGGCGTGCGGCAGGCGGCAGGCGAAGCGGCCGATCGGCGTCTCGACCATCCCGAACTCGCCGCGCGTGGTCTCCGCGACCGTGCCGGCGACGATGTTGCTGCCGCCCATGAAGTCGGCGGCGAAGGCGTCGTGCGGGCGCAGGTAGACGTCGCGCGGGCTGCCTTCCTGCACGATCACGCCGCCCTTCATGACCGCGATCTTGTCCGACATCGCCAGCGCCTCGACCTGGTCGTGGGTGACGTAGACGGTGGTGATGCCGAGCGTGGTGGTGAGCTCGCGGATCTCGGTGCGCATCTCCTCGCGCAGCTTGGCGTCGAGGTTGGACAGCGGCTCGTCGAACAGCAGGAGCTCCGGCTCGTGCACCAGCGCGCGGGCCACCGCGACCCGCTGCTGCTGGCCGCCCGAGAGGAACGGCGCCGGCCGGTCGGCCAGCGCCTCCAGCTTGACCATCGCGAGCGCGCGCATCACCCGCGCGCGCACGTCGCCGGCGCGGCCGCGGCGGTGGCCGTGGATCAGCGGGAAGGCGACGTTGTCGTAGACCGTCATGTGCGGCCAGATGGCGTAGCTCTGGAACACCATCCCGAGGTCGCGCCGGTGCGCCGGGACGTTGATTGCGCGGTCGGCGCAGAACACCACCTGGTCCGCCATGGCGATCTCGCCGCCGTCGGGCGTCTCCAGGCCGGCGATGCAGTGAAGCGTCGTGGTCTTGCCGCAGCCCGACGGGCCGAGCAGGGTATAGAACTCGCCGCGCGCGACGGTAAAGGTAACGCCGCGCACCGCGGCGACACGGCCGCCGTGGGCGGCGAAATGCTTCTCCAGCCCACTGACCCGAAGCACCCGACGTCTCCCAGATCGCCGGGGCGGCGCTTTTGCCCGTTGATCCCGGCGCCGCCATTCAGACAGGACCGTCGGCGCGGTGTCAATCGCGCGATCGTCCGTTGTTAGAAACGCCACAGCGCGCCGCCCGTCACGGTGGTGATGTTGCGCGCAAGGCCGCCGGCACGCGGCCGACGGGAGAACGACCATGGCCTTCACCGATCTCGTCCCGGTCCCACCGGGCATCAATGCAGGACTTAGCAGCGCGCGGCAGGCGACGATGCTGTCGCTGCTGGGCAACCCGCGCGCGTGGTACGACCAGGAATGCCGCGACATCGCCAGCCCGGCGCTCGCCGCGCTGGTCGTCGCGCGCCCGGTCGGCCACCTCAAGGTGCGCGGGCTCGCGCCTGCCGTGGAATCGCTGGCGCGCGTGCTCGACGACGTGCGGCAGGCCGAGCCGGCGCTGTACCGCGCCATCGGCCACGCCGGCATGCTGTGCGTGCGCAACGTGCGCGGCTCCACGACCGCGATCAGCAACCATTCGTGGGGCACCGCGATCGACGTCACCATCGACGGGGTGCTGGACCGGCGCGGCGACGACCGGGTGCTGGACGGGCTCGCCCGTCTCGCGCCGCACTTCAACCGCCACGGCTGGTACTGGGGCGCCGGCTTCCCGACCGAGGACGGCATGCACTTCGAATGCGGCGAGGCCTTGATCCGGCACTGGCACGCGGAAGGCCGCTTCGGCGCGCCGTCGCGGACAGTCCCCGACCTGCTTACGCTGGGCGACCGCGGGGCGGAGGTGGTGGTGGTCCAGTGGAAGCTCAATGCCGCCGGGGCGGAACTCGCGGTCGACGGCGAGTTCGGGCGCGGCACCCACGCGGCGGTGATGGCGTTCCAGGCGGCGCACGGCCTCGACGTCGACGGCGTGGTCGGCCCGCGCACCCGCGCGGCGCTCGGGCTGGCGTGACGCGGGCTACCTGGCCTTCGCCCAGCGCTCGGCGGCGTCGTCGTCGGACTCGCGGGCATCGACCCAACGCGCGTCGGCGCCGGTGTCCTCCAGCTTCCAAAACGGCGCCTTGGTCTTCAGCCAGTCGATCAGGAACTGGCACGCCTCCAGCGCCGCGGTGCGGTGGGCGGACGTCGTCGCCACGAGCACGATGCGGTCGCCCGGCTCCAGCCGGCCGTAGCGATGGACGATCAGCACGTCGTCGAGCGGCCAGCGGCCGCGCGCCTCCGCCTCGATCTTCGCGAGCTGCTTCTCGGTCATGCCGGGATAATGCTCCAGCGTCATCGCGCTGATCTCTGCGCCGTCCGACAGGTCGCGCACCAGGCCGACGAAGGAGGCGAGCGCGCCCACGTTGGTGTTGCCCGCGGTCAGCCGGTTCAGCTCGGCGCCGATGTCGAAGTCCTCGGTCTGGACGCGGATCATCGGGATGCTCCAATCCACAGCGGAGGAGCGGGGGCGCCCCCTCCCCTATCGGACCGCTTCGCGGTCCGATAGGGGAGGGGGTAAGAGAGCCCTCCCCCTCGACGGGGGAGGGTTGGGTGGGGGTGACGCCGCGGTCCCATCGCTTGTTACCCGCTCAGCCGCCGGTCATCGGCGGGAACAGGGCGACCTCGTCGCCGGGGCGGATCGGGGTGTCGAGCGGGGTCAGCTCCTGGTTGACCGCGGCGCGCACGACGGAGACGTTGGCGAACGCCTCGGCATAGCCGCCGCCGCGCGCCTTCAGCCACTCGATCAGCCCGGCAACGTCGCGCACGCCGGCCGGCAGCTCGACGTCCTCGCCCGGCTGGCCGATCTTCGACTTCACCCAGCCGAAATACAGCACCTGCATCAGATGACCTCGTTGAACGGCAGGAAGTCGACGATGGTGCCGGCCTCCACCCGAGTCAAATCCTCGGGCAGCTCGACCAGCCCGTCGGACTCCACCATGGATGTAAGGATGCCGGCGCCGTCGCGCACGAATTTCCGCGCGTCGTGGATGCCGTCGGCGCCGGGGGTCAGGCGGACGCGGATCCATTCGCGCCGGCCTTCCTTCTTCCTGTAGTCGAAGGCGGCGCGCACGCGGAAGAACGGCGGCGGCTCCGCCGCGGCGCCCGACAGCTTGAGGATCGCCGGGCGTGCGAAGCGCAGGAACGTCACCATCATCGCCACCGGGTTGCCGGGCAGGCCGACGAACGGCACCCGGCCGACCTGGCCGAAAGCGATCGGCCGTCCCGGCCGCACGGCCAGCCGCCAGAAATGCAGGCTGCCCTGGGCCGCCACCGCGTCGCGGACGTGGTCCTCGTCGCCGGTGGAGACGCCGCCCGAGGTGACGATCAGGTCGTGGCCGGCCGCGGCGTCAGCCAGCGCGGCGTGCACCGCTTCCCGCCGGTCGGGCAGGATGCCGAGGTCGCCGACCCGACAGCCGAGCCGCGCGAGGAGGCCGGCCAGCACGTAGCGGTTGGCGTCGTAGACGCAGCCCGGCGCCAGCGCCGCGCCGACGTCGCGCACCTCGTCGCCGGTGGAGAACAGGGCCACCCGCAGCGGCCGGCGGACCTTCAGCGTCCGGCACCCGACCGACGCGGCGAGCCCGACGTCCTGCGGCCGCAGTCGGCGGCCGCGCGCCAGGATCGTGGCGCCGGCGGCCACGTCCTCGCCCGCCTTGCGCCGGTTCGCGCCGCGCTTGATGCCGGGCGGCACGAAGACCGCGTCGCCCTCGGTGCGGCAGTCTTCCTGCATCATGACGGTGTCGGGGCCGGCCGGCATCGGCGCGCCGGTCAGCACGCGCACCGCTTCCCCCGCCGCGACCGCGCCGGCGAACGGATGGCCGGCGGCGGCGCGGCCGACGATGCGCAGCCGCGTGTCGCGGTCGGCCTGCAGGTCGGCGAAGTTGACCGCGAAGCCGTCGACGGCGGCGTTGTCGTGCGGCGGCACCGCACGGCCGGCGACGACGTCCTCGGCGAGGATGCGCCCGTGCGCGTCGCGCAGCGCGACGGTCTCGGTCTCGACGACGACATCGAGACGGCGATCGAGCTCCGCCAGCGCCTCCGCCGCGGTCGCCAGCCGGCCGCCGAAGGCGAAGCAGTCGTCGGACAGCTGCGCCACGTCAGTCCTCGTCCATCGTCGACGCGGTCTCCCTCTCCCCCTGTTCCGGGCGGAAAGGGTCGACCAGGCCGCACCGGGCCACGATGAAGGCGGCGACCGCCTCGACGTCGTCGATGTCGATCTGGGGCAGGGCGATGCCGGGGACCGGCGCGTCGGACACCACCGCGACGACTTGCGGGTCGTCGGCGCACAGCAGCGGCTTGCCGACGGCGGCGCGGTAGATCTCCAGCTTGGCGTGACCGCCGAACTTGAAGCCTTCCACGATCACCAGGTCGACCGGCGACAGGCGCGCGAGTAGCGCGTCCAGTGTCGGCTCCGGCGCTCCGCGGTGCTCGTGCATCAGCGCCCAGCGGTTGGCGGACGACACCATCACCTCGGTCGCGCCCGCCATGCGGTGGGTGTGCGAATCCTTGCCCGGCTTGTCGACGTCGAAGCTGTGGTGCGCGTGCTTGACGGTGGACACGCTGACGCCGCGGCGCACCAAGGCGGGGATCAGCCGGGCGATCAGCGTCGTCTTGCCGGCGCCGCTCCAGCCGGCGATTCCGATGACCTGCGGGGTACGTTCCATGGGCCGCGTCCGCTCACCGCCGCGACGGCAGCCGGCGCTCGGCGGGCTCGTCGCCTTCGCCGTCGTCGTAGCTGGGCTCGGGCCGGGCGCCGATGCCCATGTGGCCCAGGCCCGCGCGCAGGTAGTCGTAGCCGGTGACGATGGTCAGGATCGCCGCGACCCACAGGCCGGCCTCACCGATCGTGCGCACCGGGATGTCCGCAGGGCCGGCGTCGCCGACGATCAGGATGCCGATGGCGACCATCTGGATGGTGGTCTTCCACTTCGCCAGCTCGCTGACCGGCACCGTGACGCTGAGCCCTGCCAGGAACTCGCGCAGGCCCGAAACCAGGATCTCGCGGCACAGGATCACCGCCGCCGCAATCAGCGCCAAGCCGTCGATCCGCCCGGTGCCGGCCAGCATCAGCAGCACCGCCGCCACCAGCAGCTTGTCGGCGATCGGGTCCAGGAAGCGGCCGAACGCCGACTGCTGTGCCATCGCGCGCGCCAGGTAGCCGTCGAAGAAGTCGGTGATCGCCGCGGCTGCGAACAGGCCGCAGGCGAGCCAGCTGCCGGTCGCGTCGGGCCAGTAGAGCAGCGCCACGATCGCCGGGACGGCGGCGACGCGGGCCAAGGTCAGCAGGTTGGGCAGGCTGGTGATCATCGCACGCTCTGTCCGCCAGTCACCATACTACACCAGAGCATCAGGTGATTTCCGCCATCTCGCGACGGACGCTTCCGGCCATGTTCCATCACCCGTCCGCGTGGAAATGATCGTAGATGCGCTTGGCGACGGTCCGGGAGATGCCCTCCACCGCCTCCAGGTCGGCCAGCCCCGCCTTGGACACGCCGTGGGCGCTGCCGAAGTGGTGCAGCAGCGCCTTCTTGCGCCGCGCGCCGATGCCGGCGATCTCGTCCAGCGGCGATGCCCCGAGGGCGATCGAGCGCCGGGTGCGGTGGACGCCGATGGCGAAGCGGTGCGCCTCGTCGCGCAGCCGCTGCAGGAAGTAGAGCACCGGGTCGTTGGGTTCCAGCATGAACGGCGTGCGGCCGGGGACGTAGAAATGCTCGCGCCCGGCGTCGCGCTCGGGGCCCTTGGCGACGCCGGCGACGGTCAGGTCCTCGATGCCGAGTTCCGCCAGCACCGACTGCGCCACCGCGAGCTGCCCGGCGCCGCCGTCGATCATCACCAGGTCGGGCCAGTGGCCGCCGGTGCGGTCGGGATCCTCGCGCAGGGCGCGCGCGAAACGGCGGGTCAGCACCTCCTTCATCATCGCGTAGTCGTCGCCCGGCGTCAGCTCGGAGTCGCGGATGTTGAACTTTCGGTAGGCGCTCTTCATGTAGCCGTCCGGCCCGGCCACGATCATCGCGCCGATCGCGTTGGTGCCGGCAATGTGGCTGTTGTCGTAGACCTCGATGCGCCGCGGCGTCCCGTCGAGCCCGAACACGTCGGCGACGCCTTCCAGCAGCCGGCGCTGCGCGCTCGATTCCGACAGCCGCCGGCCCAGCGCCTCGCGCGCGTTGAGCAGCGCGCTGTCGACCACCTTGCGCCGCGCGCCGCGCACCGGCACGGCGAGCTCGACCGCGCGCTCGGCGCGCACGGCCAGCGCCTGCGCCAGCAGCTCCTGGCCGCGCAGCGGATGGCTGATCAGCACGCGCTCCGGCGGCACCTTGTCGGCATAGAACTGGCCGAGGAACTGCTCCAGCACCG